>DATBQE010000214.1:0-15124 GCA_036561005.1 Burkholderiaceae bacterium | reverse complement strand
ATTCGAATTTGAATATCGCCATGGACAGGTGACAAATTTCACGCGCATATCCAGACAGGCCTATATTTGTAAAATTGTCCGCATTCGCATCTCCTCCTTGGCGGCAAAGGTCTGCAAGTTCGGAGGCCACTGAAACGCCGGCTTACATTGCGGTTTGTGGCATTGAAACCATGGCATTGATCGGAAAAATTCCGGCCGCGCTGGCGACGTCTCTTCGGCCTGAGGCGAAGCCGGTCAGGGGTTGCAATGATCGCAACGCATTGCATTGACGGTCGCGCTGATTTGTTGTTCGAGCGTTTCGCCGCAGGTTGCACAGGAGAACAATTGCGCGCATGGGGTGCTGGTTTTTCTCCCGCAATTTTCACATCGGGCGCCAGGTATGAGCTTCGTGATACCGAACCCAGGCTTGGCGCATGCCGGACATTTCGATGCGATTTTCTGCGCCAGCATTTCGGCGCATCGGGCAATCGCTGTCATACGGCGACGGTTCCGGTGGGCGCGCATATCGGTCTCCAGCCAAACCGGGCCAAGCGACAATGGCGCTCGCACCGTTTGCAACAATTCGCTCACATTCGTCAAATCCTTGCGAAACCAAGGCTCTCCCGGTTTGCCGATGACCAGTCCATGCTCGGGAAATCCCGTCTTCGCGGCAAAATTGGTGACGTCTGCCTCGGTCGAGGCAAAGGTCTGTGCATAATTGGTATCGGGCCCCTGGTAGACAGCGTGGATATCGTAATCTTCTTGCGCATCGCGCCAGACCAGCACCTCGATATTCCAGCTGCTTACGCCAAGGTAAGGGTCTGGCCCAAAGCTGCCTTCGCTGCCCAAGCCGAAGCGTAGTCCGCTCAACTCGCACGCTAGAAGTGCCTTGGTGCGCGCCGCATCCAGCTGTGTACCGGCTCGCGGTATCTCACCGGTGAAGGTGCCGAGCTGGTCGGTGTCATATTGATCGAAAGTTTGCACCTTATAGCCGACATTGCGTAGCGGCGCCGACAAGGCTATTTGCTTGTTGTGTTTGGTCAGGAGGCAGATTGGGTTGAGGTCTTCATCAGTCATGGCCGTGATATGTCAATGCTCGGAAAATACCTGCGCGATTTTATGAATCACCAGGAACCAGTGCGGACCACGCGGGGATGTGCCACTCATTATGTTTTAAACGAGCGATGGATCGGGTGGTCTCGTCAATCTGGAATAAGTATAGCCATTCGTTGTCCACCATGCTTTTGACTGCTTCGTGCTTTTCGACGATAGCAGCAATGGCGTCCTTGGGTGCCTCGACAAAGACGGAAAGACGTAGTGGCGTATGCATCCAATTTCGGCCGTCGTGCAAAGATTGCAAGGGGAGGCCTATGCGCAAGTCGCCGCCGTTTCCTTCAAATACGCCGATATGCCCGCCCACTACATTGTGCAATAACTTGTTGCCGCTGCCAAAGCGCAGATTGTCTACGGTAGATGCGTAGTACTGCATATTGATCCAGTTCGCTACAACCATAGGCGCCGTCAGGATGAGTTCGAGCACGCTGTGATCGGGATCGGTCTTCCAGTCATAGTCATGCAGGAATGCGCGTCCATGCAGATTGATGTTGCGCGTGCGCGCACGCGGCGCGGCAATAAAGGCGGCGTTGTTGGCCAGGCCCCATTCCGGTCTGGTCTCGGACCAGTCGTTGGCCCGTCGCTTGAGCCTGCGCAGCAATGCTTCCGGCTTGCCTGCATTGCGTGCAAAATTGGCCAGGCCTAGCGACGCAGCGCGCTCGGCGCGCGCCAGCTTGCCCGCCTGTTCGAGTGCATCGCGCAGATGGTTGAGATCGTCGGTATGACCGGGCGGAAGGGTGTCAGTGTCGAACAGCAGGACCTCGTCGGTCATGGTGTTGTGAAGAGCGGCCAGGAAATGCGTATCGGCAGGCAGGACGTGGCCCAGCTGGATCAGACCACTGCGAACCTCGCCTTCGTTGAGCAGGAAGGCCAGTGCGCGGGCGTTGATTTCACCGGTCTGCCCACAGCATGCACCGCAATCGAGTCCTGCGGCATGCGGGTTGTTGGCGCTTTGGCTTCCATGTCCGGTCAGCAGCACGATACGGGCAAACGGATCCACCAGGTTCATCGCCTTGAGGATGCGCGCTGCGAGTGCAATTTTCTGCTGCAACGCATCGTCTCCTTCGATACGCAGGACCGGACGAGCATGAGCGGGAAAATCGGCGCCGAATCGGTCCGACGACGCGGCATCCTCCAACGACGGCAAGGCGCGCTTCATCAGCTTCAGCAGGTAGCCCAGGCCCAGCGCTTCCACAAGGGTGAAGGCCGAAGCCGGCGCGCGCTGGACGCCCCGCATAGTTCTTTTCGCTACGAGTGCCTTGCGCCTTGATGCAGCGAGCAGGTCGTCGCCGCGCGCATGGCCGCAGGATTCCGTGACGGTGAGCTGCGGCGCAAGCAAGCCCGGAAGTTGCGGGCGGTCCGCTGTCGTGCCAAGCGGAATGTAGCGGACGGGCAGCCCGAAAAAGCCTGCGAATCCTTCGGTGTGAATATCGGGCGATGTGCTTTCGAGCGCACGGCGGAAAACTTCTGAGCGCACATCGATGCAAAATACTGCCTGCACGGTCGGCGCGGTGCCGTTGGCGGGCGCGGCAGGCTTGCTCACCTCTCGTAACAGATCAGCGGTAACTTTTCGCTGGTAGGCTATTTCCAGCGCACGTTGAAAGGCGGCATCGACATTCGGCTCGGCCTGTTTCTGCACTACGGCTTCCGTGGCTAACCGGAAAGCGTGCCGCCAGCGCGACCACAGGCAATGCGCATCGCGCTTGCCGTCATCGAGCAGATATTCCCACGCGAGCCGCATGGCCAGCAGGTCGACAATATGGTCGTCGTCCGTGCCATTCAGACGTGCTTGCCAGCGCAGATAGGCGCACCATGCCGCCCAGCCGCCTGCGCGCAGCAATACTGTAGTGAGAAAATCGGCAAACTCTGCTGCCGGAACTGCGAGACGTTCGAGCACGAAGACGATGGTTTGGCGCGCCTCCAACGGCAGATGTGCTGCTCGCGTCGCCACCTCGGGCGCCTGCATCAACAGCGCAATGCCGTGGTCGCGCGCTACCTTGGCGCGCCAACTCTGTAATATCGATCCCTCGTGGACGAGGTGCCAGTCGGCCTGGTCGGCATCGAAATAGGCAGCGCAGAATTGGCTGATCTCATGTGTGATGGTGTCGCGCCAGGCCGGCGCATGTTCGAGGTCTCGGTCGGCATCGAGCATGTCTGATAGCAGCGGCAGGGTGTGCGTTGGCGACGCTGCCAGATCGAGCGCGGCGATGGCGTCGTCGAGCGCAATCGACGTGCGATATTCCGTCAGGGCCTGCGATAGATCGGCGCGACTGAAGACATTCTCGTGCCACGCGCTTCGGTAATATTCGCGTGGCATGCGCAAGCTGGTTCCCGAAAGATGCTGCAGTTGCATTGCAGCTTCATCGAAGTGATGATCGATCCAACCCCAGTACGGATTGACCGCAATGAAGCGATCCAGCGGCCAGGTCGGCGCGATGGCAGCGCATGCGCTCTGGATTGCCGTCTCGATTGCGGCCGCAGCCGCGGCGTCAATCGAAGATGTTGCGGGATTCAAGAAGGCGTCAACTGGCTTCAAGCTGGTTCTCCTGTTGTGCATGAGGTTGTGACGGAAGCGCGGGTAGAATGTGGAAAACGTACCGGCCACAAATTGAAAGTCAGGCGGGTAAAACGCTCGTCAAGGTAGAAGCCGTGGTAGGCCCAATCGAATAGCGTTGTCGCGAGAACGTTCCGCGGCCGCGTACTTAACCAGACTTGGGCGAGATAAAGCACAAGGAAACAGACGCAAACCCACGCCGTGGAAGACATGGCAAACCCTGGGTGTTGCGTTTCAGGTAGCGAGACCAGTGCGCCGAAGACCAGGTGCCAGGCGATGTACATTTGCGCGAGAATAAATACGCTTGCCGGGCCACGCCACAAGAAGGGAACCAAACCTGAGTGACGGCCTTCTTCGCGCCATAACAGCGGCGCCAGACCCATGCTTACTATGAGGAGAACGCTGGGTGGCAACCCCGCCGTTGGCGAAAGCCAGCGCCACGGCCAGAGGGCCAATAGCACGATAGCAGCAGCCATCGGCGCTGCCGCCAGTTTGCCAAGGGCCTGGATGGCTGCAGAGGAGGTGACAGGCACAGGGAGCATCTTCGCGCGCCGCGTGTCGTGCACCGCTTCGCCGGCTACCAGAAAGGCATGTGCCTTGTATAGCGAATGAGCCAGCAGATGCAGGAAGGCCAGATCGTAGAGCCCAAGGCCGCATTCGAGCAGCATGAAGCCCATCTGCGCGCAGGTTGACCATGCGAGCCTGACCTTGATACTGATGCGCGTCATCGTTACCAGGCTGGCGAGTAGTGCAGTCAGGCCGCCGATCACAAGCAGCATGGTTTGTGCTATAGGCGCGGCCGATAATGGCACAGCCAATCGGATCAAAATGAAGCCGCCGATATTGACGATGCCTGCATGCAGCAGCGCCGACACAGGCGTCGGTGCTTCCATGACCTGGATCAGCCAGCCATGCACAGGCAATTGTGCCGATTTGAGAATTACTGCCAGCGCCACCAATGCCAGCGCCAGATGAAGGGCGCCGGGCAGGATCGCCGGCGTGGACAAGCGTCGAGCAAGTTCGGCGAGCGAGAGTGTGCCTGCACCGCGATAGATCAACGCGAGGGCAAGCGCCATGCTCAGATCGGCAAGTCGGCTCGCGAGGAATTTTTTGTGCGCGACGATCTGGGCAGGCCTGCGGTCACGGTAGAAAGTCAGGAGATGATGCAGACACAGGCTGCTGGTCGCCCATGCGCCGGCCACGATTGCGAGATGATCGGCAATCGTTACCGTTGACACCGATGCAAGGGTCAACGTCATGGCAACCATATAGCGCCGCTGGCCGTCCTCACCGTGCAGGTAGCGGCGCGAGTAGCGCAGGATGATCCAGCCGAGAAGCGTAATCAACAGTGCCATCGTCACGCCGATACGGTCGAAGCGTGCTCCGTTGCCAGGGTGGTTTGCCATCGCGAATGCCAACGCGGCACATGGCAACGCAATGGCTGCTGCTGCGGCGCCCTCGGCAATTCGCCAGGCCTTCTCTTGCCGAGTGAAAAACGCGGGAAGGATGGCGGCTACGTATAAAGGCGGCAGGCACCACAGCAGCACCTGCATTGGCGAGTTGGTCATGTTCATGCTCCAGGTTCAACACGCCGTCACTTTGCCATCTCAGTAGAACGAAGTAAAATATATAATTAATTAACAATCATTCTATTTAAAAGAACGATGTCATTTCCCCGCCTGAACTACCGACACCTATACTATTTCTGGATGGTCGCCAAGGAAGGCCATCTGACACGCGTGGCCGAACAGGTGCACGTGTCTCAGTCGGCCCTTTCTTCGCAGATACGTCAGTTGGAAGCGCAAATGGGGCATGACCTATTCGTGCGTGAGGCACGCACGCTCAAACTGACCGAATGGGGACACATGGTGCTGAGCTACGCGGACAACATCTTCGCCCTCGGCGGCGAACTTGTTGCCATGGTCGCTGCCGGCGGCGAGCAAAAACTGCAGCGACTTCGCGTCGGTGGCGTGGCCAACCTGTCGCGCAATTTCCAGGAAAATTTTCTGCGCCCGGTCATGTCAATGGACGCGGTTCAATTGGTGTTGGAATCAGGCACGCTCGACGGCCTGCTCGCGCGTCTCGCCGTGCACAAGCTTGACCTTGTACTTTCAAACCGTCCGATCACTTCAGGGGCCGAGCAGGCTTTGCGCTGCCGCCGCATCGCTCAGCAGCCCGTTTGCCTGGTCGGCCCGCCGCTGCCGGCAAAAAAACCATTTCGGTTTCCTGACGATCTCTGGAAGGTGAAATTATTGTTGCCGGGTCATAGTAGCGATATTCGTACCGAGTTCGATATGCTGTGCGAAAGCCTCGGCATCGTGCCGACCGTGTTCGCCGAGGTGGACGACATGGCCATGCTGCGTTTGTTGGCGCGCGACTCCGGCGGCGTCGCCCTTGTACCGGCTGTGGTGGTGCAGGACGAGTTGCGCACCAAGACACTCCAGCAATACTGCGTGGTCCCTCAGGTGTTCGAGAATTTTTATGCCATCACAGCGGTGCGCCATATTCAGCCCGCAGCGCTGAAGACGTTACTGGCTTCGCATCGCTGATTGCGCACATTGGCAAGAGCTAATCTTGGCCAACACGATTCACCTGCTGCAAGGCATTCGTGTCGCGCTGAAATATGGTCCTGCCCGCCTGTCACGCTGTGGTGTTGACGTTTTGTCCCAACTCCGCCTGGGCAAGTTCGCTGTTCAAGCTTGCGATGGTCGTCTCAAGCTGTTGCGCGGCGGATGTGCCTCGTTCTTGCTGGAGTTGCTTTTGATCCGCAGTAATTTCTTTTTTTAATTTCGTAATTTCTGCAGTTGTGCTGCTGGAACCATCGCCCGATTGCCCAGGTGCGGCGTGAGGTTGCCCTGCACCACCGGCTCCGCCAGGGCTACCGGTCCCAGCAGGGGCGTCTGCGCCAGCCGCGCCGACCGCGACGGGCTTCAGATTGCCGCTCTGTATTGCGGTAACAATATCCGATTTCGTAATACTGCCATTTTTTTGGGTATCAATCGAATTGTATATTTTTGTTGCATCGGCGTCGGATACACCCGACGCGGTCAAGCCGCTCACAAAGCTATCCTTGGAGACTTTCCCGGTATTTTGCGGGTCGAGCTTGCTCATCAATCTTGACGCAATGGCGTTTGCCGCCTTGCTCGGGTCGAACAATGCCGTGCTACTACTATTTGCTGCGATAGTTGATACGGACGATAGCGACATCTCAGCCTCCTTTGACTGGTTAAGCGGTCAATCACATTTCCTGTACCGTTATCGACATGCTCACCTTTAAATGAATGCTTGCTGATGTAAATCCGCGTAAAGGTCGCGGCATTGGCGCTGAAATTCCAGCTATTGCTCGCGCATTAACAAAAGACCTTTCAGCCTCTCTTGCAAAATGAACAGGCCGGGCCAAGCAGGCCCGGCCGGCCTTCACCGCCTACAGCACCGGTGCGGCAGGGAAATCCACCGGAATCTCCGTCGTGCTGTGCAGGTAATTACTGATCGTTTTGTCGCCAATCACCATCAACACGTCTACCAGATTTCCTTCATTCCATCCCGCGTCGAAAAACGCTTGCAGGATTGTTTTGTCGGCGTGCCCACGCGCGAGGGTGACGCTGCGCACCAAACGCGCCAAGACATCAAGGCGCGGGTCGAAGCCGGCTGTGCCGCCACGAATTTCCAGAATCTGCGTATCGCTGAAGCCGACCATTTTGCCGACTGCAGTATGCGCCGCCAGGCAATAGCGGCAGGCGTTGACTTCACTGACCACCAGATTGATCACTTCGCGCGCCTTGGCCGAGAGCGAACTCTTGGCATTCTGCAGCGACAGATAGGTGCCCAGCGCAGTGTCGGAGTAGGTGAAAGTGGCATATAGATTGGGTACGAAGCCCAGCGCCCTTTTCAGATTATCCATGCGCGCCTGATTTTCCGGCGACGCTTGTTCATATGTTGGTACGGTGATGGTTTTCATGTTGTTCCTTTGGAGGTGTGATAGGGATCTGCGCTTATTGCACTTATTGGGCGGTGTAGGCGCCGTCGATAGCGATGCTTTGGCCGGTCAGGTAACGTGCTTTGTCGGAAGCCAGAAATACGATGGTCTGGGCAATTTCTTCCGGTTGTGCGCCGCGCTTGGCCGGCATCATCGCGTACAAGCCCGCCTTGGCATCGGCATTGCCACCGGTGAAACGATCCAGCATGGCGGTGTCGACCGGACCCGGCGCGACGGCGTTGACGCGTATGCCGGCGGCAGCGACTTCCAGTGCGGCCGTTTTGGTCAAACCTTCCACGGCATGCTTGCTGGCGGCATAGACCGACGCGCCGGCCATGCCGACCTGTCCGACGATGCTTGACAGATTGATGATCGCGCCACTGCCCTGCGCCTGCATGGCAGCCAATTCGTATTTCAGGCTGAGCAAGGTGCCAAGCACATTGGTATCGAAGGTGGCGCGATAATTCGCCGTAGTCTGGCCGGTGATCGGGCCAAGTTCTCCTTCCACGCCGGCATTATTGACCGCGACATCAATATGGCCGAAACGTTTGATGGTGTCGGCAACCAGGGCCGCAACCTGTGTTTCATCGCTGACGTCGGCTTGCAGAAATTCTGCAGCGACGCCCTGGTCGCGCAATTCCCTGGCCAGTTGCGCACCGGCTTCGGCGCGGCGTCCGGACACGACAACGTTATAGCCTTCGGCGGCGAAGGCAAATGCAGTAGCACGGCCGATGCCGGTCAAAGCGCCGGTGATCAATACGGTAGATGGGTTCATTTCATTTCTCCTTTGGGGTTGACGATGGAGCGAGTATGAGTTCTATCCATTTTGCGCACTAGACAATAAAAAAGACTATGATTAATTCCAATATGGAATTAATGGGAGAAGCCATGGACCGGCTATCTGCAATGCAAACTTATGTGAGAGTGGTGGAAACCAGCAGCTTTTCTGCCGTCGCCCGCGAGCAATCCACCACCCAAAGTGCGATCAGCAAGCAGGTAGCGGGGTTGGAAAAATACCTGGGCGTGCGCCTGCTCGTGCGCACTACGCGCGCCGTCACGCCCACCGACGAGGGCTTGCGTTATTTTGAAGAGGCGCGCCGGCTGGTAGGCGAAATCGGCGAAGCCGAATCGCAGTTGCGCCAGGGCGAGCGCACCTTGTCGGGACCGTTGCGTGTGGCCACCGCTATCGGATTCGGCCTGCGGGTGCTGTTGCCGCATGTGCGTTCGTTCATGCGCAACAATCCGGACGTGGTGATTGACCTGAAGCTCGATGACGGTTTCATCGATCTGGTGGAGCAGGGCATCGACGTGGCGGTGCGCATCGGCACGCTCGCCGATAGTTCACTGGTGGCGCGCCGCATCGCTTCATCGCGCCGCCTGCTGGTGGCAGGGCGCCAATATCTGGAACAACTCGGCCCCGGCCAGAGTGCGCCGCGCGTACCGCAAGACTTGCTGCAACATCCCTGTCTGGTGTACACCGAACTGCGCATGCGCAATCACTGGGAATTTGGCACCGCCGACGGTTCCACCGTCAGCGTGCGTGTGCGCGGCCCGCTGCAGACCAATAACTCCGAGGTGCTGCGCTCCTTTGCCAAAGACGGATTGGGTATTTGCTACATACCGGATTGGTTGATCGCCGATTTATTGGACAGCGGCGATGTGGTTGAGTTGATGAAAGATTGGTTCGTGCCGCCCATTCCCATCCATTTGGTCAGCCCCGCTGCGCGCAAGCATTCGGCCAAGGTCAAAGCGTTTGGCGACCATGTTGCCGCTGCGTTTGCAGCGCAAGGCCAAGCTGCAGAAACTACCCCCCGTCCTCCGGCGGTCCCAATAGCGAATCAACGCCGCCGAGGCAAAGCTCGCTAAGGTGTTTGCATGCAAATCCTGGCACCGGCTTGGCTGGCTATCCGTCCTTGCCTAATACCGGCGACGGCAACTCAAACCATACTTTGATCACCAGCAGGGTTGATCGCACCCGCCTGCATCAGGCGGGCAATGCCGCTGCGGGCGTTCGCCGCGGCGGCCAATTCACATTCTTCAGCGCTTGCATGAACGCGATCCCATGCCAGCACCTTGGGCGTCATCAGTGCGTGCCACAGCGGCGGAACCAGCGCCACCAAAATAGTGGTCAGATAGCCGTTGATCATCATCGGCGCATCAGGGAATGGCTTGAGGTCCTGGTATGGCACTTCGCCCTGAGCGTGGTGATGGGAGTGGCGCGTCAGGTTGAACATGCTCCAGGAGCTGATTCGCTTGTTGGTGTTCCAGGAGTGGTGCGCTTGCACTGGCGATTGCGGATTGCGCACCATGCCGTAGTGTTCCATGTAGTTGACGATTTCCAATAGCGACTTTCCCCAAAGCGCACAAAGTACAAAGAATCCTGCGCCGGTCGATCCGCCGATTGCCCAGGCGGCGGCGACCAGCAGCCCACTCATCAGGTGTCCGCGGATCACCGCGTTACGGATGGAGAACAGGCCAAGTCCCTTGCGGGTGAGGCGTCTCGCTTCGATATTCCAGGCGCTGATGTTGCCCCTGATGGTCGAAGCGACGATATGGTGATACACATTGCGGCCACGTGGGGCCGTAGCCGGGTCATGCTCGGTCGAGACGTAGCGGTGATGGCCGTACACGTGTTCGATCGAGAACGAGGTGTCGAAGCTGAAAGCAAGCAGCCAGCGGCCGACAAACATCGAGACCGGGTCCCAGGTGCGATGTGTCAGTTCATGAGCAGTGATGGTGCCGACCATGCCGATCATCAGGCCCGTTAGGACAAACGTGGAGATGTGATGGCCGAACGCTGTGGCGTCGCGCGCTGCGATCGCGTCGTAGCCCGTCAGCCGTGCTACCCATCCGCCAAAGCCCAACGGGTCGCCTGGGGAGACGCTCCATACCGCTGCAAAGACGATCAATGTGAGAAAGGGCAATGCCAGCCACAATTGCGCAGTCAAAATTCCCGGATGCTTGAATTTGGGGGTTGACGTGTCGTCGCCGAAAACCGCGTCGCCAACGATGTAGAAAATCAACACCGCCAGCAATTCCTCGGTGATGGTGGCGCCTCCGGCAATGATCGCTGCTGCTGAGAGGAGTCCAAGGGCATGGAACAGGAAATACTTCAAATAGTGAAACACGCTGGCGGACTCGTTGGCCTGGGGCGCGCGCCTAGCGGATTCCTGCCCGGTGACGAAGCGGTCGGCGTGAATGCACTGTTGCCCTACGCCGTGCTGCCTTAGCAGCGCCACGGCGCTGTCGACCATGCCCGGCGGCCCACAAAGGTAGGCGTGTGCGCCGGCTTCGAGCAGCGCCGGAATTTGATCGGTGACCAAGCCCCGCGCGCCGGTCCACGTATCGTCGCTTGCCGCATCCGACAGAACCGGGATAAAACGGAATGCTCCGCTCCACCGGCACTGTATTTCCTGGATTTGGTCAAGCGCATAGAGATCTCTTTCTTCGCGTGCGCCGAATAACAGCGTGACCGAACGCGATACATCCGCCGCAACCGCCTCCTGCAATAGCGCCAGTATCGGAGCAAGGCCGCTGCCTCCGGCGACCAGCATTAGCGGCGCATCGGCCGGACGCAACCAGAATTCGCCGGCCGGACCATCCACTATCACCGTTTGGCCAATCAAATCTTGCTCGTCGATCAAGGTCGACAACACGCCACCCGGTACCTTGCGCACATGAAAGCTGACTTGCCCATTTGCCTGCGCCGGTGTGGCGAAAGAGTAACTGCGATGCACGTCCGGCAGACAGGTAAAGCTGACTTGGGCGAACTGACCTGCCCGATAGGTCAGCGCCTCGTCCAGTTGAATCCGCACGCAGGTAATATCGTGGGTGAGCTTGTCCTGGGCGATGACCCGCCCACTCACCCGCCGGCTCACCATGTCGCACTGCGTTTGGCGGGAAAGATCCACCTCGATCCTGACGTCGGTCAACGGCACGCTCTGGCAGGCAAGGATAAAGCCGCGATCGAGTTCCTCATCGGAAAGGATGTAGGTGGCCTCCATCAACTCCTTTACCTGACCTTCGATCAGTCTGCATTTGCAGGTCGCGCAGCCACCGACGCGACAACTGTTCGGAAAGTTAATGCCTTGCCGCAAAGCAGCCTGGAGAAGCGTTTCATGAGGCGCGAGCGCGGCCGGTTGTCCGTTAATGTACGCGGTGGAATGCGAGCTTCTGGATTGAATAGAAAACATGTGGTCCCCGTTGCGATCTAAAGTGCCGCAAATCACGCTCCCAATGATAGTGGTGTACTCGGGGCGGGCGGTAGGTGCATAATTGACATTGACAGGTCATTTATTGACAACCATGCCGCCCGACGACTCGCTTTGCCAAACGCCCATGCAACTGAAAGATTTTCCCCTGCCGGTGTTTTACCTGCGTCAGGTCGCCGCACAAATTCATCACATCGGGGCTGATGTCGGAGGATGGCTGGCGTCAGTCAAGTTGACCGAGTCCCAATTGGACGATCCGTCACTGATCATCCCCTACACGGTGCTGCGTCGCTTGATTGTGGATGCGATGCGGATCACAAACGAGCCGGCGCTCGGGCTGCTGGTCGGTGACCGCCTGGCAGCCAATACGCACGGCATTCTCGGTTACGCGGCAATGAATAGCGGCACTATAAGGCAGGCCGTGGAATTGCTTGAGCGCTACCTGCGCGTGCGTACATCGCTGGTTATGCTGCGCCATGAAGTTCGTGGCGAGCTGGTCAATATCGTCTTTGAAGAGTTCTATCCGCTGGGCGACATACGTCGCCCTGTGCTGGAGGCCGTGAGCCTGACGATCAAAAACCTGCTGGATCACATCAACGGCGGGGCAGCCCTTGTCCGACAGGTTGCCTTTCCGTTCGAAGCCCCGGCCTATGCGGCACTGGCGCGCGATCTGTTCAAGTGCGAAGTGCTTTACGCGCAGCCGTGGACGGGATTCGCGTTACCGCTCAATGCCATCGATAAGCCGTTGAAGATGGCCGACCCGGCGACTTTCCAGGATGCAGTGGGAATTTGCCAGCGCGAACTCGACAAGCTGACGCGTGATGAATCGCTCGGGGCGCAGGTGCGACGCAGTATGCTGCAAAGACAAGGCAAATTTCCCTCGCTCGGCGCTACGGCCAGAATGTTTCATTCGACTCCGCGCACCTTGCATCGCCGTTTGCTCCATGAAGGCACCTCATACAAGGAAATTCTCGAGGACGTGCGCCACCTGCTTGCCGTCGAATACCTCAAGGCCGGTCATCTGAACATTCAGGAAATCGCTTATACGCTCGGCTACACCGATGCCGCCAATTTTCGCCGAGCGTTCAAGCGCTGGGAGAGCGTCGCACCCTCTGCGTATCGGTCGCCGGATTCTGGCTAGGGCCTATATCCCCTGCAGCGTCCTTTGCCAATGGGATCAGGTCTGGAATCGGCATTTTCGTGAATGCCGGAATGCCAGACCTGACCCTGCATGTCAAAAATGTCTTGAGTGCCTTTAGGCACGCCCAGACAGCTTGGCAAGCAACGCCGCCAATTTGTCCAGTATCTGGCTCATTCCAGCATCTTCCCCCTCGTCCCAGTAAGTACGTTTGAAATGTAGCCTGGTCTGGCCGTTTCCAAGGTCCTCGAACGTCACTACGTCACGAACTTCCACGTCATTCTTGTCTGCGGGTTCGATTTTTCCGTTTTGGTCCGCATAGAACAAAACCGAGACAATTTTCTCCGGGGCGACGATCTCGCTGAATTCGCCGCCGGTCCAGAACTCCTGACCGTCGGGTGTTCGCATGCAATAAAGGTATTGGCCACCAACACGGAAATCGATTTTGCACGCGGGCGAGGTAAAACCCTGTGGCCCCCACCATTGCATCACGAATTCAGGATTCGTCCACGCCTTCCAAACCAGTTCGCGAGGGGCGTCAAATACTCTCGCAATTTCGAGATTTTCAAGCAGATTTGTTGTCCGTTCAGTCATCACTTGCCTCCGTTCTTTTCATTTCAGTCAAAACTGCACCCAATTTATCGAGTCTTTCTTCCCAGAACCGACGATACTCAAGCGCCCAGTCACTCACGGCCTTGATGGCTTGCGGCTTCAACGTACACACGCTTTCACGGCCACGTTTTGTCTTCACCACAAGCTTTGCGCGGATCAGATAGGCAATATGCTTTGAGACCATCTGTTGCGAGACTGCAAACGGCTCGCACAATTCATTGACTGTGGCAGGCCCTTGAGAAAGCCGCCTGATAATTGCCCGCCGGATCGGGTCGGACAGTGCCAAGAAAATTGTTCCTAAATTATCCACAACCATATTGTTGTGGATATTTGAATGCGTGTCAATAGGCATAGAGCGGTTTTCGAAAGTGGGCATTGGGTGCGCCGATTGCTGTTTCGACTGAGAAACTTGCGCCCACGGGCAGCCCGGCCCACGCTTGCCAATGTCTGTTTCCGGGACAGCTATCCGGCTACGATGGGTCGTCAGTGCTCCGTCGACCCCTTGAGGTTTGTAGGCGCAATGCGTGGCCTGACCGGGTGCTAATTCCGATATCGGCCAACGATATCGAGTAATGGCCTCAAGTGGTTTTGATAGTGCTTCCAGCGCGCCACCGAGGTCTTGTAAATCGGTTGGCGTACCTGTGCCAGGCTGGCGGTTTTGACGCGCCGCCGGTTGTGGTGAAACTCCAGACAAGCCTCGTCCCACGGCAGGCCGAGATAATCCAGGGCACGGCGCGCCTGGCCTTCCATATCGGCGACCATATCCTCGTAACGTAAATCGAGGATGGTGCCAGGGGGGAGAACCTCATGCCAGTGACGCATGAGCCTGATGTAGCGCGCGTAGTAGCGGCCCAGAGTGCCCAGGTCATAGGCAAAACGCATGTTCTCCCTGTTGAACAGGCGCGAGTAGCAAGAGAAGCAGGAATCCATCGGGTCGCGCATGGCATGGATGATTTTTGCTTCGGGCAGCATCAGGTGAATCATGCCAAGGTAAAAAAAGTTGGAGGGCATCTTGTCGATGATGTGCGTTGCCTCCGGAGCATGGCGCCAAACGCGCTCGGTATATTGCTCGCCGAGACGGGGGAACTGCTCGCTTGAGAACGTGCGGACGACATGGGGGTATTGCGTGTGGTCGGCGCCCGGCATGGCGCTGGCCACCACTTCCTTCATATCCTTCAATTCCCCGGCACCGAATACGCCTGGGAGTGTGGACAGGATCTGCTCCAGTAGCGTGGTTCCCGATCGCGGCATGCCGACAATAAAGATCGGCGCCTTGCCCGATTGGTTCGCTTTTGGTCGCGCAGCAAAAAAATCCCTGGAGAAGACCGTCATGATGTGTTCGAGCATGGCGTCGTCTTCGGCCTCGCTCCCGGCCAGTAGGGCGTGCTTTAAGCGATTGCCTTGTTCGTATGCAAGGAACGATTCGTCGTAGCGTTCGATATCTTCATACGCTTTCCCGAGTGTGAACCAATAGCGTATTCGCGTTTCCAGCGGAAGCGCTTCCGCCATCGGGCGTTGCTTTTCCAGCATGGCAATATGTG
>DATBQE010000213.1:0-17681 GCA_036561005.1 Burkholderiaceae bacterium | reverse complement strand
CGGGCCTACCGCCGAAAATTACGCTGACCAAACCCGACACACCATGGGTAAGCGGGCTTGATGTCGTCGTCGACAAAATGCCCTTTGTTGAAGGCACCGTCGATTGGGGCGCTATTCCCAAATTCAAAACCTGGGTCGACGGCTCAGAACGTCATTTCAAGGGCAATGGCATACCAAATCATCCTACCGGCATCTTCCCCGTGCAGCAGGGCACCGCCGCCTACGACTACTATTCCAAGGCACCGGCGCCGCCTTACAGCAGCGCGGCGGAGATTCCGGTGGCGCAATATGATCTCGACATCACGGTTCCGGCCAATCCCGCGTATTCCGAAAAGCCGTATTGCATCAATGCGCTCGTGACCGGTGTCGTGACCCAGACAGGCGCACCATGGCATGCCAATATCGCCTTTTCCGACGTGTGGGTCGACCCGATTGCGGGCCTGCCGGTCGATCATTGCTGGGGTCATCCGTATAACAAGCAATATCACTACCACGGCTATTCGTGGAAGTGTCTGCCCAATCAGGGAGGCAATAACGCGCACTCACCCTTATATGGTTACGCAATGGATGGATTTGGCGTCTACGGCCCGCGCGGCGATCACGGCAAGCTGCTAACCAACAATGACCTCGACGAATGCCACGGCCACGTCGGAAAGATAAAATGGGATGGCGTCTGGAAAGAAATGTATCACTACCACGTCAACAACGAATACCCCTACGGCCCCGGCTGTTACAGAGGAACACCGAGCTCCGCCGCGTCGACAGGCAATCACGCACACGGGTTTCCGTCTGGAGACGGGCCGCCGCCTGTCGACGGCGCACCAAAGCGCCGCGACTGATGCAATAGGCGAACCTTGGCTTATTGCGTTAAGAACCCGTTTCAAGGAAAAGCGCGCCGGATGCGCTGCGCTCTTTCAATTATTCCAGTGATCGCGCCTTTCCTCGGCGGCTTCCTTGAACAGGTGCTGCGCCCGTGTCGCATCCTTCGGAATTTGCAAATCGCCGCCTTCCACCGCCAGAGCCAGCGCCTGAATCGCGACGGGATAATCACCGGCAGCTGCCTTTTCCAGCCACGCCCTGGCGAGCACCTCGTTTGGCGCAACGCCCTCACCGGACTGGTAGGCATTCGATAGCAGGAACATCGCCTGCGCATTGCCATGCTCTGACGCAAACGTCAGCCATTGCACCGATTCGACCAAATCCTTCTTCGTACCTTCGCCATACTTCGCCATGCGCGCCAGCATCAGCGCCGAGCGGTCGTCGCCACTGTCCGCACCCAACCGATAAAATTTCCAGGCCGCCGCATCATTCCTGTCCACGCCAAGGCGCGCGTAGTGATACGCCTCACCCAATCGGAAAGCCGATTCGCCATCGCCGCCGGCGGCCGCTTTCTCAAGCCATGCACGCGCCTTGGCAACGTCGCCGCGCACTTCCAACAGGGTTAATGCCAGCTCGCGCTGCGCCACCGGCAAGCCGTATTCGGCCCAATGTTGAAGCTGATCGTATGCCTTGTTCTGGCGCCCCTGATTGGCCTGGATTCCCAGGGATTCAATTTGCGCCTGTGTCGGCACAGGCTCGGTGGTGGCGCTGCAGCCACATACGACTGATAGAACGCATACAACGAGAACTGCCGTAATCAATTTCTTATTGAACATGAGGCTCAAACCTAATAGGCGACTGCTTCCCGGAAGCTACACCGGGAAGCAGTCGCACACATACAAAGTATTATTTGCTCAGATCAATGGCGTATTTCGAGAAGCCGCTATTGTCCTGGCTGCCTTCGGCCGTCACCCGTGCCAACCCGAGCGCCTGGGCAATGGTCAGCTTCCCGGGAGCGGAACGCAGGATGACCGGACCCTGCGTTGCAGTCTTGACGAAGCTCCAGCTTTGGCCGCTGCCGTTTGCAGCCTGGGTAACCGTGCCCAACTTCTTGAGATACTTGGCAACCACTGCCTGGCTGGCGTCTGGCGATTTGATGATGGTCTTGCTGCCGTCTATACCGGGGAAATTGCCGCCGCCGCCTGCGCGATAATCGTTGGTGGCAACGATGAAGTCATCGTTTGGCGCGACCGCTTTGCCCTGGTAGGTCAGGTTGACGATACGGCTGCCCACAGGCTGGGTCACGTCAATCTGGTACTGCATTGCATTGTTGGTCGCATAGAACACGTCGTAGTTATAGATCGTGGAATAGGACGGCACCAGGTCTTGTTCAGTGGCAAGAGCCGGATTGATCTGGCCGAATTGCGATGCCGATTTTTCCAGCCAATTCTTCAAATCGGAACCCTTGATCTTGACTGCCTGCAGATTGTTGTTGCTATACAGGTAAAGGTCGCCCGGATTGCGCACTTGCAGCGAAAATGGCGCTGCTGCGCTCGCGCCCGGTGCCACATCGGTGAAGTCGGAAGGGCCGTTGCGTCCGGCCTTGAACGGTGCGCTGCAGGAAATCACGGGAATGGACTTATAGCTCATTAAAGTCGCATCGGTCGTGTTCGCCAGGAAATTGCTCACGTAGTCGATCTGCGCCTGATTCACAATCTGGATCGCGCCGACGTCGCCCACCATCGAGAAGAAGGAAGACATTTCAAAATCGGTAGTTGTGCCCAGCGGTTGCTGTGCATAAGCGATCGTCGCCTTGTGTTCGACATCGATCAGCGGTTCAATCGCCGGGTCTGCAGCAACGTTGGTCGCGCCGTCGGTGTATTTGAAGCCGCGCGATTCAACCGTCGTCATCGGCTTTTGCACAACCCATTTCCCACCCTGATATTGCAAGGTCATCTGGATGATGCCAAGGCGACGGCCCCAGCTTTGCGCCATGACTGTCGGCACGCCATTGACGAATCCATTGACCGAGTCAACCGTTGCGGCCGGCAAAGCCTTCAGCGAAGGGTCGAGGGCGGGCGCATTCTTTTCCTTGGCTTGCGGGAAAATCAAATGCGAATGGCCAACCAGCAGGGCGTCAATTCCCGTGCCTGCCAAATACAGGCTGCCGTTTTCCATCTTCGGGCTGTATGGCGAAGCGTCCAGGCCGCCATGAGACAGGGCTACCACCAGATCTGCCCCCTTGTTGCGCAATTCCGGCACGTATTGGTTGGCAGATTCCTGCACCCCGTTGACATACACCAGGCCGTTCAGGTTCTTCTGGTCCCAATCCATGATTTGCGGCGGAACGAAGCCCATAATGCCGACGTTGACCGGTGTCGTGAAGGTCGTGCCGTTCGGTGCAGTTGCCTGGAATTGCTTGGTAATGAGGGCGTAAGGCTGATAGATCGGCTTTTGCGAGGCCACGCTGTTGACGTTGGTCAGGACCAGGGGAAAGGTCGGGCTGCCGCATTGGTTCGGCTTGGAAATGCCGGCAACGCCCATATCCGTATTGGTGATCTGGCTCAGGAAACCGAGACCATAGTTGAATTCATGATTGCCAAGACCGCCGCCATCGTAATGCAGGGCATTCATAACCTTGTGCACCGCCAGCGTGGCACTGCAGGGAATCGGTGAGGCCACTGCCTGAAAATCGCCTAGCAGGGTGCCCTGGATCACGTCGCCGTCGTCGAGCAGCACGTTATTCGGGTTCTCCGTCCGCGCGCCCTGGATCAAGGTCGAAGTGCGTTCCAGGCCAAGGCTGGTATCGGCTGAGAGCGAATAATAGTTATAGCCAATGACATTCGAGTGGATGTCGGTTGTTTCCAGCAGGGCCATCTTGATCGTGGCGCCCTCGGGAATTTGGGAACCGTTACTGGAATTGCCGCACGCGGTGAGCGCGCCGGCAAGCAGAACTGGTAGCCATAATTTCTTGTACATGGTCATTCTCTCCGGATTTTAATGACCGCAGGGTAGCGGTACACAAGCTGTTTTATCTGGCGCATTGCAAGCCGGGTAAGGCTTTGGCAATGCGTATCGGATTGTCCGATTGATAAGGCGCGCATAGTGTCGCCTTTCGTTGTTACGGCTTGATGACGTAATGGCAAGCAACAACGCTGCAGGGCACGTTTGGTAGGGGAAATTTGAACGAGGCTGGTCAGGCTGATCAGGTCGGATCGGCCTAGCCATCGAAATGCCGGTCTCCGATGGATTCGATGCATCCGAAGCATCAGCGCATTCGGTTCGCCCGCCCCACAAGCTGCGCGGGACCGGGCACGAGCGCATCGTCGTCTGACTTCTAAATGCGAGGCACCTTGCCGACTCGTGGACGCGGGAGTGCGCAGATTCCAGCCTGCTTGCAATCAAAGTATCGAGCGACGATACGTCAAGCACCATTTCCCGAAACCCTGCCGAGAAACGACAGTTGGCCAAGATTTGCTGGCATGCTGCGCTTCGTAATGAACAGACAATCACGCATGCATGTCCGCTGGCCTCGCCGACTCTTTAGGCGCGCCTTGGCGTCAACCGGCAGCATTTTTGTTCACGCAGTTCCACATATCCAGCTCTACGCGAGAAAGTTTCGTCAAATGAACATCAAAATCATCCGGGCAGCGGCCGCATTGGCATTCAGCACGGGCATGCTGCTCCATGCCGGCTTGGCCGGTGCCGCCGATTTCACCACCAGCGAAGGGTTTGCCGAAACTTGCGCGCAAATGAAGAAATCAGATAACAAGGCGCAACTTGCAACGGACGACTTGCGCGTTGCCTTCGTCGTCTGCCGCGACACCGCGCTGGTCCGGCAGATTATCACCTGGGCGACGCTGGGCATGAAACAGCTTGAGACAGAACATCCATCGAACGAAGTCATTGCGGGCGAAGTGTTCAAGGAAATCGACTATGCCAGAACCCGGCTTGCCGAGTCGCGCGCCGTGCTGGAAAGCATCCACCTGGGCGCAAGGAAATCCCTGCGCCTGGTTCCGGCGCAATGGAGTATGGACTTGAACGGCGACGGGAAAATCGACATCTGGGAAAGATATTTTTTCGCCATCCCCAAGCGCGGCAAGCAAGCCTTCAGCGCCGCTCTGCCGAACAACGAGCAAAGCCATTACGACAATCAATACCAGCTCGATGCCGCAATCAAGGTTGACCAGAGCGATGTCCTTTGGGCCCTGTCTTACCATTGCTTCATAGAAGGTTTGTTGGCCGGCGTACGGGCATTCGATTTGGATGCCAACAGCGACATTCGTCTGGCCCGCCCCGAGTTACTGAAACAGTCGCATCAATTGATCCTGCGAGGGATCAATACTTCCGAGGCAATGCGGAAATCTGTTTTGGCGGAAACCGGCGACGACGAAGAATGGATAGGAAACCCGAAACAGACATCAAGCGTATTCCCCATCGAACTGGAAGCGCAGGATTTCGCCACCTGGGGAAAAATACTGGTCGAATGGAAAGCGCTCTGGCAAGGCAGACACCTGCTGCCGGTTGCCCGTGGTGGCCTGTTGGGTCAGTTCAATCTGTGCCAGCCGGGCACCGGCCTCAACATTGAGAAACTCTACCTGCGACCGCCGCCCAAAGGAACAATGGTGTCGGCCACAGGATTCGCGCAATTCGTCAGCCCGCAATGCCAGAAAGTCGATAGCAATCACTCCTTGTCGACCCTGCCTGACATGATTGCCCATGCACGAGAGACCGATACAGGCCTGCAGTTTCTGCGCTACCTGTATTGGACCAACTGAGGTGGAGGGGAACAAAGGGCACTTGTCTGCCCAAACCGGCCCTATGTTCCATGCGGCTCGTCAACAAGCCGCGTCGCGCCCGCCAGAACCCTCGTCGCGAAACGCATTCTACCGGCCGGAGATACTCCCCTCCAGCTCGTTACAGTCGTACCTGCTGCAAAGGCGTACCCAACAAGCTTTCGACATTGTGACGTCCGGAAAGCAAAGTCATTTCACGGTGGCGCCATTGAGCCCGACGAGATATTTTTCCTCAACCGCGACAAGGTTCATATCGCCCGACGAAATCCGCAGGTAGATGTCCTTTTCGGAACTGTCAACCTCAAAACGATAGCCGTCCAGCAGTTCTGCCGTATCTCCCGTCGCATCGCTCTTTCGTTCGATCACGCGATACGTGCCTCTTGGCAATATGTTTGGCACGAACCAAACGTTGACACCAGGTTCAGATGACATACCGTGGAACAGCAAGGGTTTCGAGTGCTCGGCCCATCCGGCGGCGAGCTGCACCTGGTGATCGGCACCGGACTGCCGTTCCATGCCGCTGCACCCGGCCAGGCCTGCAACCAAGCCAGCGCCAAGTACAAAAACCAGGGACGATTGCGACAAGCTGCGGCGGAAAATTGGAAACATGATCACTCCTCGTAACGGCAAAAAACAATGATTCATTGTGCCACTTTTTATCGTCTGTCGCCTGCCGTGCGCCTGACGATGGGCCGCCAAAGAACTTATACGCTGCATGCGTGTCCAACGTGATGCTTGTCAGCAAATGGCACCGGGCACGCGGCGCCAATGACGAGCCCTTGCCCATAGGTAAAACGTTGTGAATATTACGCCGCTGGACACAAAGGCCATACCTCCCGCCACCATCTCCTTGGTGACTGCGCTCGATTCCAGTACCCTGCCTATCGGCACGCCTGCCGCGTCCGGCATCATGGGCATCGGCGGGGCCGCCAGCGTTGTCGACATTTCCAGCTTTGGACAATTGATCTCAATCGTTTCGTCATTCCAGGCAGCACAGGCCGCAACGGGTAGTGCAGGCAACACCCTCCAAACCGTCACGGCCAGTGCCGAATTGCTGGTCGGCACAGTCAATCAATTCGCGGTCAACAATAACAATAGCGTGGAAAGTTTGCTCGCCAACGCCGCAGATGCACCACTGCAAACGGTCTTTAACGTGCCTTCGACATCGAATCCGGCTGAGACTCTGCAAGCCGCGTTGGCGCAGGTTGGCATCACTGCGGCAAGCAACGCAACCGAGACAGGCCAAGCCGGCCAATTGAATCTGAACCAAGCGAGCCTGCGCGCCGCTTTCAGCGCCAATCCATCCGGCACGGCCGCTGTGCTGAACCAGGCATTTGCCGCGCTCGGTAAGTTCGCGGCCACGGTCGTCCGCCAAAACGCAAGCCTGCTGGCGCTCGAAGGCGATACCGCACCCGCCGCTGTCGCAGCGGGCAACCAGGCCGAGCCTTCCGCATCGCCGACGGCGCCGTCTCCCGCCAATGCCGCATTGCAGAGCGTACTCAATGACCTGGCGCTCAGCACGGCGGCTGGTGAGTCGTCACTGAACCAGCAGCCCGTTACGCAAAACGCTGCGAGCCAGACGGCTGGTACGCCAGCGCCCGCTGCAGTGAGCACCAACCCAGCCGTTGCCAACACCACAGCGACCAAGGCAACACCCCAAACCGGCGCGACGACGGCGGGGTCTTCAACAACAGCGAACACTCAGGCAATACCGGCGCCATCGACATTGACGCAGCCCGTTTCTGCGGCAGACCCCGCCATCGCGGCAGCGGTCGCCGCGTATCGCGTAGGCGAAAGCAATGCCCGTAACCAGGAAAATGATGCCGAGGCGTCATCGGGCGAACTGGTTACAGACGTGGTAGAAGTTGTTCGTGTCAATCCCGTCAAGTTTGACCCACACGGCGCAGCGTAAAGTTAGTGGCTGGCAGTACGCCGCATCCGTTTTCAAACACAAGCTTAATTCGGAGGAGTGACCCTGGGTGCTTCCTTATCAAAGCTATTATTCTTTTTTATGAAGAAGTCGAAATTTTGCAAGGCCTGCGGGCAGAACTCGAGCGTAGTCACAGCCCAATTTCCGCGCAGGCCAATCTTCCGGAATCTGGCCTCGGTGCAGACAATCACCTGAACCAAACGTTTTGATTGCTGCGAATCTTTTCCGAATACTGCTGCCGCTCGCGTTTCCAACCCTTCCAGCACCTCGGCAGTCTGCTCGCCGCAGGCATGTGCAGCGCCCGCTATCTTGGCGCGAAGAACCAGACCGGCCACGTCCGGCGTCACGATCTTTTGCATGACCTCCATATCGATCGCATCCCCACCGAAGTTTTTTGAATTGCTATAAAAGTACTGCGACAAGCCACTGCAGCTTTGCAGAATGTATTCGTCGGCCTCGTCGGCGCTGGCCAATGCCGAACATGTGCACAAGAACAAGGCCGGCAATGCTTGCAAGAATCTATTCATTTTTCCAATTTTCATGGTTGACCATGTTCCAATGGCATCATCATCAATTCCCCATCCACGCGCAGGCTAGAACATTGCAAATTGTCGCCTAGTCGCATACAGCCGGACGTATCGTTTCACCCTGGCCGGAGAAAACCCAAACAAGCGCCATACCTGTCGTCGTGCTTGACAATGCCAAACGCAAAAATGCGATGTGTGCATGGCACGCTTTCACATCACTTTTTCCTGCACGTGCGATAATAGAACTCATTCCACAAATAGGCGCCAGTGCAAACGGTCTATTTGGGATGGCGCGCTAGGCGTGTCGCGCCGCACAGGGTGGACCCCTGTGCAAGCGGCACAACAACGCGCGATGCCCAAATAGATCGTTCCCTCCGGGTTTTCGCCAGAAAGGGCGCTGGCTGCGTTGCGCTCCTTGCTCGTAGCCCCGCTACGAGACGCGTCGCACACCTTGCCAGCGCCCTTTCTGGCGAAAATGCATCAGGTGCCTATTTATGGAATGAGTTCTATAACCCACGACTAATTTTCCCCGCACCATGGCGTAACCAGCCGCAATCAAATGAGTCTCAAAAGTATTTGGCATTTCTGCATAACAATCGGTGCATCACGCAGCTGCGCCATATGCACCATATGCGCATAAGGAATAGCTTGCATAACCGAACCAACAGCGCCGCTACCGCCAGACCGTCATGGACACAAACCGATTTCGTAGATGAACCTGATTCAAGACATGCCCGATTTCCACAACCTGCTGCGCACGCACGTACATGCGCGGCCCCATGCCGTTGCGGTCGTCACCGGTACACGTGAAATTTCCTACGCGCAGTTTGACGCCGACATCGACAATGTCGCACGCCGTCTGCATCGGCATTCCCTGAAGCCGGGTGGGCGCGTAGCGTTGTTCATTGCCGAACCTTACCTGCATTGGCTGGCCATCATTGCTCTTTGGCGGCTCGGCGTGATATCCATTTCCGCCTACAACCTGGCCGAACCGAATCTGGTCAAAACGTTGCGCGCCAATGTGCTGATAACCGATCGCAGAGGCTTGCTGGCCGATGGCGGCACTGTGATTGCAATTGACGACGACTGGCTGACGGCAAGCCCGGACCCATTGCCGCCTGTCGCTCCCCGCCAATTTGATGCGCAACATCCTGTGCGCATTCTGCTTTCTTCCGGCACAACGGGCCTGCCGAAGAAGGTACCGTACACCGACGCAATCATTGCGGCACGTATCAAATACACATTGGCCAAGTACCACCTTGGCCCCCAGCATCGCTTCATGTCGGTCGCGGGAGCCGACACCGTGACCGGCTACATTGATTCGCTCGCCGCATGGGCGGTCGGCGGATCGGTGGCGCTCTTCAATGCCCTAGAACCGATCCACCAATTGTTCGTCCGTATGCGGCCCAACCTGGTCTTCATGTCGCCGGCACAGATCACCGGCATCGTTGACACGCTGCCGCCGGATTTCCCGCAAAGCGGCCTGACACTCATTGTGGGTGGCGGCCGCCTGCAGCAAAGCGTGGCGCAGCGAGCCAGGCTGCGGCTGGCGTCGTCCATCTGGTTGCTCTACGGCTCCACTGAAACCGGCATGGTGGCCTTCTCCCATGAACCTGACGACGCCTGCCCTGAAGCCGTGGGCGTTGTCGTCCCAAATGCAGAAGTACAAATCGTGGACCAGGCAGGACGCACCGTGCCGCATGGCGTGGTCGGCCAGGTGCGCATACGCGGCGTTTGCTGCGTCGAGCAATATCTGGACGACCCCAAAACGAGCCGTGCGTACTTCAGGGAAGGCTGGTTCTATCCCGGCGACCTGGGCACACTCAGCGAGACAGCCCAATTGCGTATCGTCGGCCGCGCGGACGACATCATGAACTTCGGCGGCGTCAAAATTGCCCCGGACGCAATTGAAGACCTGCTGGCGGCCTGCCCCGGCGTGAAGGAGGCTGCAGTCTTCTCGATGCAGAGCGACCTGGGGACAGACGAACTCTGGCTGGCCATATCGACATCCGCACACTACACCGAGCGGGAATTGCGGCAGCGCTATCGCGCGCGCTTTCCCGACTATCCAATGCCGCACCTGGCATTGATCGAAACTATTCCTCGCAACAGCATGGGCAAGGTGCAAAGCACCCAACTACGCGCGATGGTCAAGGCCCAGTTGAGCGGGCATGCTACGGCTGGATTGGCGAAGACGCCGGACGCGGGCGTGGCGCTGTCGCGAAGTTGAGGGGCGCATGAATTGACTTTGCTTCACATCCTGGCCGGAGTTTGTATTGCCGCCACACCGCTCGCATTCGCCATATGTGCGCCACCGACCCGATAGAATCGAACTCTCGGGGTATGATAAAGCCTTTGCATCCGCGACCGAGCCTCCCATGATCGATGACGACACAAAACTTTGCCCTGCCTGCGCAGAAACGATCAAGAAGGCGGCAATAAAATGCAGGTATTGCGGCGCCGATTTGCAGGCAATCACGACGGCGCAAGAAACCCAAACGGAGAAAATACTGTTTGCGGGGCGCCCGGCAACAATTTTCAGCATTTGGCAGTGGATGGCGGTCGTGCTGACACTGGGCATTGCCTACCTCTACTACTTGTTGAAACGCATCGCCATCAAGTACGAAATCACCAGTCAGCGGATCAAGATAGAGCGCGGCGTTCTTTCCACGACCAAGGAAAGTGTCGAGCTATTCACCATCGAGCACTACGATATCGAAAAGCCGCTCGGCATGCGCCTGGCCGGTTTTTGCGTGCTTCGCCTGCGCTCGTCCGATGCCAGTTCCCCGCGTCTGAACCTGTATGGCATCGCCAATCTGGAAAGCCTTGCCGATACCCTGCGCGAGTGCTCATTGCGCGAACGCGCAAGGCGCCGGATAACCTCCATCATTCAGCCCTGAACCTTGATGCCGGCGATAGCCGCACAAATCAACAAGTACGACTAGATTCTGATTGTCCAAACCGGCAAATTTAAGGCTGATCTTGCCGTTTCGTCTGAGTATTTTGTGGATAAGAATATCCAACGTCGGCGCCCCGGCGAAACCGTCCGACGCCCTCGCCATACCCACTGACGCCCTGCCCTACCCTACGGCGTTCGCGCCACCCCTTCCGTCGTCCCCGCGCAGGCACATAAGCGATTCGGCCGAGCTTTCCCAGCACCAATTGCGCACCTTCGCGCGAACGACATAGAGAAGTACCGAGGCTACGCAAAGGCACTCACCCACCCCAAAAAAGTCTGAACAGGAACAGAAAAAGCCAGACTTAGGATACGCGGTAGAATGGACCGACAGCCCTCGGCCAAGCTGGCGCATCACACCCGGCAAATACTTGCAAATCGCTCAAGTCGTCCGTTCGATTTACATTGAAAGCGACACCCATGCAATTACCTTCATTGACATTGCCTTTCGTTAATTCACGCAAGGTCAAGCGCGCCAACCGCCTGAGCGAATTTTTCTTGCTCCCGTTTCGGGCTGCCGCATTCAGCGTGCCGCTCCTGCTGGCCGGATGCGGCGGTGGAGGTGGCCCTGCAGGGCCCACGCCCACCATACCGCCCGTGGGCACCGGCATCACAGGCTGCCCCATCGTGCGCCTCACGCCGCAAAACGGCGTTGGCAACGTATTCGTCAACACCCAGGTCAGCGTCACCTACAAGGCCGCCGCGGCCAACCAATGCTCGGGGCTCGCGATCACAGACAGCAGCGGCAACAGCGTGCCCCTGCAACCCGTCTACACCAACGAGTGGCCCAGTTCAGGCGGCGGCGTCATCGGCGCCGTGACTGTCTCCACTGTCAATCGGCTGCTGCCCGCAGCCCAATACACGATTTCATTCGCAGGCAGCAAGGCCGGGAGCTTTCAGACCGGGCCTGCCGCCGCATTGCGCGGCAACGCCGTGACCTATGCGGACTTGAACGCCAACGAAAATAATTATCCCGCCGCGCCTATCATCAACGCGCTGGACATCGACAAATCGATTTACAACGTCGTGGCCAGCTACTACAACAGCACCGCCCTCGTCACCGTTGCACTGGTCGCAGCAATTGGCGTGGATGCGCCCAATTTGTCGAATCTCAATGTGCATTATTCGGCGCACATCAAAAAATTAACCTATACCAGCACCAGAGCCGACGGCACGCCCATCACACTGAGCGGCCTGCTCACCTACCCGGAAAATGCCAACGGCCGCCCGTTCGACTACAGCACCGCGAAACTCATCATGTTCCAGCACGGGTCGCTCAGCATCACCAACACCACACCACCATCAAGCGCATCGAGCGGCGACCTGATTTTCAATCTCATTGCGGCAGGCAAAGGCTACATCACCTTCGAACCCGACCTGATCGGCCTGGGCGACACGGCGTCCACACAATCTCAAGCCTATCTGATCGCGCAGGACACCGGCACCGCCAGCGCCGACATGCTGCTGGCCGTGCAGGATTTCTTCGCGAAGAATTATGACGGTGTGAAGCTCGGCAACAAGCTTTGGCTGGCCGGCGCGTCGCAAGGCGGGTTTTCCGTATTCGCCGCCCTGCCCTACGTGAGCAGCACCGCCGACGTCACGGACGTGTATGCGGCAGAAGGCCCCTACAATATTTTCCAGACGCTATCGTCGGGCATATTCGCCATCGGCGGCACGCCACGCGACGCCTACGCCCAATACGAAAACCTCGACTTCCTGCCGTCGCATCTCTTCAGCATCATGAATTCCTACCAGGCCTATGAAGGTTTGAACTATGCCACCAGTGACGTCTTCCAGAGCAACGGCAACCTCTCCAATAGCTTCGTGCAAAACTACACCGCCGGCAAATCGACCGACCTGGTCTTCCATTCGGGCCTGAACAGCATGGTGGGATCAAGCATCAGATACAACGCGCCCAATGCCAATGTCGTGCTGTTCCATTATTCGAAAGACAGCCTCGTGCCCGCACAAAACACGGTCGACATGATGGCCTTCCTCAATAACGGCACCCACAAGCTTGCCTCGGTCAGCCGTGGCGACTGCCATGAAAGCTCGGCGTTTGTGACGGCGTTTCTTTTGGCCGACAAAAATCTGGAAGCTTCGCACGTGGTGTGCGGCTTGTTTTATCTTGATCGGCTGGTGGGGGATTTGTAGGCGGGTCGGTAGCAGCAGAATTTAATATTTTGTGATGCTGACTCCTTTAATTCCGGACTCCTTTAATTTCTGATGCCACACCCTTTCGTTGCAACCGAAAATATCAAATGCTGCCTCCCTTTATTTATGAGTTGGGGTGAGAAATTATCCGAAGCGCCGGTCGAATACCTGGGTCTTTGAAGGCAGAGCCCAAGTAACCAATCGGGCGCTGAATGCCTTGGTCGACAGTTTCGGGGCAGGTATAATTTGGCAAATATTAGCAATCCGCATTCTTGAGACTGCGGAAGATACCCACCCTTCATCAACACACAGGGAATCTCATTTGAAGACGCGTCTCGTTGTGCTCCTGGCTGTCTCCCTGCTTGCCGCTTGTGGCGGTTCCGACACTGCATCAATCGGCACATCGCAACAAACCCAGTTCAAAATCGAGCGCCCCGCGCAGAAACAGCAAAACGCCGGTTACGCCATCGTGGTGCAATCGCTCTACATGGCCTATTTCGGTCGCCCGGCCGATCCTGCCGGCCTGGTCAATTTTGAGGCGGCACTGGCGTCCGCCAATGCACCGGCCAATGTCGTCGACCTAGCGGCCCAATACACGACCAACCCCGCCTTGAAAGCGTTGATCGACGGCTTCGGCACCAGCCAGGAATCGAAAAACCTGTACGGCAACAACTCGACCGACTTTTTCGTCATTGAGGTATTCAATAACGTCGTCGGCCGTCCGCCGCTTTCTGGCGGCTTGAGTTTCTGGGCCAACGCCATCGACAGCGGCCAACTGAGTCGCGGCAACGCCGCCCTCGCCATCATGGCCGGGGCATTGTCCAACACCAGCACGCAAGGCAAGGTTGATGCGCAACTGATCAACAACCGCCTCAGCCTGGCCTCTTATTTCACCGCGCAACTCACCGCCTTCGGCGTAACCGGTAGCTATACCGGCGCCGCCGCTGCGGCCAACGCACGCAATTTGCTGTCAAACGTGACGACGACAACTGTCGTGCCGGCTTACCAATCCGTCGTGGCTTCGTCCGTGGCTGCCATGGTCGGCAGCGGGCCGATCGTGGAAATGTTCGCCGGCACCACCGGCGGTCCCGGCAACGTCAACGGGACGGCGAAAACCGCCCGCTTCAGCAACCCTTATGACGTCGTCATGGACAGTGCCAATAACCTTTACGTGGCCGACGCCTCGAATCGCGTCATCCGCAAAGTGGCGCCGAACGGCAATGTCTCGACCTACGCCGGCGCGATGGGCCAGAGCGGCAGCACCGATGGCGCCGCTGCCGATGCCAGGTTCACCTTCCCGACCAGCATTGCGATCGACGCAACAGGCAATCTCTACGTAGTAGACAACGACACTGTGCGCAAGATTGACCCTGCCGGCCAGGTCACCACCATTGCCGGCCAGGCGGGCGTTTCGGGCGCCGCCAACGGGCCGGCCGTCAACGCCACGTTTAGTAACATGGGCGGTATCGCGGTCGACCATTCTGGAAATATCTACGTTGGCGACAATTGCGCAATCCGCATCATCACGCCGCAAGGCCAGGTCTCCACTTTTTCCGGCACGCTGGGCGCTGCCGGCACAGTCGATGGCAGCGGCAGCGCGGCCACCTTCGACCACCCGGGCAAGATTGCCATCGACAGCAGCGGCAACCTCTACGTCGTCGAAATCGTCACCCCGATTGTGCGAAAAATCAGCCCCGGCGGCGATGTCGTCACTATCGCCGGCAACCCGGCCAAGCCCGGCTCGGCCGACGGCAACGGTGCCGCCGCGCAATTCAGTGCGTTAATGGGCGCCGCAGTCGATGCCAACGATAATCTCTACGTCACCGACTACGGTTCAAACAACGTGCGCAAGATCGATCCGAAGGGAAACGTGACGCACTACGCGGGGCAATCGAACTTTACGGGAGGGTATGCCGATGGTGCCGCGGCCGGCTCCAGGTTCTCGTCGCCATTTGGCATCTGCGCCGATGCCGGCGGCAATTTGTACGTCGCCGACACCTACAACGCCGTCGTCCGCAAGATCGACACCAGCCAAACAGTCTCGACCTACGCCGGTCAAAACGCCATGACGGCAGACGTCGACGGCGCGGGCAGCGCGGCAAGGTTCTCCGGTCCGGCGGGCATGGGCGTCGATAGTTCGGGCAATCTCTACGTCGCCGATGTGACGGGACCAACCGTGCGAAAGGTCACGCCTGGCGGCGTGGTGACCACCTTTGCTGGGCAAAGCGGCGTAACTGGCGCGCAGGGCCTCCTCACCTCACCGCTAACATTCCAGGCGCCAAACAGTGTGGCAGTCGACAAGAGCAACAACGTTTTCATCGGAGACAGCGCCTTGAACCGGATCGTCAAAGTCGCACCCGACGGCACATCGTCCATCGCGTTTGGCGTGTATCCATACAGCAGCCCGCAACTTGGCGACATCTACATACCGACAATGCCCCAGACCTTCACGGTGGACCCGCTCGGCAATATCTACTTCGTCGACACCTTGCACTACCGCATCTGCAAGGTCACGCCAAACGGCGTTGCGGCTATCTATGCCGGATTCCAGTATTCCGACATACAAGCCAGCGACGGCAACCTCGCCACTGCGACATTCTCTCTGCCAACCGCAATAGCCGGCGACCCGGCAGGCAACCTTTACGTGATCGACTACAACACCATACGCAAGATCGACACCGCCGGAAACGTCAGCACGGTAGCGGGTTCGACTGTCAACTTTGGCTATCAGGACGGAAACGCATCGACTGCGCTATTCGCATTTCCCACCAGCCTGGCAATCGACACCCACGGCAATATTTACGTCGCCGACTATGGCAACAACGCCATCCGCAAGGTCACGCCGTCCGGCATGGTTTCCACCCTGGTCGGCCAACAAGGCGTGGTAGGCTTCCAGACCGGCAGCGCCCCGGCGGAATTGGCGCATCCGCGCGGGCTTGCGATTTATGGCAATGCGCTGTACGTGTCGATGGAGAAAGGTGTTGTGGCGGTGTATAACTTGCCGTAGTGAGACGGGCAATGTTTGGTCGGAGCAGTTCAGCATTCCAATATGCGTGGTAAAAGGGAACGGCTGGAAACGGCGAATATGGTGAATATGGCGTCAGACAAAATTAATTTCATTGATCGAGGCTGACCTTGGGCCCTATGTATGAGTAGGTTTGAGTATGGGCCAACGTGTTGAAGATTGCGCGGGATGTGGAGATGTCTTGGGGGGTATGTCAATGCGAATACCGATGAGATCTGGCCGGATACGGCAATTGGGTATTGGCGGGCGGCGTAGGGTAACGGCTTCAATCGTGCATTGAATTCCGTGCAAGGGCTATCAGCACCTGATATTGGCCTGCCTGGCAGTGAGGCCGGATTTGGGATACGGTCACGATAAGGTCACGCCTCGACAAACGGGATGCTAACAGCTATGCTCTACGCCATTATCAATCAGGCAATGGAGCGGCACGATGAACTATTCCTTGAATCGCAAACTTCTGGCGGAATTTTTGGGTACCTTCTGGCTGGTTTTCGGTGGCTGCGGTAGCGCGGTTCTTGCTGCGGCCTTCCCGCAACTTGGCATCGGCTTTGCCGGCGTTGCCCTGGCGTTTGGCCTGACAGTGCTGACGGGCGCCTATGCCTTTGGTCCGGTCTCAGGCGGCCATTTCAATCCTGCGGTGTCGTTCGGTCTCGCCGCTGCGGGGAGATTCGCATGGCGCGATTTCCTACCCTATGTTGCCGCGCAGGTGATCGGGGCAATTGGCGCCGCCGCTGTGCTCTATTTGATCGCCTCTGGCAAGGGAGATTTCTCGCTGGCCAATGGATTTGCTTCGAATGGATACGGCGAGCATTCGCCGGGTGGTTACAACCTGCAATCGGCGATTCTCATAGAAGTCGTATTGACGGCGTTCTTCCTGCTGGTGATTCTCGGTGCAACCGAAAAACGCGTGCCGGCAGGCTTCGCCCCGATTGCCATCGGCTTGGCACTGACATTGATTCACCTGATTTCCATCCCGATCACCAACACTTCCGTCAACCCAGCCCGGTCAACAGGCCAGGCATTGTTTGTGGGCGGTTGGGCGCTTGGTCAATTGTGGGTTTTTTGGGTAGCCCCGTTGCTGGGTGGTCTGATCGGCGGCCTGATCCATCGCACCTTCCTTGCTGACAAGCAGTAACGCAGACGGCTTTCCGGGTGGGGTTCGCGCCTGGCATGTGGCGAGGCGCAACGCGGTAACGTGCAATCGGCGCGGCGTTAATGGTGGCGCTAATTTGCTAGGCGGCCATCCGGGAAATTTAAGGGGTTAGTATCCATCAATCTTGATGTAGGGGTTTGGAAAATATATATGATGCTGACCCCTTATATTTAGCCAATTTGTTTGTTTAACGGCGGAAGTGCACCATGTTCCTTCTTGTACAAAATGTGGATGTATACTTCGACCAATGATACAAGGTCCGGGTCGGAGATTGTCACTACACCTAACCTGGCGGTGCCCTCTTGGACACAATGAACCTCT
>DATBQE010000212.1:0-15340 GCA_036561005.1 Burkholderiaceae bacterium | reverse complement strand
TAACCCTCGACACCCAAATATTGTAAAAATATTTATCTCAACCCAGGTGCGATCAAGTATTATCCCCTGCGACGGTCAAAAAGCAGATTATCTTCTGCGTCCGTCCGCTTCACCAAGCCTGAATACGTCCATCAATCTGCCTGTGATCGTATTATTCGATGTGATTGCTGTCAATTTGCCTCTAGTTTCAAGCGACAAATTTGTGCTTTTCCACTTTGACCTGAATGCGGCTCAAGGCGGCGGCAGAAAGGGACGGGTCGGGTGGCGGTGGAAGTGGCGCCGGGTTCATTTCGCCTATCCGCAATCTGGACCTTGTATTCACCAATCAAAAATCAAATGAACGGAGTCATGCATGATGAAATTTCCTTTTAGCGCACGTATTCTTTGCGGCGGCGTAGTTTGTTTGCTGTCGGCATGCGCCAGCACCTCAGGTTCTTCTGCCAATACCGAACCGCGCAAAGTGGCATCGGCAAACTGCGAAGTCGAAGAGCCGAGAATTGGCAGCAACATGACGCATCGTAGCTGCACGCCGGCTGCTTTCGTCCCAACAACACCTGCGACCCCTGCGGCTCCGAGCAACGCGGGCAGTGCGCAGTAAGAAATCAAACCGCCATATTTGTCTGCGCGGCACACCTGCTATCAATTCCTGGTGTGCCGCCGGTTTATGAACGGCGAGAAACCGCGCTAAGGCTGGGCAATTCCCTGAATCCAGGCCGCACGAATCGCGCGTCCACAGTCAACCGAGCCGACTGCTGGTTTTTCCTCTTCGTCGGCTGAAAACAACCCGCGGTGGTTTTCCCGTCCCACAATACCGTAAAACTGCTTGTCGGCGCTGATCCATGGATAAAATCCGAATGCGCCGGGGCTGCTGAAGGCGCCGTCGCCCACCTTGGGGTCGTCTTCCACCCAATGGCCAATCGAATAGTGCCAACTTTCATCCAACGGAATCGGTGTCTTCTGCGCCTCAGATGGACAGCTTTGCGGGTTGGTACACACCTTGTGGCTCCCCAGCAGCTTGGAAATGTGTAATTCTCCGGCCACGATGGCGCTCAGAAAGCGCGCATAATCTGCAACACTGGAGACCCCGCCTCCGGCCGGTTGAGCCTGTGAATAGGTGAATTTCCAGTCTGCTCCCAACGTTGTCAGGCCGCGATGCATTTCTTCGGTCAACGCATCCCTGTTCATATTGCCCAAGCCCATCAGCGCCGCGTGCTTTTGCATGTGGCCGCCGCTGTAATCAAATTGCCCTGCCGTTGCCGCATCGGGCCTGCCCCCGCCATTGAGAAAACTATCGAGACAGGCACCTTCTGTCTGGTTGCGCCGGCAAAAGCGAAAATGCGTATAACCGCTCCTGAAGGTCAGGAAGCGCACGTCGCCATCCGTCAAGTTTCCATCCCGGCGTTGCGCGACGTAGGCGGCGTAGACCAGTTTGGATGCGCTTGCGATGTGCATCTGCGCGTCGCGCGCAGGCGCATTGTTACCTTGGGCGCCGCCGGCAAGTGCCCCGTGGCCGTCCCCGATTTCCCAATAAAATGGCTGGATCGATTTGCATGCGGGACTCGACTGCGCGGTCTGCTGCGCTGCAGCGGCTCGTTGCGCTTTCGAAATCGCATCGCTCGCTGCCTTGCCGCAGGGGCTTAAGGATAGCAGGACGACGATGAGAGCCATGTCCAGGCACGGAACCGAACGGATACGCGATGTAAGCGCTGCAGTCTGGCGCATTTTCCCCTCCAAATTGTGTTCAAACTCGGAAGAAGATTACCGGTGCGTGCCGCGGCGAACAAGTGAGCTTCGGATTTTATTGTTTCAAACTGTTGGAATCTGTTTCGAGGACGTCGAATTGCACAGCACACAATTCAATTGCCGGTTTGCGCGTGGGCGCCTGGCATAATTTTACCTGTCAAGAATGACAGGTAGATTGCAGCAGGGAGTCGGCAGATTGGCTTGCGGGATAGGGTTGATCAGCCTGTCGTAGATGCATTCTTATGGTCGTGGCGTGCTTGCCAGAATCCGATGACAAGCGTCGGCCAGATGCCGATATGAATGAATACATCGGCGGTATTGAAGATGTACTGCCAGTGTGGAATGCCCTGAACGTTGATGAAGTCGACCACCGAGCCGCGCACCAGCCGATCCACGACATTGGCCGAACCGCCGCCGATAATGAAGCCGAACAGCATGGTTTGCGCCCAGTGCACCGGTTTGCTGCGCAGGAAAGCCACACTGCAAATCACCATGATGGCGATAGACAGCCCGGCGAACAGGTAGCCATGGCCAGGAAACAAACCGAACGTGCCGCCAATATTGCGCACGTGGGTGATGTAGAGAAATGGCGCCGCAACCCAAGTCTCGCCGATTGCGAGATTCATGTTGATCAGGTAGCTCGACAACTGTGATAGCGCCAAGGCCACAATTGCTGCAAACCAGAACACGTACGGTTGTTTTCGATGATCTTGCATATTAGTGCTCAAGTGAAACTCCCGTGGCAGTCCTGCGGATGTGTAAAACTCGATACGGCACACGCAATCCGTGATCGCCATCGAACTCCAACGCGCGACGCGCGAAATGCGGCATTCTAACCCGCCAAGTATCGGTTAACGCGATGTTGCCGGAAATACCGCTTGTTCGTTCGAATTCCCGCTTGCAAATCGCCTGAAGTCCTATGATACTTATGGGTATCCTGTCGCTTTGATAGGGTGCGCGCATGGTCGAGCCTCCATTTCCGCCAAGGCGGGTTGCCCGTGTATCGAACGGCGTGCATGTGGTTTTGCATGACCATTGCGTGAGTTTGTCGAACCTTGCCGAAAAGCGATTCGAATATGAAATTCGTTGACTCCAGCCCAACTCGTGATCAGGAACGCAGTTCCTCCCCCGCGCAGGCATTTCGAGCCGATTCGTCCAGTCGCGAAGCGATCGGGCAGGTTGATCGGCGCCAGTCGCAAGCCGCGCAGCGCAGGCTCAGCGGCATGGCCGACACCAGCGAACCGGTCATGCGACAAATGGCTCTGAATGCGCGTGCCGATGAGAGCACCCGGGTCGTAGCCCAGGCGAAACTTCGCGATTCCTTGGGCGCAGCCCAACTTGTGGAAGAGGAAGAATTGAAAGGAAAGGGGGCAGCCACGGCGCAGATGGCCGTAGCCGATGAATTGGAAGCCCCAGGATCGGGCACCACCGCGCAAAGGGCGAAGGACGACGAACTCGCTCAGCGCAAACGCGCAAGCCCGGTACAGCGCCAGGAACCCAATCGAACCGGCCTGCCTGACCAGCTTAAAAGCGGTGTCGAGAATTTGTCGGGCATGTCGATGGACCATGTCAAGGTACATTACAACTCGCCGCAGCCGGCGCAATTGAATGCACTGGCCTATGCGCAAGGTAGCGACATTCATGTCGCACCGGGCCAGGAAAAGCATGTGCCTCATGAGGCCTGGCATGTCGTGCAGCAAGCACAGGGGCGGGTGCAGCCGACTACGCAGATGAAAGAAGGCACACCGGTCAACAACGACCCCAATCTTGAACACGAAGCAGACGTCATGGGTGCAAAAGCCCTGCAAATGCGCGTCGGCCCGGCTGCCTGGCGCAAATCCAATAAATAGTCGTCCGCAATCCTTTTCATGAAGGCCGGTGCAAGGCAGGAGGGCGCCGTCACCAAGGTGCTGTTCATTTGCAGCCGGAACCAATGGCGTAGCCCGACTGCCGAACAAATTTGGCGCAAACATCCCGCCTTATCGGTGCGTTCTGCCGGAACCAGTCCCAATGCCAGGCGTACCGTATCGGCCGATGACTTGAACTGGGCTGACGTTGTCTTCGCGATGGAAGAAAAGCACAAATCTCGGCTCGTTGCGAGCTATCGTCACCTGCTGGAAGGCAAGCGGATCTTCGTACTCGATATACCGGACGAATACAAATTCATGGATTCCGAATTGGTCGAGCTCCTGCGCGATCCGGTGGCACATGTCCTCGGCCTCGATAGTGGGTTTGGGGCATGATTTTGAGGAAACCGCGTGGCTAGCCTGTTCGAAAAAATGAACCTCAAGGACCATCGCGAGATCCTGATTCTCAATGCACCGCAGTCGTTTGAGCGAGAACTTGAGGCGTTGACTGGGGTCAAAATCGTGCGCTCTTTGACGAAGAACGCAAAGGTGCATTTCGCCTTGGCATTTGCCGTCACCAAGGCAGAGTTGGACAAATATTCCGCTGCGCTGGCAGCCGGGGCAGAAGGTGATGCAATAATCTGGTTTGCCTATCCCAAAGGCAGTTCCAAACGCTACCGTTGCGAATTCAATCGTGATGTCGGTTGGGATATCATCCGTGCGGCAGGTTATGACTCGGTACGCATGGTCGCTATCGATGAAGACTGGTCGGCGCTGCGGTTTCGCCGCACTGAGTTCATCAAGTCGTAGCCGACTTGCCTTGCAGACGCCGCACGAAGTGTTCCATGAAGCTGCGGCCGCATTTCTGACCTAAACGGTAATCGTGGCGTAACGCTTCGATCGCACTTCCCAAGAGGCGACTTTTGAGCGGCCGCTTGGGTGCGATTTCTATCACTGTCACGTCGCGGGGCGGGCGCTCGATGAAGGCGCGCGCATTGCGATAGCTCGCGAGATGCGTTTCCACCATCGCCGCAGTTTGTTGCAATTTTTCGTGCCGGATCTTGCGCCGCAATTTTCCCACACCTTCGTTTGATTCGTCGGCGGGCCATTCTCCGCTGGCGCGCGGCACGGTTCGGATGAGCACGATGCAATTGCTGCCTGCTCGATGGGCGGCCTGCACGGGCAAGGCATCGGCCACGCCGCCATCCCAATAATCGACGCCATTGAGTGCGACACCGCCGCGGTAGAACAGAGGAATGGCACTCGACGCTTTGATCGATAACGGCAGGCGGTCGATATGAAAGGGCAGGTATTCTGCCTTGAGCGTGTCGCAACGACTGGCGCACATAAATAGTGCGCGCCCCTCAAGCATTTGATGCGCGCGGTGCAGATCCAGCGGCGCCTCGTTCTGCAACGTGTCGAAATACCAGTCCAGATCGATCAAATGCCCGCCACGGGCAAAGCGCATAGGGTCAAAAAATGCTTTCTGGGTCGTGTAACGCATGATGGCATGTCGTGCATAGCCCGGTTCTCCGCATGCATATGCGGAGAGATTTTGTGCGCCGGCCGATACGCCGATCATCGTATGGAAGGGAAAGAAATTTTCCTTCATGAAACTATCGAGGACGCCCGCCGTAAAAATACCGCGCTGGCCGCCGCCCTCGCACACCAAACCAAGGTTCGCATCGGCTGGGTGCAGACGAGCTTCGGCATGGTCACGTAAATCCGCCGCTTGCCCGTTACCGGTGACCCGGATGCTGAACGTGTCATCCGTGCCAAAAATTGTCGAAAAATGATGCTCGCGTGACCGCATCGTGTTCGCACTCCCTGTTTGATATTGTCGATTCGACAGTAAAACGCTAAATTTGTTCTGTGACATTGATAATGAACATCGTTTCCAGATCGCGCGTTTATGATCGTTGCCGGCAGTCAATGCTCTGATAAACTGTAATCCGCACGCGCCCCGCGTCTCACTAGTCGTGTATTACGCAGTTCCGCTGAACTCGCCCGCGCCTCTGCTGCCGTGATCTCCTCGTTAAGTCAGAAACGCGCGGCATACCGCATTTGTATTTTGTATACTTCTTAAGCCATGCAAACATCGATCCAAAGCATCTACCCGGCCGGCCCCTCGTTTGTTCCCGAGAACCTGACCAGGGCCACTCCGCGTTACAAGCGCCATGCCTGGCTCGCTGTGGCTGCCTTGCTTCTCTTCGTGGCGCTCTATCTCGGCTTGGCGCTCTGGTTTTGCGTCCAGACCTGGCACATGTTCAACCTGATACGCCATGGCGGACAGCCCGGGCTATCGCCATTCGTGGTTGGCGCCTTGTCCGCTGCGCTTGCACTATTCATGATCAAGGGCCTGTTCGTCGTCAAACATAGCGGTCAGTCGCGCGAGATCGAGTTGCAGGCAGCCGACCAACCTGACCTGTTCGCCTTTCTCCACAGATTGGCGGACGAAGCCGGATCGCCGCGGCCGCATCGAATATTTCTCAGCGAAGGCGTCAATGCTGCGGTGTTCTATGATCTCAGCATCGTCAATCTCCTGTTTCCCACACGCAAAAACCTGTTGATCGGTCTTGGACTGGTCAACGTATTGACCATTGGAGAGTTCAAGGCCGTACTGGCGCACGAATTTGGCCACTTTGCACAACGCTCGATGGCGGTCGGACGCTGGGTTTATATAGCCCAGCAAATTGCGGGCCACCTGGTGGCGCAGCGTGATGCGTTCGACAAATTCATCAACGGCCTGTCTCGCGTCGATATTCGCATTGCCTGGATCGGCTGGCTGCTTTCGTTGCTGGTGTGGTCGGTTCGATCGATTGTTGAACTCAGCTTTCGCCTGCTGTTGATCGCAGAACGCGCACTGTCGCGCGAAATGGAAATGCAGGCTGACCTCGTTGCCGTATCGCTCACGGGTAGCGATGCGCTCATCCACGCGCTCTACAAAACTGGCCCGGCCGAAAGTGCCTGGAACCGTGCCTTGCTATTTGCCAATACGCAATACGCCAAGAATCGCAGGATTGGCGACTTGTTCACAATACAGGCGCGCGTCGTCGAGCACATGCGTGTGGTCCACGACGATGTGCAATATGGGCGCGTGCCGCCGGTGCCGCCCGAGCAACCCGCCGCACACAGGGTTTTCAAGGCTGATTTCGCCCGTCCGCCTGCGATGTGGGCGACGCATCCGCTCAATCATGAGCGCGAGGAAAATGCCAAGAGAGCCTACGTTTCGGCCCCAATCGACGAACGCCCCGCATGGACGGTATTTGGTGAAGTGCAGGCCCAGCGGGCGCTGCGCATCAGGGTTTCGCAGGCCTTGCTGAAAGACGAGGCGACCCAGGTGCCGATGATGAGCGACGAGGAGGCGTGCGAAAACCTCGACATGGAATTTCGCCGAGAATACCTGAATCGCTTCTACCGCAGCAGCTACCTGGCACGCTCCGTCGTGCGCAGCGGGCTCAATGTAGATGAATTGTATGACCGCGTCGATCAATTGCCCCCCGAGGCGCTCAAGCAGCTCTACCCGCCATCATTGTCGGGCGACCTCGAAGCGCTACGCGAATTTCAGCGCGAAACCGCCATGCTCAAGGCGATCGAGCAGGGCATCATGCATACTGCCGGCAATACCGCCTATTTTCGCGGAAGGCCGCTGCGGCGCAAGGATTTGCCGGGCGCAATTGCCCAAGCCGAGAGCGATCTGGCTCAGATGGAGCAAAAAGTGCTGGCGCACGACCGCCTTTGCCGCACGGCACATCTTGTTGCTGCCATGGCGCAAGGTGGCGCCTGGGAGACGTACCTGAAGAGCGTGTTGTCCTTGATGCATTATGCCGACCATTGCGCAGCGGACTTGCGCGATATGCAGGGTTTGACGTCGAATGTGTATCAGGTCGTCACGGCGGGGGGCAAGCTCAATGAAGAAAAGTTCAACCGGCTTCTCTCCACTTGCCAGAGCCTGTTCCACTGTCTCTCCGCTGTTTATGTTGAAGCCGGCAAGGTGCAACCCGGGGTCGCAATATTGACGCGCCTGGAGGCGGAAAGCTGGCAAGCATTGCTTGGAGAGTTTCGCTTCGCCGCGCCAGATCGTAACAATATTAACGATTGGCTGCGCAATGTCGACAGTTGGATCAATGCATGCATTGCTGCTCTCAACCAGTTGTACGAAGCCGCGCTCGGCGAGTTGCTGAAAACTGAAGCGGTGTTGTCCAAGGCATATCTTACCGGTACAACTGTGGAGGCAGCACCCGCCCCGGCCCAGCATCCGTCCGATTACCCCAGGCGTGTACCGGGATCGGAGCGCCCACGCCAAAAAGCTCGGGATTGGTGGAGCCGTTTTCAAAGTGCCGACGGCGCTGTTGCGACGACGGCAAAATTCGTCGTCGCCGCTGCATTCATTGCCGCCATTCTCGCTTTCGGCGCATTGAGCGGCCGGTCGGAATTGACAATATTCAATGGCCTGGACAACAGTGTGCAGGTCAAGGTTGGTGCACGGGAGATCGATCTTGCCCCGCGCGCATTTGCCGACATTACGCTGCCGCTTGACACGGATGTGGAGGTCGCCAGTCGTATTGGGGACGTCGAGATCGAACGGTTCGTCGAGCATCTCGACCAGAAGAGCTCGCACTATCTATACAACATTACGCGCGCCGCAGCGTTCGTCGAATGGACTGCAATATATGGAGCGAGACGGCAAGCGCCGCCGGCGCGCTTTCTCGGTAATCCGCGTTGGAGTGAAGTCGTCGTCGACGACATGCTGAAAGCGCCGCCACAGACGCTATCGAGCAAAGCCGGCGATTCGCGTACCGTGCTCGCATCGCTTTCCGACAAGTCGCCCATCCAGCAATTGAACAGTGTGGGAAGGTCGGCGAACGATGCGGCGACCGCGGAAATGGCGCAAACCATGGCCTTTTCCCATGCTCGCTTCGATACGTCCAATAACGAAAACCTGATGATGTGGATGAGTGCCGTACGCGACAAGGAAAAGATGGGCGCGCTGCTCGCTGCCCGTTTGCACATTAACCCGCGCGATGTCATGGCTTTGCGCATGGAACAGGATCAGGCAGGCGGCAATGAGCACGCCGGTATTTGTCGTAAGGATGTCGACATGGCGCAAAAACAGCCCGACAATCCGGATCTGCAATACCTGAAAATTCGCTGCCAGCTTGCAGGGCCGGCGCAGGATCGCGATTTTCTCGATGCGGCGCAACGCTGGCCCGCCAATCCATGGTTGCAGATGGCGGCAGGCTATGTCGCTCTCGATCACCTCGATCTCGAACAGGCATCGCATCGCTTTAACGTTACGACATCGGCCCTGCCGATTGCGCGCGAATGGCTCTACCTCGATCTGGCGCGCGGCCGGCGCCTGCTTGACGCCGACGCCTCGTTCAACGATCTGGTTCAGGCATCGAGCCAGCTGCAGGCAGTCAACAACATCGAGCATGGTGCAAGGGATGCCGAGTTTGACAGGGTCTGGGACGCATTGCTTCGCGGCGATATCAAAGCCGCGCATGCGCTGCTTCCGATCAATCAAACCGTGTCGCGACAGGGAATTTTGATCGCAGCATCCGATGGCGCCGAGCCCGCCTGGGCCCAAGCGGTTCTCGCAGTAGTTCCCGATGCGTCATGGCAGGAAGACAGCCTTATGTTTGTCCTGGCGTTGGCCATGCGTGAGAAGCGGGATACAACGCCTTATGTAAGCCTGATTGCCGAACGGTCGCCGGCAGAAATCGAGCGTGTCATGCGCTTCATGCAGGCTGTACAAATTGACAAGGCGAAAATGCCGCAGGACGATTTAAACGGCATGAATTTGAGTTGGCGCGGCCAAGCTTACGCCATGGCCTTGATTGTGCGCGGGAAATCAGCGCCACAGGCCTGGCGCGATGGCGCCAAGCGGTTGCTGTTCAAGGTGGAGCGCCCGTATTTCAGTTGACCGAGTCTTGCAGCAATTGCTGGCGCTTCGCACAGCTTGAGCGCGCAAAGTTATTTGGCTTGGGCGAAATCACGAACATGTGCGGCCAGTATGGCGTAGCGGTCCGGGTCTCGCGCGCCGAGTGCTGCGAAGCGTTGCGCGTACTGTGCAACATCATCGGGATAGGCATAGGCTGCCTTGTCGAATTGCTGCATTGCGTCTTGCGTTCTGCCATCGTCGGCCAGTAGCACCGCGTGGCGATATTCATTCTCTGCCGTCGGCGCGTAGTGCATCACGCGCAGATTGAAAGCAATTTTCTCTTTGGGCGAACTTTCGATAGGCGAAAACACGGCAGGCGCCACCAGTTCGGTCAAGGGAGAAAGAATCGAGTCAGTGTGTAGTCGATCCAAAGTTCTCAATTTGACTTCGTTGTTGTTGTCGGCATAGCGTGCGCTAAAAAATTGGCCCTGCAGAACGTCGTAATCCTGGGCAGTCTTGAGCATCAGCAGCACCAGTGCGGCGCAAGCGAACTGGGCAGCAATGCGCGTGGAACGGTGAAAGCGGTACGCTGTCGCGCCCGGATCGGCAATGCCCGCCAGGAGTGCCGCAAGACCAAGAAAATACGTGTAGAACAGCGGTTGTTCGAGCAGGCTGTGTATCGCCAGCACGCCAAGGCCGCTCCAGAGCCACATTCGCTCAGTGGTGAAGGCCATACGCAATTGACGTCGTACGAAAAGCAGCATCGGTATGGCGAAGGCAAGCAAGCCCGCCAAGCCGGACACTGCCATCAATTGCAAAAAAATATTATGCGCATATTGGTCGATACCCCAGGGGTTACGCATCTTGGCGGCGGCCAATTGGTCCACCAGTTGCGCCGCAAAATTGTCGAATCCCACGCCCAGTAGCGGATGAGCGACAAACATTGCCCACGCCTGATGCCAAAGAAAAACACGCGGGCCGAATGCCTCGGAAAAATGCGTCAATCGGGCAATTTGCGGAATGGCGGCGTACTGTGAGAGTAACCACAGAGCAGTTAGTGCGGCACACGGCAGACCGGCTATCCACCACAAGAGACGCCGCGAGGGGCGGACGAAGCCCCGCAAATGCCACAACGCAAGCGCGGATATCCAGCCGATATGGAGAAAAGCCCCGCGCGATCCCGATAGGACCATGGCGGCAAGCAGCACTGCAGCAATGCTTGCGCACCTGGCAACCGATAGACGGCGCAAAAAACCAAGATAGATCGTCGACGCAAGAGCGAGAGCAAGGTGGGTGGCAAAGTGATTTTGTTGGGCCAGATTGCCGTAGATGCCATGAATCGACAGCGTCATCGGTTCAGTGATCAAGCCGTCAAATACCGGTGACAACCGAAAATATTGCAGCATTCCGAAAACCGCGTTGAGCAGGCCGCTGAGCAAAACGAACCAGGCGAGCCAGGACACCACCGTCCGTTCGCCGACGCGCTCAACGAGCGTGCGCCCTGCCACGGCCAGCATTGCACTCCACAGCAGGTAAAAAACGATAAGCATCGCGCTGGCGATGTAGGCAAACATGCCGATCGACCATTGCAGCAAAGCTGTCGCAGCCAGCAGCGGCGCGACGGCAGCCACAAATGGAAGATTTATATAGCCGTTGCCCGCGCTCCTCATCAAGAGAGTGAAGCCAAGCAAACCCAGCAGCATGGCGAGCCATTCTGTCTGGAACGAAGGAATAGGCAGATTGTGATACGGCTGCAGGAAGGGCAAGCTTGCCATCAAGCCGAACAAGATCAATGTGAGGCGATCGTCCCCATACGACGGAGTCGGAGCATAGACAGCCGTATTGGCTGCTCCCGCTCTGCTGGTCCCCTGCGCAATCTTCTTTTTTGTCATGACTTGGAGCGGCAGGGGAGTGAAGAGATTTTAACTATAAATGAAAAACGTCCTTTTCCGTGGACGAAAAAGGACGCAGTCTTCCATGCATGTTCGGATCACCCGCATTGCAGCGGGTCATCGGCGATATGCTTATCGCGCGGCGTTGAAACCCAAACGCAACTGATTGACGCCATTGACGCCGGACACCGGCATCGGCGTGAAGGAGCTCAGGTAGTTTTTGTCGCCAAGCTGCCCAAGCGTATTCTTGCCGAATGTCTGGACGGTACCGTCTTGCAGCAACACGGCAGCATTGCCGGATCCGAAGCCAATGTAATAGGCTTGCTTGGTCAGCAAGGTGGCGTTGATCGGGTAAGGATTGACGATTACAGTTTTGCCGTTCCCGGTTTGTCCCAATGTTCCGTCACCCAATACCTGAATTTTCCCGGTGGCGTCGACCAGGGCGCTGTCACCGAATCCGGCAGAAATCGACACGGCTTTTTTTGCGCCAGCGATCTGCTTGGGCACAGTAGATGACGCGACAGAGACCGGCAGACCCAGTTGACCATTCGCATTCAGGCCCCAGGCCCACACCGAACCGTCGTCCTTCATGGCCACAACGTGACTGTCACCCGCAGCGATGGCAACCGCATTGCTCAGGCCCACCACAAGGACCGGCGTGCTGATATACGCTGCGCGGTTGGTTCCCAATTGACCGTGCGCGTTGTTACCCCATGCCCAGACGGTTCCATCCGTACGCAGTGCCACTGCAAACTGGCCACCGGCGCTGATTGCCTTGACATTGCTCAATCCGGCGACCATTTGCGGTTGTGCCTGCGCTGCAGCACCCATATTGCCCCAGGCCCAGACCGTGCCGTCATTGCGCAGCGCTTCGGTATGCGATTGGCCGGCAGCGATTGCCTTGACGTTGCTCATGCCGACCACCTGGATTGGTGTCGCGCGCAGCGTGTAGTTTCCGGTGCCAATAGCGCCTTGGCTGTTTTCACCCCAACCGAACACCAAGCCATTTTTTGCTAGTGCGACGCTGTGTGTATACCCCGCCTTGACAGATTGAATGTTGCTCATGCCCAGTACGGTAACCGGATAATCGGTCGACGACGGTGCAGCGCTGCCCAATTGGCCGTCCGAATTGTCGCCCCAAGCATAAACAATACCCGTGGTGTCGACTGCGAGAACGTGGTTGGCGCCCACGGAAATGCGGTTGCTGTTGTCTTGAACCAGCGCTACTTGCGATTTCTGCGATTCGCTGAAATTGGATGCGTTGAGCGATTCGCCCGATTGGCCTCCGCCACAAGCGTTGAGCAAAATTGCAGCCGTCAGCGCTGCTGCGCCGAGCGAGAAACTAGTTTTCATGAATCTTCCCTGGGACTGTTGGTTATTATATTGCGTAACTTACGATAAAATCCCGGCGATGTTACGGGCCTTTATTGAGCTCGTCAACGCAGTAAACGTTAATTTACAATTTTGAATTGTAAAAACTGCCAAACAGGCAACGGTTCGAGCCGATGTTGATCACAATGCAGGCCAAGTCAACGCGCAGCCGGCCTGGGATTATCAATTCACGCCTGCTTGAGGGTGAGGGGGGCGACGTCCTTCAGTCGGTGGCGGACAAGTCTTCCGATGGAGAATCCAGTCCCGCTACCAGCAGCATCTCGGCCTCGTGGGCGGCGACCGGCCTTGAGTAATAGAAGCCCTGGCTGCATTCTGCTCCCATGGCGATCAATATGTTCGCCTGCACTTCCAGTTCCACGCCCTCGCAGATGATATCGAGTCCGAGTTTATGCGCCAGGTGGACGATCGTTTCAACAAAATGCCGGCCGCGATCGTCACTGTGCAGGTTGCTGATAAAAGAGCGATCAATTTTGAGTGTGTCGATAGGCAGGCGATGCAGGTAACTGAGCGACGAATAGCCGGTGCCGAAATCGTCCAGCAGTAACAGAATCTGCATCTCCTTCAATCGATTGAGCAGTTCGATGGCATGATCGGCCTGTTCCATCATGACACTTTCGGTGATTTCCAGTTTCAGCATTGTCGGCGCCAGGCCGCTGTCACGCAGCGCCTCTTCAACATCTCGCAGCAGGTCAGGGTGGAGCAGTTGGCGGTTCGAGAGGTTCACGCTGACGTTGAGTTCGGGGCTACCTGGACGCCTTTCTTCGTTCCACTTCTTCATCTGGCGGCATGCTTCGCGCAGCACGAAGCGGCCGACCGGTACGATCAACCCGGTTTCCTCGGCAACAGGAATGAATTCATCCGGCGATATCAGACCCTTCTCCGGATGATTCCAGCGCACCAGTGCTTCGAAGCCGACCAGTTCCATGTTTTGCATGCGAATGATAGGTTGGTAGTACACGTGAAACTGATCCTGCTCGATGGCATGGCGCAGATCCAGTTCCAGTTCCATGCGCCTGACTGCCCGATCATGGCTTGCCTGATCGAATACGACGAAGTTCCCGCCGCCCTGAGCTTTACCGCGCATCATCGCCATGTTTGCGTCGCGTATCATTTCGTCAGGAGTTTGCTGTGCCGACGCATCATGCTTGCTGATGACAATGCCGAACGAAATACTCGTGAACACTTCATGGCCATCGAGCGAAAACGGCAGGCTCAATTTCTCCTGGATGCGATGGGCTACCAGCATCGATGCGGGCACATCGCGCACGTCTTCCAGGAGGAGGGCAAACTCGTCGCCGTCCATGCGAGCAGCCATGTCGGTCGGACGTATGCAACTACGCAACACGTTCGCCATATTGACCAACAGCAGGTCGCCCATGCTGTGCCCGAGCTTGTGATTGACCACCTTCAAACGATCGATGCCGCTGTAGAGCACGGCAAATCGCAGATCGTTACGGCGCATGGCGCGTTGCTGGGTATGTTCGAGACGGTCGATGAACAGGCGACGGTTGGGCAATCCGGTCAGGGCATCGATGTAAGGCTCGGGCAGGCGCGCGTCGTCGCTGCTGAGATTGAATGCCGTCTCGTGCGCTGATGCATAATACAGTCCCTCTGCCGCGTCGAAGATGACGTTCCATGCCACACCAAGATAGCCGCCATCCTTGCGGCGACAGCGTGTGGAAAAACGCAAGGTCGGGTGTTCGGCATCGAGGCTTGCCAGCTTGGCGACGGCAGCCTCGCGATCATCCTCATGCAGCAGGTCTGCAAAGCTGCGCTCGCGCAATTCGGCGAGGGGATAACCGAGGATCGTAGCCCAAGCCTCGCTAATCAGGCACAAGGCAAGGTCGGTGCCAAATACCAGCAACAGGGTATCGGGCAGTTTGAAAAAAGCACTCTCGACGATGGCGGAATGTGGTTTCGGTCGGAACATGGGAGCCCGATTGCGCTGCGGTTGCGAAGCCGAATTTACTGCAGGCTCCGTGCTCCCATTATGACGGAATCGAGCGTTTCGTCGATCCGCTTGTTGTTTCCTGGATAAACAATTGCGAGAGTCTCGCGAATGTTAATTCATCCAACCTGCGGCTTATTGCAATTGCCCCGCCTGGCTGCCAACCATATGAAAAATATCCCACTTCACTTTTTGTGCCACGGCCACGTAGGCTTCGTCCTCGCTGAGAAATTGCTGGTCAAGTTTCGAAGGACCATGCAGCACGGTCTTACCGTCCGGGGAGACGATCTCATACCACGCATCGCAGCGCGCGCCTTGTACGTTGCCTACGGCTACTTCCACCCAGGCACGATATGTGTAGCGGCCAAATATCGTATAAGTGTTTTTGTCGCCGCGTCTATCCACCAGTACCACGCCGTCGTCCGTCAGGTACGGGGGCGCAGGTTGCGTTTTGCGGCGTCGATCGTTGAAAGCCGGGCGGACTATTGCGTTTTGTTCGGTCGGTGTCATTTTCTTCTCCGGGGGTTTCTTGGGATGAGTCATGGTAGCTTTCCCGAAATAAAACATCTGTGATCTACGACCCGCCGGATGTGTGTGGAATTACCTCTGGAAAGCGGTAATTCCATACCTGTAG
>DATBQE010000211.1:0-38842 GCA_036561005.1 Burkholderiaceae bacterium | reverse complement strand
GTCGCGATTGAAGGCGATGCCGGTGATTGCTGCTTGTTCCATGGTGTTTTCTTCCTCAAACGAAATCAGTGTGCCGGAATTTGCTTCCTCTTCCAGCGGCATCATAGGGTCGGTCAACGACGACAAAACGCGGGTCGGCATCTTGTAATTGCCGGCAAATTCCACCGAACGGATCTGCAGCACTTTCGAGCCGAGCGAAGCCATTTCCAGCATTTCCTCGAATGTTACCGTGTCGAGGCGACGCGCCTCCGATACGACCCGCGGATCGGTCGTATAGACACCGTCAACGTCGGTATAGATCAGGCACTCCTTGGCCTTCATTGCCACGGCCACCGCCACGGCAGACGTGTCGGAGCCGCCACGCCCGAGGGTGGCAATATTGCCTTCTTCGTCGACGCCCTGGAAGCCGGTGATGATCACGATCTTTCCCGCATCGAGGTCGCGCCGCACCTTGGCATCGTCAATCGACTGGATGCGAGCCTTGGTGTAGGCGGAATCAGTCTTGATCGCAACCTGCCAGCCGGCGTAGGAAACAGCTTGCTTGCCGATCGCGTGCAGTGCGATCGACAGCAATGCCACCGACACCTGTTCACCGGTCGACGCCAACATATCCAGTTCGCGCGGATCGGGCTGCTCCATAATGTCTTTGGCAAGGCCAAGCAGCCTGTTTGTTTCGCCGGACATTGCCGATGGCACGACAACAATCTGATACCCCGCGTCGTGCCACTTGGCAACGCGTCGCGCGACATTCTTGATGCGCTCGGTGGAACCCATGGAGGTGCCGCCGTATTTGTGAACGATTAATGCCATAAAAAAGTCAGTAAAATGTGGGAAAAACCTAATTAACTAGCTTGAAATCAACCAATAACTGTACATGTTTCGGGCTAAATTGGCAAGTGGCATCTATGTGGTATTAGATAGCATCGACTGGACCGCACGCCGGTGCGATGCATCCTTTACCAAACGTCTCACACGAGACCTGTCCTGGCGCAGACATTAAATTTTTTTCACTTGGCGATTTTTCCCCCATCGCTGCCTAAACTGGGATGCCATCAAGTCAGCGACGTCCCAGGTCAAATCTGCCACCAATTTGCGAGGTTCGCCATGCCAGTTCGCCCCATCCTAGCCATTGTTTTTGTGGCGACACTATTGGGCGGCTGCGCCGCGCGCCGGGCGGAAATGAGTTGGGTCGAACGATGGGGAGAGCCCGTCCCGCCGTCGGCCACAACGCGCACCATCGTCATCGCGCCAGACACCAAATACGTGAATGTGACCGGCGGCGAGGTAATCCGGTTTGTCGAAGGCGAAAAGTCGTTTGGCTGGAGCTTCGATGGACAGCTGGGTTACGCGTTCGAATTGAACCGTGTTGCGCCACCGGGCATACTTGACCATCACGTGATGGCTTACGTCGATCCCGATCCCTATTACAGCGGCCGTTGAGCGAGAAGCCGAACGCTTGCGGCGCTCAATGCGTAAGTTGCCGGTGAAGTTGCCGGTGAAGTTGCCGATGAAGTTGCCGGTGAAGTTGCCGGCGAATGCGAGGGGTGAGACGAGACGATGAACAGCCTTGAACGTCGCACAGCCTGGCGCAACATCACGCCGACGGCCGCCATCGGACATCGTCGAACTTCCAGCGCAACGTGACGCATGGCTCGCCTTGCGCGCCGAAGCGGCTGCTATCCATCCCCAGGCCAACGGCGAACAACAACTTGCTGCCGCTGCTGACAAGAGGCAATGTCTCGCGTTCCCACGCCGGCACGTCGTTGGCTTGATAGTGCTGCTTCAAACTTCTGGTCGGTCGGTCGGGTGCAAGCTTCAGACGTTCGCCTCCCTGGCGAAAATGAAGGCAACACTGCCTCCCGCGCAGCCACGCAGCAGCAATGCCGACTCTGGCGGCGTCGAAATGCAGGCTCCCGCGATAATCCGGGAAATTTAACGAGGTCTCGCCGTTCCAGACAAAATTCTGCGGCGCGATATCGGCAAACGCCGCATCGTCTCTCAGCGTGACGTAGACACGGTTGCGGTGACGCCGAATATGACAGTCGGCATGGGTCACACAGAGTTGTGCATCCGCTTTCGCCACGAGAAGTTGCGTGCGCATTTCTTGAAGCCACGCGGTGGAAGGCATGCGCAGGCCAAGCATCGAGAACCAATAGCGCAACATGTTATCGGCCCGCGCGGCGCTCAATCGTCCCAATTTGTCCACGTCGAGAACTGTCTCTACGTCGCCAATTCGGCAAGTTGCCAGATCCATTTCAGCCAAGTCATTCAACAAACCCTGTGCCGTTCCAGCGTGTTGCGCCGTGCGGGCAAAGCGCTGCTGGAAGCCGGGAAAATGCACCTGCAAGGCAGGCATGACTTGATGGCGCAGCGCGTTGCGCGCAAAGCGCGGATCGATGTTCGATTCGTCCTCGATATTGGCGATGCCATGCCGGCGCGCATAGTCCTCGAGGTTGCTGCGTGACGCTGCCAGCAGTGGGCGTGCAATCACGACGGTATCGCTGCCGAGCAAACGAGGCGCCAAATTGGCGCAATCCATGCCCGAGATTCCTGCAAGACCGGCGCCGCGCAGCATTTGCAGCAGAATCGTTTCGGCCTGGTCGTCGACATGATGGGCGGTCACCAGCAAGGGGACGCCATGCTCTCGACACATTGCGCCCAATGCGGCATATCGCGCGTCTCGCGCTACTTCTTCGATACTGTCTCCGCCGTCCGTGCCGACATTGATCAGGCGCGCGTCGAACTCAACCCCTGTCGCGACACAGGTCTGACGGCAATGTTCCAGCCAGCGATCTGCATGGGGACTCAGCCCATGATGAACGTGAAAAGCATGCAGGTGTATGCCTTGTTCGCCTGCGTACTCGCGCATGAGGTGTAGCAGCACAGTCGAATCAAGTCCGCCGCTATAGGCAACGGCAATATGCTGTTTTTCCGATTGGGCAAATTGAAAACGCTCGCGGAACTCGGCCATGGAGCGTGCCACCACATCATGCAGGAAATGCGCGCGAGCTTCCATGTCAATTGTGACGAATCAATATTCGACCGGCACCGGCTCCAGGCTGCGCCACAGGTACCAGGTGGCAACGGTGCACCACGGCGCCCAATTCGCCGCGACTTCTCGTGCATCGCTGCGTGAGACAGGCTCGCCGGAAAAATAATTGACGCTGATCCCCTTTAACAAACCGATATCGTCGAGCGGAAGAATATTCGGACGACGTAGATTAAAGATCAGAAACATTTCCGCCGTCCAGCGGCCGATGCCGCGGATCTGCACCAGTTCCGCAATCACTTCCTCGTCATCCATCTCGACCCACTTGTCGACATGGAGCCGCTTGTTTTTGAAGTGATCGGCCAGATCGAGAATGTATTCAGCCTTGCGCTTGGAGAGTCCGCAGGTTGCCAGTTTTTCGCCGGCGCGCAATACCTGCGCCGGCGTGCACTTCGGGCACAATTCGAGGAAACGTCCCCAAACCGATTCCGCCGCCTTGACCGAAATCTGCTGGCCGACGACCGAGCGCGCCAGCGTGACGAACGGTTCGCCGCGCCCGACAAGATGCAAATCGCCGAATTGCGGAATCAGTTTTCGCAAGATGCGATCGCGCTTCATCAATTCGGCTTTCGCGTCTTCCCAATAGCTGGGCAAGGTCGCCTGACCGTTTGCAGATGTGATATTCGCCATGCGGCTTAGGCCCTTCGCCAGTCCGTTGTTCCGTCAGGTTTGTCTTCCAACACAATGCCTTGGCCCGTCAAATCCTTGCGTATGCGATCGGCTTCGGCAAAATTCTTCGCTTTCTTGGCTGCGGCTCTCGCGGAGATCGCAGCTAAAATTTCATCTTCGCCAACCACGGCGCCGCCGGATTGCGGCACAGCTTGCAAATACTCCGTCGGCACGCGCTGCAACAAACCAATCACGCCGCCCAAGGCTTTCAATTGCCGCGCCAAAACCGTTGACTTGGTCTTGTTCACTGCGCCGGCCAGCTCAAACAACACCGACACCGCCAGCGGTGTGTTGAAATCGTCGTTCATTGCATCGGCAAATCGCGCGGCAAATTCCTCCGACCAGTCGAGTGCCTGCTCGTCGGGAGGAACTTCTTTCAGTGCCGTGTAAAGCCTGGTCAATGCCTGCCTGGCATCCTCGAGATGCACGTCGGCATAATTCAATGGGCTGCGATATTGTGCACGCACGATGAAAAAGCGCACCACCTCGGCATCGAAGGATTTGAGCACGTCACGGATCGTGAAGAAATTGCCCAAGGACTTCGACATTTTTTCATTATCGACCTGCAGGAAACCGTTGTGAAGCCAATAATTCACAAATGGGTGCTGCAGCGCGCCCTCGCTCTGGGCAATTTCATTCTCGTGGTGCGGAAATTGCAGATCGGCGCCGCCGCCATGGATATCGAAGCGTTCGCCCAGCACCGCGCAAGACATGGCCGAGCATTCGATGTGCCAGCCCGGACGGCCGCTACCCCACTTTGACGGCCACTTCACTTCTTCCGGCTCTTCCGCTTTTGATGCTTTCCATAGAACGAAGTCAAGCGGATCGCGTTTGCCGGTATTGACGTCGACCCGCTCGCCGGCGCGCAAATCGTCAAGGGTTTTGCCGGACAGCTTGCCATAGCCGGGAAATTCACGAACGGCATAATTCACGTCGCCATCGGCCGCCTTGTATGCCAGGCCGCGCGATTCCAGTTGCTCGATCAGGGAAAGCATTTGCGGCACATATTGTGTGGCGCGCGGCGAATGCGTCGGCGGCAGAATTCCTAGCGCTTGCGTATCCTCGTCCATGTAGGCGGTAAAACGCGAGGTCAATTGCGATACGCTTTCGCCATTTTCCACTGCACGGCGAATGATCTTGTCGTCGATGTCGGTGATATTGCGCACGTAGGTAACATCGAAGCCCGACGCGAGCAGCCAGCGGTACACCAGATCGAAGGCCATCAACATGCGCGCGTGTCCGATGTGGCAGTAATCGTAGATCGTCATGCCGCAGACGTACATGCCGACCTTGCCGGGAATAATCGGGGAAAAAACCTGCTTCTCACGCGCGAGCGTGTTATATATTTTTAGTGCATTCATGAACGATGGCGGATTCGGCGGGAACGCTGACATGCCTGAATTTCGTCTACGGCGTCACTGTGTTTTGACGCGGCGCGCAGCATAGAAGTCCAGCCTGACAGTTTCGCCAATAAACTTGTGTTATTTTGATAAAATGCTGCTTTGGCCGATCAGTATAACACCTAAAAAAACCGAGGCAATACAGTATTCAAGGGCATATTGCAGTGCCGCATGCGCATGCAAAAGCCGTCTGCCGCAAGGTTTCCAGGGCTGCGCATGGTAAGGTAAAAAGTCGATGTTGACAAGTCGCGGCAATGCGCAGAATTGATCACGAGCGTGCCGCCCTCATTTCATTCACTACATTCACTACGGATTCTCGACATGTTCAAGTTTCGCCGACGATTGATTTGCCTCCTGGCCGGCGCCGCCATTGTCATGGGTAACGGACTCGCACTTGCCGCCGATCAGGCTGCCGTTGCAGCACCTCCCAGAGTGACGCTGCATACCGACTTTGGCGACATCGTGCTTGAGTTGTACCCCGACAAGGCACCGAAAACCGTGGAGAATTTCCTGCGCTACGTCAAGGATGGCCATTACAACGGCACGTTGTTTCATCGCGTGGCCAATGGCACATTGATCCAGGGCGGTGGCTTCGACAAGAAAATGCATGAAAAACACATGCGCCCGCCTATTCAGAACGAAGCCAACAACGGCCTGTCGAACCTGCCCTACACAATCGCGATGGCGCGCGCACGAGCGCCGCACTCGGCCACGGCGCAGTTCTTTATTAATACCGACGACAATAGCCAGCTCGACTATCCCTTCAATGATGGTTGGGGTTATTGCGTGTTTGGAAAAGTAATTGGCGGCACGGATACCGTGGACAAGATCGGGCACGTTGAAACGGTGGAAAAAGGGGAATTCGACCATCTTCCCGTCAAGCAAGTCGTTATCGAGTCGGCCAGCATCAACAAATAGTGGCGGCGCAGGAAATTCGGGCGGCAATATGCTGAGATAATATAGGGGCGCGGCGAACCCACACCGAAGTGTTGCCGCAAGCATCAGTTCATTTTTCAGACGCAAAGCAAAGGACCATCATGTCAGTGTTACTCACCACCAACCACGGCAACATCACCATCGAACTCGACGCAGAAAAAGCGCCAAAAACGGTGGAAAATTTTCTTGCCTATGTCCAATCCGGTCACTATGACGGCACGATATTCCACCGCGTCATCGACGGCTTCATGATCCAGGGCGGTGGTTTCGAGCCAGGCATGAAACAGAAAGACTCCAAAGAGCCGATTCAGAATGAAGCCAAGAACGGATTGAAAAACGAACCCTACACGCTCGCCATGGCGCGCACGTCTGCGCCGCATTCGGCCTCGGCGCAATTCTTCATCAACGTGAAGAACAACAGCTTTCTCGACTATCCGGGACAGGATGGCTGGGGCTATTGCGTGTTCGGCAAAGTTGTCGAAGGCAAGGACGTAGTGGACGCAATCCGCGCGGTCAAGACCACCCGCACCGGCATGCATGCCGACGTGCCGGTTGACGACGTCGTGATTCAAAAGGCCGAAATCATCTGATACCGGCGGCACGTTCAGGCATGATGTCTGCGCAAGCAGAGGCGCGACCGGCGCAGGTCGCACTATTTATTTCCGACCTGCATCTGCAGGCGGATATGCCACGCACTAGCGCTGCGTTCTTTTCGTTCCTCACGGCGCATGCGGCGAAGAGCCGGCAACTCTATTTGCTTGGGGATATCTTCGAATATTGGGCCGGGGATGACGATCTCTCCCCGTTCAATACCAGCGTAATCGACGCGTTACACGCACTCAAGCGATCTGGCGTGGAAACGTTCTGGATCGCAGGTAATCGCGATTTCCTCGTCGGCAGTACGTTTGCATCGATGGCCGGATTGACGCTCCTGCCCGACCCCTTCGTTTTGAAGCATGGCGCCGGCGATATAGTTCTAACCCACGGCGACGCATTGTGCACCGACGATGTGGCCTACATGCAGTTCCGCGCTCAAGTGCGGCAAAGACAATGGCAGGAAAATTTTTTGGCCCAACCGCTCGACCAGCGCAAGGCCATCATTGCCGGTTTGAGACAGGGCAGCCGCGAGGCGCAACGCGAAAAAGCGGACTACATCATGGACGTCAATCCCGGCGCCGTGCATGCCATGTTTGCGGCAACGGCTACGCGAACCATGGTACACGGCCATACCCATAGACCGGCAGTGCATCGAGAAGAATGCGAAGGCAAGCAATTGCTGCGCTACGTGCTGCCCGACTGGGATTGCGATGGCGGCAAGCCGCGCGGCGGCTGGATTGCGCTGGGGGAAAATGGCGACCTGTCGCGATTCAACTACGACGGCGTATTACTGACTTAGCTTCCGCTTCGAAAACCGATTGCTCAGATTCCAGTACAGCGTTGAGGTTTTATTCAAACTGCTTCTTGAATTGTTCAAACTGTTGCGTCAGTGCCGCCATCGCATCCTGCAGACGTGCCACGTCATTCTCGAGGGCCTCAATCCGGCCATCACCGCTGCGCTGCGCGATATTGTCGCCACCCGCCATCAATTCCTGCCGTTCCACTGCCTCCATGCCGGAAAACAAATGCATATAGCGTGCTTCCTTGGTACCAGGTGCACGCGCCAGACGGGCGACGAGCGGTGGAAACTTGTCGATCAAAAATTGCAGGCAAGCTTCGACTTCGGCCACGAAAGCGAATTCGTGCAGCCGTCCACAACGGCTGCGAATTTCTCCCGCGGTTTGCGCGCCGCGTAGCATCAACAGGGTCAAAACCGACAGTTTGTCCTGCTCCAGCGACCATTTCACGCGCATCCGATGTTCATATTTGCTAACCCGTGCGCCGGCCTGGCTAACCTCGGCAACAAGCTTGCGCTGCTGCAGACGATCAAGCGCATCCTGTACCGTGGTTTCCGATACCGACATCACCGGGTCGCGGCTGGAAAGCTGGTTGCATCCGTTGGTCAGTGCATTGAGCGACAAGGGATAGATGTCAGGGGTCAACGCCTCTTTTTCCGCAAGGACGGCCAGCACGCGCAACTCGAATGGATCGAGCAGATTGGCCGCCTCGAGTGAATCGTTGTCGGTATTCATGAATGGTTCCTATGAACTTGCATAATCATTTGCGCGATCAATTGCCCTAGCGCGCATGCGGATTGCGGTACGGTGTCTTGAACCAGAAGACCAGCAGGAAGAAGGTGAGCACGACACCGCCCCAGAAGACCGGACGCCAGAATGTATAACCCGGCCCGCGTTTGATGATCTGCACTTCCTCGACATAGAACACTTCGCATCCCGCAGGTTTGTCGCCGACCAATTGGCGTCCAAGGCTGGACTCGCGCATCTGCGGGCCACCGGCAAATCCGTAGTTGGCCAGGAAACCGGAAATATGGACCTGATCGCCCACATGCAAGGAACGCAGTTGCTTGGTGATGAAAGGTTTGTCTGAGAGAATATGATAGTTGTCTAGGTACATGCCGCCAACTCCGGCATATTGCTGTGCCTCGGGGTTCCCCGATTCCCACGAACAGGAAAACTGCCCGTTCGAAAAGTGAAACAGGGAATAACCACCGCTGCGGGTAAATTCGCCCCATGCCAGACATAGATCCATGACATTGAGCTTGTCATTGGCAAGACTATGGATAAAGTCCATGAAACCGTCTGAGTCGTGCAGACTGACAATCAGGGAATCCAATTCGTAATGCACGATGGGCTGCACGTAATAGTGGCTGCCCGCCACGGTCGTCTCAAACCGAGGATCGACCGGCGGCAGTTGCTCCGGTCGTTTTCCAAGTACGGTCTGGCCCAGCCGATCGGCGTCGCGCATATTGACGGCCTGGTCGATGCGCTGCGCATCGGGCAAGGGATAACCGCGAATCAATGCCGCAACGCAAATGGTCATGCCGAGCAGAATCAGGAGATTGAGCGTACGCGTGGAAAACACGGCTATTCGACCAACCGGTTCAAGTGCTCGGGATTGAGCTTATCGATCTCGGGCAGCGCGTCGCAACACATGCCGGCATTTTTCAGGATCGTAATGATGGTGCTGATTTGCTGCTCCTGCGCTGCTGCATGACTTACCAGACCATGGATCGCGGTCGACATGGGGTCATCGCCGTTCGGGGTAACGCCATACGCGGCGAACATGCGGGCAGCAGCCTCTTCGCGTATCTTCTGTGCTTCATGCTGGACGATATGCGCCGGATTGCCGACCGCCGTCGCGCCCGCCGGCACTTCCTTGACTACCACCGCATTGGAGCCCACCTTGGCGCCCTCCCCAACCGTGAATCCGCCCAGCACCTTTGCGCCGGCGCCGATGATGGCGCCGCGTCCCAACGTCGGGTGACGCTTGGCGCCCTTGCTGAGCGAGGTGCCACCCAGCGTTACGCCCTGATAAATCGTGCATTCGTCGCCGACCTCGGCGGTTTCGCCGATGACAACACCGAATCCATGGTCGATGAAGACGCGCCGGCCTATTGTCGCGCCAGGATGGATTTCAATACCCGTAAAGAAGCGCGCCAAATACGATATGTAGCGAGCGCACCATTTCAGGCCATTGCCCCAGCACCAGTGCGCCACACGATGCAGCATGATCGCGTGCAGACCCGGATAGCAGGTCAGCACTTCCCATGCCGAACGCGCCGCAGGGTCGCGCTCCATGATATTGGCAATATCTTCTCGTAGTCTGCTGAACATGTTTTGACGATATAGAAAGTCGGGATTCACAAGGGGCGATGCAGGCAATGCAGGCAATGCAGGCAATACGGGCCGGCGGCAGCGCCGCCGAATGAATCAACAACAGTGCGCGTTTGGGTGGCAGACTGCCGTTGTCAGCGGCAAGGAAGATAGAATGTTCATCGGTAAGTTGGTAACTTATTGCGGCTTGGCCAGACGCTGGCGACGCGCCTCATACAGGCATACACCCGACGCGACCGAGACGTTCAGGCTTTCAACTGAGCCGAACATCGGTATGCTGACCAATACGTCACAGGTCTCGCGCGTTAGACGGCGCATGCCCTCCCCTTCGGAACCCATGACGATGGCCGCCGCGCCGGAAAATTCGGCATCGTACAAACCTTTTTCAGCATCGTCGGTAGTCCCGATCAAGAGGATATCGCGTTCTTTCAAATCGCGCAGCGTACGTGCCAGATTCGTGACCGTGATATAGGGCACCGATTCCGCTGCGCCACTGGCCACCTTGGCTGCAGTAGCATTCAAACCGACGGCGCGGTCCTTTGGTGCGATAACGGCATGGGCACCGGCGCCATCGGCCACGCGCAGGCAGGCGCCAAGGTTATGCGGATCGGTAATACCGTCAAGTACCAGCAACAAAGGCGGGCCTTCTATGACGTCAAGCAATTCATCAAGGTTGCGCGCGAGCGACAACTCCCCTGCAATCGCCACCACACCCTGATGGCGCCGTGTGCCGACCATATTGGCCAACCGTTGCTCATCAACCTGGATGATACGCACGCCGGCTGCCTTGGCGGCACGCAACAGCTCTTGCATGCGCCGGTCTTCGCGACCGGAGTCGACATAAATTCCTTCCACCGAAGCGGCCTCATGGCGAATGCGCGAGGTCACGGCATGGAAACCGAATATCATCTTATTTTTCATTATCGTTTCTTTTTCACTGCTTTGGAGTAGGCGCGGCTGGAGCGCGAGCGCTCCGGCGTGGGTGCCGCGGCCTTGGTTCGTTTGGCCTTGGCCGGACTTCCTGCCTTGGGGGCAGTTTTTGCCGGCGCCGCCTTGCCCGCCGGCTTGGCCTTGCCACTGCGTGCCTGCTGTTCGCTCTCGGCGCGGCGCGCCTCGTTTTTCAGGATGGTGCGGATACCCGGCTCGGTCACCAGGCGCAGATCGATCTTGCGCGCATCGAGGTCAACCCGGCTTACTTGAACGGTTACACGGTCTGTCAGCTGATAACGGATTCCCGTGCGTTCGCCGCGCAATTCATGGCGCGCGTCGTCGAACTGGAAGTAGTCGGCGCCCAATTCCGTGACGTGAACCATGCCTTCGATGAACAAGGCATCGAGCTGAACGAAGATGCCGAATGCCGTCACGCCGGATATTGTCCCGGTGAACTCTTCGCCCAGCTTGTCACGGATGAAATAGCACTTGAGCCAGGCTTCCACATCACGCGAAGCTTCATCAGCGCGCCGCTCGTTGGCAGAGCAATGGATGCCGAGTGCGTCCCAGATGGTCGACTCGCCTTCGCGCTTCTTTTTGCCGTCTGCACGGTCCTGCGCCTGTTTCTTGCGCGCAGCCGGTGACAGCATGGTATTCAATTCGCTGGTATCCATGCCCTTTGGGTCGTAGCGCTTGCCGAGCAGGATCGCCTTGATGGCGCGATGGGTGAGCAGATCGGGATAGCGCCGGATGGGGCTCGTGAAGTGCGCGTAGTGATCGTAAGACAGGCCGAAGTGGCCGATGTTATCGGGGCTATAGACCGCTTGCTGCATCGAACGCAGCAGCATGGTCTGCAACAGCGACGCATCGGGCCGAGTCTTGACCTTGGTCATCAATTCCGCATAGTCGGTCGCCGTAGGCGTGTCGCCGCCGCCCAGATTCAGGCCGACCTGTTTGAGGAAGGTTCTGACCTGATTCAATTTCTCCTTGGCCGGCGCGGCGTGGATGCGGAACAGTCCGGCATGCTTGTGGCGTTCGAGCAAATCCGCCGCGCACACATTGGCGGCCAACATGCACTCCTCGATAACCTTGTGTGCATCGTTGCGCGTGCGCGGCAGGATCTGCTCAATCTTGCCCGCTGCATTGCACACGATGTAGGTTTCGGTGGTTTCGAAATCGATCGCGCCGCGCGCGTGGCGCGCCTGCAGCAAGGCTTGATAGACCTCGTACAGGTTCAACAGGTGCGGCACCAGTCCGGGACGCTTGGCGGCTTCCGTGCCCTTGGTATTGGCCAGGATGGCAGCGACTTCGGTATAAGTCAGGCGCGCTGCCGAATGGATGACGGCGGGATAGAACTGGTAAGCCTTGATCTCGCCTTTGGCGGTGATGACGGCATCGCAAACGAGCGTCAGGCGGTCGACGGCCGGATTGAGCGAACACAGGCCATTGGATAATTTTTCCGGCAGCATGGGGATCACGCGGCGCGGGAAATACACCGAGGTGCTGCGCTCAAGCGCATCGACATCGAGTGCATCGTTGGGCTTGACGTAATGGCTGACGTCGGCAATCGCGACAATCAGGCGAAAACCGTTGACGCGGCCGATCTTGACCGGCTCGCAATATACCGCATCGTCGAAGTCGCGCGCATCTTCGCCGTCAATGGTGACGAGCGGCACGTCACGCAGATCGACGCGCTCATCCAGATCGGAGGCACGCACTTCGCCCGGCAGTTTGGCTGCGAGTTTCTTGGCAGCTTCGGAAAACTCGTGCGGCACGCCGTATTTGCGCACAGCGATTTCAATTTCCATGCCGGGATCGTCGATGTCGCCGAGAACCTCGACAATCTTGCCGACCGGCTGCGTATAGCGCGAAGGCTGTTCGGTCAATTCGACGCTCACCACCTGGCCGGTTTTGGCCTTGCCGGGCGAGCCCGACAGCAAGATATCCTGACCGATGCGCTTGTCTTCCGGTGCCACGACCCATACGCCGTTTTCATTCAAAAGGCGTCCGATGACGTGCGTGTTGGCGCGCGCAACTACCTCGACGATGGTCCCTTCTGGGCGGCCGCGCCGGTCTGTTCCGATGATGCGCGCCTGGACGCGATCGCCGTTCAGGACCTTTTGCATTTCCTTTTCCGGCAGGAAAATGTCGTCGCTACCGTCATCGGGAATCAGGAAACCGTAACCGTCGCGATGGCTGCTGACGCGCCCTTCGACGAAGCTGGCGAGGTTCGCCAAATGAAACTTGCCGTTGCGGTCCGGCTTGATCTGCCCGTCGCGTTCCATGGCATTGAGGCGGCGCGTCAAACCGTCCATTTCATCTTGCTTGACGCCCAAAGCCTTGGCGATGGAAGCCGTATCTTGCAAGCTCGTTGCAGTACGGAGTATGCCGAGAATTTCCTCACGGCTGGGAATTGAATAGGGGTATTGGCTCAAATGATTCTTTGTTATTAATATTGATATTGGTATTGGTAAAAAACGCGGGCATTCAGGCGGGCATTTGGCCGGTTGGCATGATGGTTTGCCGCTGGGACGTGCTGAGTCCTTGTACCGCGCCCCGATAGTGTACCGGATGCGAAACCATTTTACCTAATCCCGAAATATGCAGTCGATAATTTGACTTTATTTGTTTTTACGCTATAATCTCGTTCTTTCGCGAACTACTAGCGAAAAAAAGCAGCAACATAGCAAGATCAGCAGTGCCCACGTGGCGGAATTGGTAGACGCGCATGGTTCAGGTCCATGTGCCGCAAGGTGTGGGGGTTCGAGTCCCTCCGTGGGCACCAGCTAAATTTTTGGTGCAAGTTCGCAAGCTTCAACACTCCCTTCAGCATTTCCCCCGAGCGTGCGCAAGTCTTCCCGCAAACATGCTCGTGCACGTCATGTGCGACGGTTGCAATCCGTCAATCCCCTGCTACACTGAAAGTGTCGTTTCGACACGAGGGAGCCGACCAAAACCGGCTTGTCAGCCATGCTATTCATTACGATTCTCTTGCTTCAAATCGTCGTTTGTGCGGCGTTGGTAATCTATGGACTGTTCATGGATGTGCACGATGTACATCCGGTGGAAAAGCTGGTGGCGATGCGGCACCGGCTGCATCATCGCCGTTGATCGTCGTCATTAAGATGCGACGCGTGCGCGTCGCATCTCGTAATGTCTGTTTGCGCAAACCTGCGCACAGGTTTCGTTATTCCTCGGATTCCCCGCGTTTCATCCAGCGCGTCAATTGGTGCGGCCGCAGGCTGTCGTACTCTTCGAAGGGTTGATGTATCCAGGGATTGGTCGGCAGGTATTCGAGAAAATAGTCGGGGCGCACGGACGAGCATGCCTTGCACCAGATTACCGCCGATTTGACTTCCGTTACGGCGAGGAAGTGTTCCCGCAAATGCTTTTGCACTTTGTCCAGGGTAACGCCCGAATCAACCAGATCGTCTACCAGCAAGACCTTGCCGCCCAGGCTGCCCTTGGTCATGGTGATGAATTTGGCGATGTCGAGCGAACCACGCACGGTGCCGGCGTCCTCGCGATATGAGCTGGTCGAAAGGATCGCCAGCGGCACGTCGAAAACACGAGAGAATATGTCGCCCGGGCGCAAGCCGCCGCGCGCCAGGCATAACACCTGATCGAACTTCCAGCCCGATTCGTGCACCATCAACGCCAGCTTTTCAATGCTGCGGTGATAGGCCTCCCACGAGACCCACAAATGCTTGTCGTCTGATTCAGGCACCATGCCTCCCAACTTGTTCGATTTACAGGAACGGGTGACGCAAGACGATGGTTTCTTCGCGGTCCGGACCGGTGGAAACCATGTCGATCGGCACGCCGACCAGCTCTTCAATGCGTTTGACGTAGGCGCGCGCCGCAGCAGGCAGGGCAGCGAGCGACTTGGCGCCGACGGTCGATTCCTTCCAGCCCGGCATGGTTTCATAGACCGGCACGCAACCGGCCGCATCTTCTGCCCCAACCGGGAAGATATCGATCTGCTTGCCGTTCAAGGTGTAGCCGGTGCAGAGCTTGAGCGATTCCAGGCCGTCCAGTACGTCGAGCTTGGTCAGACACATGCCGGACACGCCATTGATTTGTACCGAACGGCGCAGCAGTGCGGCGTCGAACCAGCCGCAGCGGCGTGCACGGCCGGTTACGGTGCCGAACTCATGACCGACCGCAGACAAGTGCTTGCCGACGCCGTCTTCGGTCGGCAATTCGGACGGGAACGGACCCGAGCCGACGCGCGTCGTATAAGCTTTGGTGATCCCGAGGATGTAATGCAGCATGTTGGGGCCGACACCGGTTCCTGCGGCTGCATTGCCCGCCACGCAATTACTCGATGTGACAAACGGATAGGTGCCGTGATCGACGTCAAGCAGGCTGCCTTGGGCACCTTCAAAGAGCAGGTTTGCGCCGCCCTTGTAGGCCGCATACAGTGCACTCGATACGTCGGCCACCATCGGCCGCAGGCGCGGCACGTTGGCCATGGCGTCGTCGAAGGTTTTTTGATAGTCGACCGCACCGACCTTCAGGTATTGTGTCAACACGAAGTTGTGCAAATCGAGGTTTTCACGCAGTTTTTCGGCAAACCGCTCTTCGCAGAGCAGGTCAGACACGCGAATGGCGCGACGTGCCACCTTGTCTTCGTAGGCTGGACCAATGCCTTTGCCGGTAGTGCCGATCTTGGCTTCGCCGCGCGCGGCTTCACGCGCAGCGTCCAGCGCAACGTGGTAGGGCAAAATGATCGGGCAGGCTTCCGAAACCTTGAGGCGCGAAGCCACTTCAACGCCGGCCGCTTGCAACTTGTCGATTTCGCGCAGCAGATCAGGTACGGACAACACCACGCCGTTGCCGATGTAGCAGGCAACACCGGCGCGCATGATGCCCGAAGGAATCAATTGCAATGCAGTCTTCTTGCCGTCAATCACCAGCGTGTGACCGGCATTGTGTCCGCCCTGGAAGCGCACGACGCCTTGCGAATGATCAGTCAGCCAGTCGACGATCTTGCCTTTTCCTTCATCGCCCCATTGGGTGCCAATGACGACGACATTTCTAGCATTGCTTGTGTGTGACATTTTATTGCCTATATCGATAGTTAAATTCTTCTCAAAAACCTTCGCATCAAGCGACTTTACTGTGGATCAGCGAACCATGGCATTAGGCATTGGTAATTTGCCAAACGCCGTTTTGCTTGACCAGCACGCGATCGCAATCGAATTCTTCCTGGTCGTTGTCGTGCCCCGGCAGGCTTTGAATGACGACTTCGCCCGACTTGCGCAATTCCACAATTTTCGCACGCAAATCGGCTTCACGGCCCCAGGGCGCGCGAATTGCCGGCTTTCTATCGGCAATTGGCAACAGACGCGCAAGTTCGCGCAAATCCATGGAAAAGCCGGTTGCCGGCCTGGCACGGCCAAAGGCTTCGCCAACGTGATCATACCGCCCGCCACGCGCGACGGCATTGGGTAGACCGGGAACATAGATGGCGAACATCGCCCCGCTTTCGTACTGGTAGCCGCGTAGGTCGGCCAAATCGATGGTTACCTGCGCTTCCCCGGTCAGGCCAGCCAGGGTTTCCAGTTCATCGAGAGCAGTGACGATGCCGGGCAAGGCGGGCAAAATCTCACGTGCGCGCTGCAGGACCGTAACGTCGCCGTACAGGCTCGGGAAAGCCAGCAATGCCGAGCGCAGGCCGGGTTCATAGGCTGCGGTCAGTTCGCGCAAGCCCGACACGTCCTTGGCCCGCATGAGCGGATACAGCAGCGCCTGGTCGCGCGTGGCCTTGTCGTCGCTTGCAATCAGGGCGCGCAACACGCCGACGTGGCTCATGTCGAGTCGCACTTGCTCAAAGCCGCTCAGAGCAAGCGAGGCAAGCGCCAGTTCCTGGATTTCGGCATCGGCTTCGAGTCCGGCATGGCCATAGATTTCGGCGCCGATCTGCAAGGGCTCGCGCGTGGCATGCAAGCCGCTGGGACGCGTATGCAAGACGCTGCCGGCATAGCACAAACGGGTCACCGACGACCGATTGAGCAAGTGGGCGTCGATGCGCGCCACCTGCGTGGTCATGTCGGCGCGCACACCCATGGTACGGCCCGATAATTGATCGACCAGCTTGAAAGTACGCAGGTCGGTGTCTTTCCCAGCCCCGGTGAGCAGCGACTCCAGGTATTCAAGCAGCGGCGGCATGACCATTTCGTAGCCATACAGGCGGAAATTGTCGAGCATGACGCGGCGCAATTCTTCGATCTTGCGCGCCTCCGACGGGAGAACGTCGGCAATATTCTCAGGGAGTAGCCAGTTTGGCATAGGAACGAGGCAAAGTAACGCAGAGCGGCAGGTGCCTGCTCTGCTGGTTCGATATCAATTTCATGACGGAGAAACCCCGCCGACTCATGGGTATTGCAAAAAATCTACTGCGCGACCTGAGACGATAACCCTGCAGTCGTAAGACGGCGCTTCTCCGCCCGACATGAAGCCGGGCTACGCCAGGCCGCTCGCTACGATTTTTAGGGATACCCTTATTTTTTCGCGCCCAGAGCCTCCGGGTTCTTCATGTATTTGAAGAACTCGGAATTCGGATCGACCACCATCACGTCGCTGCGATTCTTGAAGCTCGCGCGGTAGGCTTCAAGGCTGCGGTAGAACTTGTAAAATTCCGGATTCTGGCCGAACGCCTGGGCGTAGATCTGCGATGCCTTGGCGTCGCCTTCACCGCGCACAATTTCGGCGTCGCGCGTCGCTTCGGCCAACAAGATCTTGCTCTTGCGCTCGGCATCAGCGCGCAGCTTTTCCGACTCGGCATTTCCCTGCGAGCGCAGATCGGCGGCCACGCGTGCACGTTCGGCTTTCATTCGTTCCAGCACGGCGGTGTTGACTTGATCGGTATAGTCGACGCGTTTGATTTGCAGGTCGACAATCTCCACGCCGATCTGTTTCGCCTCACCGGTCACACGCTGGCGCACGGCGTCGGCGACATGCGTGCGCTCGCCCGCAACCAGGTCATGCGCCGAATGCTTGGCAATCTCCTCTGTCAGCGCCGCCTTGATGGATTGGGCAATGCGCTCGCGGGTACGCGCCTCATCAGGACCGACGGAAACATAGTTCAACTTCGGGTCGGCGATTTGCCACTTTACCATGGCGTTGACCTGCAATTCCATCTTCTGGCCGCCGCTCTCAGCGGTGGCAAACCGATCGGCTTCCGGTGTTTCCAGCAGCATGATTCGCCTCTCGACGAAGACCACGCTCTGGAACGGCGGGAATTTGAAATGAAGGCCCGGCTCGTCGATCACCTGGCGCATTTCACCAAAGGATGAAACGATGGCAAATTTGCGTTGGTCGACGATGAATACCGTATAGCTCAGTAGCCACAGCGTGACGGCAACGCCGATCAGGATGGACAGTACGCGATTCATCAACGCCCCTCCCTGTCGCGCGTGTCGCGGCTGCGCGAGTCGCGGGTGCGTTGGACCTCTGCCGCTTGACTGGCATCGGCGGGCGCATTCGCTTCAGGCGCCGTAGCGTTCGATGCCGGCGACGACGACGCATTGGGCACGGCAGTCGGGTTGGAAATCGTCACGGTGCCTTTCGAGCCATTTTCATTATTGATCGACTGAGCGAGCAATTTGTCGATCGGCAGATAGATCAAACTGCTGCCGGCCTTGGCATCAACCATGACCTTGGTTGTATTGGTAAATATCTGCTGCATGGTATCGAGATACATGCGGTCGCGCGTCACAGCCGGCGCTTTCTGATACTCGGTGAGCACTTGCTTGAAACGGGCAGCATCGCCTTCTGCACGGTCCACCACGTTGGTGCGATAGGCGTCGGATTCCTGCGCCAGGCGGGCTGCCGTGCTCGTGGCTTTCGGCAGCGATTCGGCGGCAAAGGCTAAGCCTTCATTTTTCATGCGCTCGCGCTCCTGGCTTGCCTTGACTACATCGTCAAACGCGGCCTGAACCTGTTCCGGGGGCTGTGTCGCAAGGATGCTGACGCCGGTAACCTGGACACCGGATTTGTAGCGGTCCAGCATTTGCTGCATGGCGTTCTGGATGTCGGCGGCGAGCTTGTCGTGCCCACCATATAATATGGCATCCATCTTGACCTGACCAACCGCTGCACGCAATGCCGTTTCACCGACTTGTTTGACTGAACTTTCGTTCTCGCTGTTATTGAACAGCCAGGCAAACGCGTCTTTCACTTTGTATTGCACTGTCATCTGGACGCCAACCATATTTGCGTCTTCAGTCAGCATGAGGGAATCTGGGGTAGGCTTTTTGGAGACGGCGGCGCCGATCTCCACGATCTTTGCTTCGGACATATTGACCAGTTCAGAATTCTGAATCGGATACGGCCAGCGCCAGTTAATGCCGACACCGGCGGTATGTGCCATTTTGCCGAAGGTTGTCACCACGGCGGTCTGGCCTTCAGGAACAATGAAATACCCGCTCAATATCCAGAGCAGAAGCAATACGACGGTAATGATGGCCGCACCGATTCCGGTACCGCGCGAATCGGGCTTGAAGCCGCCCGGGCCACCTTTGCCGCCGAAGATCCGGCCCAGGCGCGCGGTAAAATCGCGCCACATCTGGTCGAGATCGGGCGGACCTTCGCCGGGACGCTTGCCGTCATTTTTCTTGGGCTGACCGCTCCCGGGAGGTAACTCGTTGGATGAGGCCATCAGTCCGATTTTTCTTAGAATTCGTTGCAAAGTGATCATGACCAGACACCTCGACGAACACAGTACGGTTGTACGGCAAGGAGACGGCAGGCCGCCACAGGTAACAACGCCATGGTCATTTTGAAACGGCTTCGTAATTGGGAAACAAGCATCTGTCAGGTCAGGTTGTTCAAGCTGGATAGGTCATTGTCGTCAAAAGTAGCCACGGGGATATCGACTTCTCCGCCAGCACTTTTTTCTTTTGCGAACTCGGTGATCGCCTGACGCAGCAAATCCAAACCCGCTCCGGATTGCGCACTGATGAAAACACGACGGATTTTAGCATATTCGTCGCGCTCCAAAACCGGTTCCAGACCGACCGCGTCGATCTTGTTCCACACGAGTATCTGGGGAATATGATCGGCGCCGATCTCCTTCAATACCAGATTGACCTGTTCGATCTGTTCCATGCGCGCCGGACTCGCGGCATCGACTACGTGCAGCAACAGATCGGCATGAATCGTCTCTTCCAGCGTTGCGCGAAACGAGGCAACCAGTTGATGCGGCAGTTCGCGGATGAATCCGACGGTGTCGGAAATCACGACTTGACCCGCATCACCCAGATAAATTCGGCGCGAGGTGGTGTCCAGCGTGGCAAACAACTGGTCGGCCGCATAGACGCGCGCCTTGACCATGGCATTGAACAGGGTCGACTTGCCGGCGTTGGTATAGCCGACCAGGGATACTGAAAAGGTATTATTTCTTCCGCGCGCACGCCTCTGGGTCTGGCGTTGCTTTTGCAGCTTATCCAGCCTTGCCCGCAATGCCTTGACCCGGTCGCCCAACAGCCGGCGGTCGGTCTCGAGCTGCGTTTCGCCGGGGCCGCGTAATCCGATACCGCCTTTTTGCCGTTCAAGGTGAGTCCATCCACGTATCAACCTGGTCGCGAGATGTTGCAATTGTGCAAGTTCAACCTGCACCTTGCCTTCATGGCTCTGCGCCCGTTGGGCGAAAATGTCGAGAATGAGGCTGGTCCGGTCGACCACACGGGTCTTTAATTCGCGTTCTAGGTTGCGCTGCTGCGCAGGCGATAGTGCGTGGTTAAAAATAACCAGCTCGATTTGATTGTCCTCCACGGCGTGGGCAATTTCTTCTGCCTTTCCGGAGCCGACAAAGAGCGCGGCGTCCGGACTGGAGCGCTTGGCGAGGATGGTAACAATCGGAACAGCGCCAGCCGATTTAACCAGCAACGAGAGTTCCTCAATGCCGGCGTCGAAATCGCCTTTGCCGAAATCCACACCTACCAGGGCAGCGCGCATCAATGCCTCCAAGTGAAAATGGTGATGTCAGCAGATCGATGCGAACGGGTCAAGAATTGCTCTCGGCAATGTTGGCAATGGCAGACGGTAGCGCCAAATCGTGATAAAGGTGGTCCCTGCACAACTGTGCTGCCGGCAGGCATGTTATGGAGTCCTGCCGACGTGCGGATCAAGCTTTTATTCAGCGTCAGCCTCAATGTTCAGGTTGACCGCGCGGGCGGGTACAACCGTGGAAATCGCATGTTTGTACACCATTTGGGTGACAGTATTGCGCAGCAACACTACGTATTGATCGAACGATTCGATATGTCCCTGCAATTTGATGCCGTTGACCAAATAGATCGATACGGGGACATGTTCTTTTCTCAAGGCGTTCAAGAAGGGGTCTTGTAACAATTGCCCTTTATTACTCATGGAAGCTCCAATTGTGGTTTTGTTTCGAGGAGTTGGAGGCAACTTGTGCAAATTTCAAGTGCTTCACTGTGATCTTAGTCGAATGTAATGCATTTTTGCAGAAGTTGCCAAGAAAAAAACTATTTTTCGTGCCTGGCGAACGGATTTCTCCCTGATTTGAACTCGATACGTAATGGAGTTCCCACCAGCGAAAAAGTTTCACGGAAATGTTTTTCGAGGTAACGTTTGTAGCTGTCGTCAATCGCTTCCAACGCATTGCCGTGGATAACCACGATAGGCGGATTTTGCCCGCCTTGATGGGCATACCGCATTTTAGGCCGGATTGACGCTTTGCGTCGAGGCTGCTGATGCTCGACAGCTTCGAGCAAGGCGCGTGTCAGTTTCGGGGTCGACAAATTAATGGTCGCAGCCGCATAGGCTGCATTGACCGATTTGATCAAGGGCCCGATGCCGGTCGACTTCAGCGCCGAGATGAAATGGAATTTCGCAAACGACAGGAAGTTGAGTTTGCGCTCGATATCCATTTTGATCTCGTCGCGCCTGTCGCTCGTCAGGCCGTCCCACTTGTTGACACCGACGACCAGCGCCCTGCCCGACTCCAGAATGAAGCCTGCGATATGCGCGTCCTGTTCGGAAATGTCCTGCTGCGCATCGAGCAGCAGCAGCACGACATTGGCTTCGGAGATCGACTGCAGGGTCTTGACCACCGAGAATTTTTCAATTGCTTCGAAGACCTTTCCGCGTCTGCGTATGCCCGCCGTGTCGATCAGCGTGTAGGAACGCCCGTCGCGTTCGAAATCGATCTCGATCGAATCGCGCGTGGTGCCGGGCATGTCAAACGCGATCACGCGTTCTTCGCCCAGCAACGTGTTCACCAAGGTCGATTTGCCGACGTTCGGCCGGCCAACGATGGCCAGCTTGATGCTGTCTTGCATTTGGTCCGGTTTTTCTTCTTCGGCCGGACGCTTGGCAAATGCCATGTCCAGCGATTCTTCCACCAGGTCGGCCACGCCATCGCCGTGGGCAGCCGAGATCACATACGGATCGCCCAGCCCCAGTTCGTAGAAGTCTGCCGCGACCGAAGTGTATTTCATACCTTCGGACTTGTTCACCACCAGCATGACCGAACGGCCCGATTTGCGCAAAAAATCGGTGATTGTTTTGTCGTGCGGGGTCAGGCCTTGCCTCCCATCGACGATAAAAATGACGATATCGGCTTCCGCGACGGCCTGCTTGGTCTGCTTGGCCATCTCGTGCATGATGCCTTCCTTGGCAACCGGCTCGAAGCCGCCGGTGTCAATGACGAGAAACGGGCGCTCACCGACACGGCCTTCGCCGTAATGCCTGTCGCGGGTCAAGCCGGGCAGATCGGCAACCAACGCATCGCGCGAGCGCGTGAGCCGGTTGAACAGCGTGGATTTGCCGACATTCGGGCGACCTACTAAGGCGATTACTGGCTTCATCAACAATTAGTCTGCCGTGTAGGCGACTATTTCTCCGGATTGGGTTTGGTAAATGACATTGTTCTGGTACAGCAGGGGCGCGACGATGATGCGGCTGCCGTCGGTCGCAACGCGTGCCAGCATCGAGCCGTCTTCGCGCGACAGGAAATGGATATAACCCTGGTAATCGCCCACGCCGACGGCACGGCCGAATGAAACAGGGTTGGACAATTCGCGATAAGCGAGCGTCTTGCTGGTCCAGACAGAGGAGCCGGTGTCGCGCGCAAAAGCGCTGACCGTGCCCTTGTCGTCGGCAGCGAGCACGAAGCGTTCATCGACGCCGATACCGACCGTGCTCGACAGGTTCTTGGTCCAACGCGCATTGCCGGTCCTGATTTCAAAGCAGCCGACGCGTCCCTGGTAGGAGACGGCGCACACATCGCCGCCGATCAGCACTGGCGACCCGGAAATGTCGGCAACACGCTCGAGTTCCGTCGCGCCGCGCGGCTCACCCACAGCGATTTCCCAGCGCGCAGCGCCGGTCGCAATCTGCAGGGCCAGTAAATGGCCACCCGGCAAGGCAACGTAGGCCGTGTCGTTGCCGATCACAATGCCCGGCGCAGTGCGCAAGGTCAATGGCGGCACGGTGCGCTGCAGATTCCAGCGCTTTTCGCCGGTTGCCACGTCGAACGCGAGAATGCGGTTGTCGACGCTGCGAATAATCACCATGCCGCCGCCAACAGCCGGAGCGGACAGGACTTCGCTTGTCGCTTGCGCCTTCCAGCGCAATTTCCCATCGCCGTCGAATGCCATGACCTGGCCTTTGTCGCCAACTACCGCAATGGTATTACCGTCGGCACCGACACCGGCGGTCAAATGCATGCCGGCGGAAATGCGCCACAGCGGACGGCCTTTGGCCGCGTCGATGCGTGTGATGGTACCGTCTTCACCGGCTGCAACCATGCTGTCGCCAAGCAGCGCCGGGGAGAACGTGTAATCGCCGCCCTTGCCGACCGAGTCGTGCCATACCTGGCGCACAGCGAGCGTCTGCTTGAACTCAATCAGTGCAGACGGTGGATTCTTGGGCGGGTCCCTGTGAAAAATGGAACATCCCGCCAACAAGGCTATGGTCGCCGCACCCGCGAGTTTCACCGCAATACGCATTTTTTCCCCTTTTATCTTCAGGCCTGGCTTTGTTCGTTGTTCGGCGCGGACAATTGCCCCACCGCGAGCAGATTCATTTGGCGACGTCAAGCTGCGCTTTTCGCCACAACAGTCGCGCCACCGATGGCATCGAGCTTGGCCTGGATCAATTGCCGTGCCGGACTCTTGTCCTCGGTCTTGTCGATCGCGCTTTGGTACATGGCGCGTGCTTCGACAATCTTGTTTTGCGCAACCAGGATATCACCCTTGCGGTCGAGCACCAGCGCCTGAAGCGGGGACGGAACATCACCGGAGAGCAGCTTCATTGCATCGTCGTAGGATTTTTCGTCCATCAGCACACCTGCCAGGCGCACCTTGGCGATGGCAACGAATTCATCGTTGAAGGCACTGTCGATCACCCATTGCAGCTGTACTTTCGCGCCTTTCAGGTCGTTGGCTTCGGCCGCCGATTTGGCAACTGCCAAGGCGGCAAACTGGGCGTAGACGGTACCGGCATAGGTCTTGCGGATGTCGGCGGCTGCCGTTTGCATCTTGGCGTTGTCCTTGGCTTCGACCGCCGTTTGCATAACCTTGTACAGGCTCGCGGCTTCCTGATTATGACTCTGCTGGGTTTTGTTCCAATAGGTCCAGCCGGCAAACGCCGCCAGTGCGGCAATGAGCACCCAGGTGATCAGGTTGCCGTACTTTGCCCACCATGCCTTGAGCATGTCCAGTTGTTCTTGTTCTTCGAGATCGTATGCCATGATGTTATGAGATATTAGTGATGATAATGAACGTGTTCGGAATGGTCGTGTTCGGCACTGCCGATGATCTGGTCAACGACGTGCTCCACCAGTTGGTCGAAGGGCACGCTGGTCTGCTGGCTCTCGCCTTCTGCACGCATGGCCTTGACCGATGCAACGCCCTTGGCCATTTCGTCTTCGCCGATAATGACGGCATAGGCTGCGCCGCTGGCATCAGCGCGCTTCATCTGCGCCTGGAATTTGCCGATACCATTGACCGAGGCGCAATGTAACACAACATCGAGGCCGGCATCGCGCAATCGCTCCGCCAGCACAAAAGCCTGCAGTTGCGCATCTTCGCCCTGATGGACAACATAGACGTCGCATTGGTTCGGTGCCAATTGTTCGCCGCTCGCCTTCATCAGTTCGAGCAGGCGCTCCACGCCCATGGCGAAACCGCACGCTGGTGTCGGTTTGCCGCCGATCATTTCGATCAATGGATCATACCGTCCGCCTCCGCACACGGTGCCTTGGGAACCGAGCTGATCAGTGACCCATTCGAATACGGTGCGATTATAGTAGTCCATGCCGCGCACGAGACGCGGGTTGATGGAGAACGGCACATTATTGTGTCGCAGAATTTTTTGCACGCCTTCAAAGTGGGCGCGCGACACATCGCCGAGATAGTCCAGCAATTGCGGCGCGGCATTGACCATTTCCTGCATGGCGGGATTCTTGGTGTCGAGTATGCGCAGTGGATTGGTATGCAGCCTGCGCTTGGCCTCGGCGTCGAGCAAGTCCGCGTGTTTCTCGAAATAGGTAATCAGGTCAGTACGATGCCGGTTACGCTCTTCGGCGTCGCCAATCGAGTTCAATTCGAGCCGCACGTCCTGCAAGCCAAGGTCGTCCCACAGGCGCTGGCACATGATGATCAGTTCTGCATCGATGTCGGGGCCGGCAAAACCAAGCGCTTCGGCACCAATCTGATGAAATTGACGATAGCGACCGCGCTGCGGTTTTTCGTGGCGGAACATCGGCCCGGTATACCAGAGGCGCTTGGGGCCTTCGTAGGTCAGGTTATGCTCGATCACGGAACGCACGATGCCGGCCGTGGATTCGGGGCGCAGGGTCAGCGCATCGCCATTCATCGAGTCGACGAAGGAATACATTTCCTTCTCGACGATATCGGTGACTTCGCCGAGGCCGCGCGCAAACAACGACGTCGGCTCGACAATAGGGGTGCGGATTTGCTGGAAACCATAGCTCTTCAAGACCGTTTGCACGGTATTTTCAAACAACTCCCACAGCGGGGCATCGGCAGGCAAGACATCGTTCATGCCTTTCACACCGAAGATTTTTTCCACTTTCTTGTTCTCTGCCATTCTTGACTGACCGTTATAGTTGAAACTTGCATTGCAGCTTGGTTCGGCTGCCGTGATTGATATTAGGCAGGCCGTCGATTACGCGGTTGCGGCCTGCTTGCCATAGCGCGTCTGAACATAGTCCAGCACGATGGCCTGAAATTCCTCTGCGATATTGTCGCCGCGCAGCGTTACGGTTTTGCTGCCATCAACGAACACCGGTGCCGCAGGCGTTTCTCCGGTACCCGGCAGGCTGATACCGATGTTGGCATGCTTCGACTCGCCCGGGCCATTGACGATGCATCCCATGACTGCCACGTTCATTGCTTCAACACCCGGATACTGCTTTTTCCATTGCGGCATCTGGTCGCGCAAATAAGTCTGGATGCGATCGGCCAATTCCTGGAATACGGTGGATGTCGTGCGGCCGCATCCCGGGCAGGCAATCACCATGGGCGTGAACTTGCGCAAGCCCATGGTTTGCAGGATCTCTTGTGCGACGATGACTTCCCTGGTGCGGTCTCCACCCGGTTCCGGAGTCAGAGATACGCGAATGGTATCGCCTATGCCTTCCTGCAACAGCACCGACAACGCCGCTGTCGAGGCAACAATGCCTTTGCTGCCCATACCGGCCTCGGTCAAGCCGAGGTGCAAGGGATAGTCGCAACGGCGCGCCAGCTCGCGATAAACGGCAATCAGGTCCTGCACACCCGACACCTTGCACGACAGAATAATCTTGTCACCCGCCAGGCCGACTTCTTCCGCCCGTTTGGCGTTTTCGATGGCCGATGTAATTAATGCCTCATACATGACAGCCTGTGCGCTCCAGGGTTCGGCGCGCTGGGCATTTTCATCCATGATACGGGCCAGCAAGCTTTGATCGAGGCTGCCCCAATTGACACCGATACGTACCGGCTTGTCATAACGGCAGGCAATTTCGATCATCTGGGCGAATTGCGTATCGCGCTTGGCGCCCTGCCCGACGTTGCCGGGATTGATGCGGTACTTCGACAGTGCACGGGCACATTCGGGATAGTCGGACAGGAGCTTGTGGCCGTTGTAATGGAAATCGCCCACCAGCGGCACATCGACTTCCATGCGGTCCAATTGCTCGCGTATCGCCGGCACGGCCTCCGCGGCCTCGGGCGTATTGACGGTGATGCGTACCATTTCCGAGCCCGCGCGCGCCAGATCGCGCACTTGAATGGCGGTGCCGATGGCGTCTGCCGTATCGGTATTGGTCATCGATTGCACGACCACCGGGGCGCTGCCGCCTACGCGAACTGCGCGCGTGCCATAGGACACGGTAGCAACGCGGCTGGCACGCCGGGTCAATGGTCCGGACGCAATGGGAGTGTTAGGCAGTGACATAATTCCTATTTCAAACTGAGGCGACCGACATTGCTCTTGGGATCGGTCTTCGATGGCAGCGGTTGTCCGGCGAAGCTCACGTCCACGCCTGCGGCATTGCCGATGACCAGGAAGGCGCCGCCTGCCACATCCAGGCTTTCGCTCTCGCCGGCTTTCAGCAAGCGCGACAACACAACATTATTACCCTCGCGCACTTCAACCCAGGAATTCTCCCGAGCAGTGAGCTGTAGTTTCTTCTTCCCAGGACTCGCTTGTCGCGGGAGCTCTGGCTTTGCCGGTGCAACCGGCTCAGGCTTGGCTTTGGCGGGCGCAAGCACTGGCGCCGCAACAACTACCGGGGTGGTAGTGGTAGACGGCGCACCAGACGTCACGCCTGGCGGCGCGCTTGCCGGAAAATTGTGCGGCACGTCCGCCGAAACAGGCTTGGCAGGCTGTGCCGGCACGGTGGCACCTGCACCGGTGCCGCTTTGTGCAGCTGACCCTGGCGATTTCACGGGGGCTTCTGCACTTGCAAGCGGTGCAGATATGGGCGCTGACGCATCCTTGGGCGGACTCTCGGCGGTATCCTGAATCGGTTTGGCTGCAACATTCGAATCATCAGCCAGTTCGTGATTTTCACCGGCTGGCGTCGATCCCGATGTGGCCGAGGCAGACGACAACTCCTTGAACTGGGAGGAAAGCGACTCCGACAAGGTTGGCCAGCCTCCAAAATGTTCGACACCGATAATCGCCAGCGCCAGCAGCACGAAAACAATTGCGATCAAAATACCCTTGATCGGGCTGTTACGCTGGCTGCCTCCCGACAGGCGGCTTTCGGAAAAAGGCGCCGCCTTTACATTCGGCCGCGGCTCAAGCGGCAGGTTCGGCGTGATCTGCTCGGCAGCGATCAGGGCGACCAGCGGATTCGCATCGATGCGCAACAGCTTGGCATAGGCACGCACAAATCCGCGCACGCTGGCCATGCCCGGCAACGCGGCATAATTGTCACTTTCAAGCGCCTGAATCTGCCGCGTCGCCAGGTTCAATTGACCGGCGACATATTCGACCGTCCAGCCTTTGGCTTCACGCTCTGCGGAAAGTTGCTCGCCAAGCGAATGTTTGATTTGCCGCGGCGCCGTCTGCTCGTCTTCGGGCAAGTCGTTGGGCGCTACCTCACTCATCGAACGCCTCGCGCTGAAACGACGCATACTGAATGGAGTCTGCGTGATAGCGTTGCAATTCGGCGCCAAGTGCGCCTTCAGTCATGCGATCGCCACTCTTGTGCGCAATACGGATGCCAAGCCACAATACGCTTGCGTCGGTAACATTGGCCTTGATCAGGCGTCCGATGTAGAACTTCGCCTGATCGTATTCTTTTCGCGTGTAGTACAGGCGCGCCAGATTTTCGTTGACCTTCAGATTGCTTGGATCGAAATTGAAGGCCCGTTTAAAATATTTTTCCGCTTCGAGCATGTTGTTCAATTTCATGTTGCACATGCCGGCATTATCCATGGCCACGGCAGGCGACGAATAGTTGCGATCCTTGATCGCCGTTTCGAAGTACGTCAACGACTCGCGTTCGCGACCATTGCTGCAGAGGAACCAGCCGTAGTTGTTGTTGTACTCGGGATTGTTCGGCGCGAGACGCAACGCATGCAGAAAATTTTCTTCCGCAAGATGCGTTTCCTGCATGTCCATATAAATCAGGGCGCGCATGTCGTAGGCTTGCGAATAATCAGGGTCAGCCGCAAGCGCGAGCTTGATCTTGTCGAGTGCAACGCTGTTTTCGTGACGCTGGTAGTAGCCCACGGCGAGTTCAAGATTGATCGACGCGCGTTTTTGCGCAGAGGTTTGGTCCGACATGGTCGGCAGTTCGCCGTCGGCCGACCTTTCCCCGCTACTGTTGCCGCCGCTGCTGCGATGATTCGCACAGCCGGTCAGCAACAAGAATGAAGCCAAGGCAAGCGCCAGGTGCATCCGCGTTCCGATTTTTCTCACGAAGTTATCTCCACAATGCGACCAAAATCCTTGCCGAATTTTTGCTGATACTCGGCCATCTTCTGCATCCGTTCCTGCACGCGCGTGCGATCCTGCACTTCGCCGGCCAGTTGACCGCAGGCGGCGTCGATATCGTCTCCGCGCGTCTTGCGTATGGTTGTGACAATACCCGCGTCCATCAGCACCTGGGCAAAGGCCTTGATGCGCGGATTGTTCGAACGCGTCAATCCAGACTCGGGGAAGGGATTGAAAGGGATCAGATTGAATTTGCACGGCACCGGATTGGCGCCATTTTTTACCAGCGCCACCAGCTCGCGGGCATTCGCATCGCTGTCGTTGACGCCATCGAGCATGCAGTATTCAAACGTAATGAAGTCGCGCGGCGCGAATTCCAGGTAACGCTTGCAGGCCGCCATCAATTCCTTGAGCGGATATTTCTTGTTGAGCGGCACCAGACCGTCACGCAAGGCGTCGTTCGAGGCGTGCAGCGACACCGCCATGGCGACCGGGCATTCCTGCGCCAGCTTGTCGATCATCGGCACCACGCCGGACGTCGACAGAGTCACGCGGCGGCGCGACAGGCCGTAGGCATTATCGTCGAGCATCAGCTTCAGGGCTGTGACGGTCGGCTCGAAGTTGAGCAGCGGCTCGCCCATGCCCATCATCACGACGTTGGTAATCTGGCGTTCGCCTTTGGGGCCGGGCTCGACGCCCTTGGTCTTGCGCAACTCGAACTCGGCCATCCAGAGTTGGCCGATGATTTCGCCGACCGTGAGGTTGCGGCTAAAACCCTGTTTGCCGGTAGAACAAAACCGGCAATTGACTGCGCAGCCCGCTTGCGTGGAGATGCAAAGCGTGCCGCGATTTTCTTCGGGGATAAATACCGTCTCGACTGCATTGCCCTGCCCCACATCGAGCAGCCACTTGCGCGTGCCGTCGGTCGACGTGTGGTCGCTGATCACGGCCGGGCTTGCGACAAACGCACGCGTGGCCAGCTTGTCGCGCAGCGATTTGGCGAGATCGGTCATCGCGTCGAAATTGCCGACGCCGAATTGATGTATCCAGCGTTGCAATTGTTTGGCGCGAAACGGCTTCTCACCCAACTCGCCGCAGTAGGCGACGAGTTGCGCGGGATCGAGATCCAACAGATTGGTGAGGGCCGTCATGAATTGCTTTCGTACTTCGCGGATTAACGCGAATAAACGTTCAACGCGGGGAAGAAATACGAGATTTCAACCTTGGCGGTTTCGGCCGCATCGGAACCGTGCACAGCGTTGGCATCGATCGAATCGGCGAAATCGGCGCGGATCGTGCCTTTTTCTGCCTTCTTCGGGTCGGTGGCGCCCATCAGTTCGCGATTCTTGGCGATGGCGTTGTCGCCTTCCAATGCCTGAATCATGACGGGACCGGAAACCATGAAGTCGACCAGATCCTTGAAGAATGGACGTTCGCGGTGAACCGCGTAGAAACCTTCTGCCTCGGCGCGGGACAATTGCGCCATGCGGGCAGCGACGATTTTCAGGCCGGCGGCTTCGAAACGGGCATAAATTTGGCCGATTACGTTTTTCGCGACTGCGTCGGGTTTGATAATCGACAGGGTGCGTTCGATTGCCATCTGTAAAAACTCCAATAAAAAGAAGGGGTTAAGACCAATAATTGAGAATTCAACTAACCTTTGATTTTAACATGAAACACCCCATATAGGGCAGGAAGATTGACGAACGACAAGGGAGACTGCCATTTGGCGGCGGACGGCAAAATGCACGCTTTATTACCGACGCGAAAGGCAGAACTAAGTTGACTGGAGTCAATCCAATTCACAGACACCCATGCTATGCTAATGGTGTGTAAATAGTTGCAAACTTTGAACTTATTTGGAGGCAGTATGAATCAAATGCAGCGTGGTTACGTGTATGACGGCGACAGTCAGGTCTTGCGCCATCGCGTATTGCGAAACACCTACTGGCTGTTGGCTCTTTCCATGATCCCGACCATTCTGGGCGCATGGGTCGGTGTTCAGATCGGTTTCAGCTTCTTCAGCGGCAGCCCGATCATGGGTTTCGTTATTTTTATGGCAATTGCGTTCGGTTTCTTCTATGCGATTGAAAAAACCAAGGAATCGGCTTTAGGCGTCTTCATCCTGCTTGGCTTCACGTTCTTCATGGGCTTGATGCTGTCGCGCATGATCGGGTTCGTGCTGCATAGCTATAGCAACGGCGCCGATTTGATCACGATTGCGTTCGGCGGCACGGCGGCCATCCTCGGCGTGATGGCGAGTATTGCAACGGTGTCGAAGCGCGATTTTTCCGGCATGGGAAAATGGTTGTTTGCGGGGCTGATGGTCGCGATTGTTGCGTCGCTCCTGAGTGCAGTATTCCATCTTGCGATGCTGTATGTTGTGGTATCGGTCGTTGTGATCGGGATATTCTCGGCCTACATCCTGTACGACGTGCAACAAGTCATCAACGGTGGCGAGACAAATTACATCAAGGCGACCTTGAACATCTACCTCGACGTCTACAACATCTTCGTCAATCTGCTGCAATTGTTGGCAATCTTCTCGGGCGACCGCAGATAAAAACCGGCCGCGCACGACAAAAAAGGAAGCCGATCCGGCTTCCTTTTTTTATGCGCAGCGCCATTAAATCAGATCAAACACGGCAATCGATTCGACGTGCGATGTATGCGGAAACATGTTGACCACGCCGGCATGTTTCATGGCATACCCGGCCTGATGCACTAGCACATCGGCATCGCGAGCCAGCGTGGCCGGATTGCACGAAACATACACGATGCGCCTCGGTTTGAACGCCTTGCGCCCGTCGCCCAAGTCGGCAAGTGCCTGGCAAACCGCCAGGGCACCCTCGCGCGGCGGGTCCACCAGCAGACGGTCGAACTTGCCCAGCGCGGTCCAGTCGTCAACGCTCAGCTCGAACAAATTGCGGCATGAGAACGAAGTCTTGGCGTCGACGCCATTGGCCCGCGCGTTCTCCAGCGCACGTTCGGTCAGGGTCGAACTGCCTTCTATGCCGACAACTTGACGCGCCTGTGTTGCCAGCGGGAGGGTGAAGTTCCCGAGTCCGCAAAACAGGTCGGCCACGCGGTCGCCGCTTTCGACCGCCAGCAAACGCAGGGCGCGCTCGACCAGCACACGGTTGATCTGATGGTTGACCTGGGTGAAATCGGTCGGCTTGAACGGCATGGCGATGCCGAATTCAGGCAACAGGTATTGCAATCGTGTGTCTGTTGGATAGTACTGATACACAGAATCAGGGCCGGCCGTCTGCAACCACCATTGCACGCGATGCAGATCCGCAAACGCCTTGAGCTTCTCCTCGTCCTCGGGCGTAAGCGGGGCCATGATGCGCAATACCATGGCCGTGACGAGGCCGCCCTCGCCTTCGCCGACTGCCAGCTCAATCTGCGGCATCTTGTCGATGATGGACAGTGAAGCAATCAGTTCGCGCAGCGGAACCAGCATGTCGGACACGTGGCGCGGCAACACTTCGCACGTCTTCATATCGGTGATGAAGTGCGATTTGCGCTCATGGAAGCCAACCAGCACGCTGCCCTTTTTGACCACATGACGCACCGAAATACGCGCACGGTAGCGGTAGCCCCAACTTGGCCCGTAAATCGGGCGCAGCATTGTTTCAGGTTTGACCTTGCCGATATGTTTGAGGTTGTCTTCCAGCACGCGCTGCTTAACGGCGACCTGAGCGGCCGGGTCCAGGTGCTGCATGGCGCAGCCGCCGCAGATGCCGAATGACGGGCATTGCGGCTTGACGCGCTGCGACGATTCGCGATGGATCTCGGTGAGCGTTGCCGTCTCCCACTTGGCTTTCTTCTTCAATGGCTGAAAGCCGACGCGCTCGCCCGGCAGCGCACCTTCGACGAAGACGACTTTGCCCTGTGTGCCATCTTCATTGGTGAGGTGGCCGACTCCGCGCGCCTCCATATCGAGGGAAACGATTTCAATAATGTTCTGTTGCATAGTCATGGAAAGTTGGAATCGCTTTCAATGCACCGGGTAGCCGGCGGTGAAAGCATTCAGAAAATTACAGTAAGGCATCCTTGCCGACGCCGCGTGCAATCAGGGCGCGTTTGAGTTTCACCAGCGCTTCCTGCTGAATCTGGCGGATGCGTTCTCTGGTCACGTTCATTTCGGCCGCCAGTTCTTCCAGCGTTGCCGGGTCGTCGTTATCGAGGCCGAAACGTCGCACGATGACGACGCGCTGTTTGTCCGGCAGCTTCTTGAGCCAGTCGCGCACCAGAGTCGTCATTTCGTGGTGTTCGGCACGCGAATCGGGGCCATCATCCGCATCGCCGGGCAACATGTCCATCAGGCTGGCCTGAGGGTCGTTATCGAGCGGGGCATCGAGCGAGGTGGCATGCTCAGACAAAGCCAGTATGTCCTGCACGTCTTCGATCGGCCGGTCGACCAGGTGGGCGATGTCTTCTGCGGTCGCTTCCTTGCCGTCGTGATGCTGCGCTTCGAGGTGATATTTTGCGCGCAGAATCTGATTCAATTCGCGCACCATATGCACCGGCAGGCGCACCGTGCGCGCCTGGTTCATGATCGCGCGCTCGATACTCTGGCGTATCCACCAGGTTGCGTAAGTGGAGAAGCGGAATCCGCGCTCGGGCTCGAATTTGTCGATGGCGCGCATCAGGCCGAGGTTGCCTTCCTCGATCAAATCGAGCAGTACCACGCCGCGATTGATGTAGTGCTTGGCGATCGACACCACCAGGCGCAGATTGTGTTCGATCATCTTTTGCCGCGAAGGGAAGTCGCCTGCCTTCGCCAAGGTGGCAAATCGCACCTCTTCTTCGACGGTAAGCAGCGGACGGGCGCCGATCTGATTCAGGTAATGCTGCGTAGTATCGGTCGATAGCTCCGCAGCCAGAACCCGCTTGAGTTCGTCGACACTATCGCTGGCAACGGCCGCCTCGACGTTGCCGCCGGCTACATCGGGCTCGTCGAGCGCGCTTTCCATATCGACCTGCGCATCTTCCGCGTCAATGACGGGGTCGTCACCGAGATCGTCGGCGCCAGCCTCGTTATCCAAATGCTTGTGCGAATCTCGGGTCATGTGGGGCTTCTATCAACGCGCAGGCAAGAATTTGGTCGGATCGACGGGCTTGCCTTGATGACGCACCTCAAAATGCAGCTTCACCGAATCAGTATCGGAGTCGCCCATCTCGGCAATCGCTTGTCCTCGTGTAACTGCCTGCCCTTCCTTGACCAGGATGGCCTTGTTATGCGCATAGGCTGACAACAAGGTATTGGAGTGTTTCACAATGACCAGATTGCCATAGCCGCGCATGGTGCCCGCATACAGCACCTTGCCCGACGCAGCCGCCATGACCTGCTGGCCGCTCTTGCCCGCTATGTCAATGCCCTTCTTCGCCTCGTCGTAGCCGCTGGTGACCTTGCCTTCGGCAGGCCAGGCCCAGGTTACCGCTTCGTCGGCGCCGCCCGAATCCGCAGCCTTATCGGCTGCTGTAGGTGTTGCCGGAACGGCGGCAGGCGCTGCGGTCGCAGAGTTTGCAGCCCCGGCAGGATTTGCCTGGGGTGGAGTAATTGCAACCGCAGCTGTCACATCCGGCTTTTGCAACTCTGCAAAGGCCGCTTCCGAATAGGGACGTTTTTCTCCGCGCGGTCCGGTCTTGTTGGCCATGGAAGGACCGACAGGCGTCAACGGGGTACGCACGGCACCGGCTAACGACGGTACCGGCACGGCCTGGGAACCGCCAGTGTTGCCGTCTTCCGGCGGCAGCACACGCAATACCTGGTCAACCTTGATATCGTTCGGATTGGCAAGATTATTCCAGGCTACCAGATCGCGATAGCTCTGGCCGTTATCGAGTGCAATGCGCGTTAAGGTGTCGCCCTTCTTGACGGCGTAATAACCGTGCTCATCACCTGTATGCACCACCACCTTGGGCGCACCGGGTTGCGCAGACTGCGGACCCGTGACCACCTGGCCGTCACTCGTGCGTTCGACGATGGGCGCCGAATTCGGTGTCGTGGTGCACGCAGCAAGCATCGCCAGCAGTGTCAACACGCCAATATTGATTAATGCTGTTTTCTTCATTCTTTCGCAGTATTTCACTAATTTACGTTGGAATTACACGATGCCTGCGCGTAGCGGCACAAAGTGGCAATCTTCCAGGGTTTCACTCGACCATTCATATTTGCCGAGGCGGCGGATCAATTGCAACACCTGATGGCGCGCACCGACAGGCGCCACCAGACGACCGCCGATCGTCATTTGCTCCAAAAGGGATTGCGGAACTTCCATCCCCGCAGCGGCGAGAATGATACCGTCAAACGGCGCCGCTTGCGGAAGCCCAAGCATACCATCTCCGTAATGCAAACGGATGTTTGCAATGCGCAATGGGCGCAAGTTGGTTTTCGCCAATTCGTGCAACGGCTTGATGCGCTCGATGGAATACACTTCCTTGGCAACGAGCGACAACACTGCCGCCTGGTAGCCGCATCCTGTGCCGATTTCCAGCACGCGCTGCAAGCCCTTGTTTTTTGCACCGTCGGCGCCGTCACTATTCTTCATCACCTCGATCATGCGCGCAACGATGTATGGTTGTGAAATCGTCTGGTGATGGCCTATGGGCAGTGAGGCATCGATATAGGCCTGGCTCGACAACCCGGGATCGAGAAAAAGATGGCGCGGCACTGCCTGCATCGCGCCCAACACCACCTCATCACGCACGCCCTGCTTCGCTATGCGTTGCACCATGGCGTGGCGCACTGCGTCCGACACCAAAGGCGAGGCGCGCTCGGCGGTGGCCGGGGTCGCGGTAATGGGTAAGGCCGCACGCGGCGCCACATGCCGGGCTGCATTTTGCGTGGCGGTCTGCGGTGTTGCCACCGGCCGCTGCGTTGAAGCTGGCGTCGTGGCAGACCTGCCCTTGCCGGTACCCGATTCCCCTCGCTTTTCGACGACGGAAGACAGCGACAAGGGAAAGTTCTTGCTCTTTCCGGTCATGCAAGGCTTTCGCGCAGACTGGTTAACTGGGTCTGGTGCGTCAAGTCGACCTGTAGCGGCGTGACCGACACCCAGCCTTGCGCGGTCGCATGGAAATCGGTGCCTTCGCCGGCATCCTTGGCCGCGCCAATCGGGCCCACCCAATAGATGTCGCGCCCGTGCGGGTCTTGTGCCTTGATCACCGGCTCGGACACATGACGTTTGCCGAGCCGCGTGGCAACAACCTTGCCGATTTCAGCGTGCGGCCGGTTCGGTATATTGACGTTCAACAGAAACGGGCGTTGCAGATTCTCGAACCTGCGCAGCACCAGATCGCGCGCCACACGCGCCGCGCTGTCAAGATGTTGCCAGCCATGTTCGACCTGTGAAAACGCCATCGCCGGAATGCCAAACAAAAAACCCTCAGTGGCGGCTGCAACCGTTCCGGAGTACAAGGTGTCGTCCCCCATGTTCTGGCCCTGGTTGATACCGGCAACAACCAGATCGGGCCGTTCTGGCAAAAGACCTGTCAAAGCAAGATGCACGCAATCAGATGGCGTGCCATTGACGAAATAAAAACCGTTGGCGGCGCGATGCAGCGACAACGGCCTGTCCAGGGTCAGCGAATTGGACGAGCCCGAGCGATTGCTGTCCGGCGCAATCACGGTGATGTCGGCAATCGCTGCCAATGCATCGGCCAGCGCGCTCAAACCTGGCGCGAGGTAGCCGTCATCGTTACTGATTAATATTTTCATACGCTGATTTTACCTGAAGCAACACGCACAACCTTTAGACTGAATCGTTATTTTGCGGCATAATCGAAAAATCTAACGACCGTACTATTTTAAATAAGGAGACGCGATGAAGGCTATCGTTTGCAAGAGCTGGGGTTTGCCTGACACACTGGTAGTTGACGAGTTGCCCGACCCGCAAGCCGGCCCCGGCCAGGTTGTCATCAAGATCGAAGCAGCCGGCGTTAATTTTCCCGACGTGCTGATCATCCAGAACAAGTACCAATTCAAACCTGAACTTCCTTTCACACCAGGCAGCGAACTGGCCGGCACCATCCTGGCCGTTGGCGAAGGCGTCGCACATCTGACGACCGGCGACAAGGTCATCGCTTTTGCAGGGCAAGGCGCATTCGCCCAGCAAATCGTCGTTCCCGCCGCAGCCGTGATGCCAATGCCGCCGGGCATGGACTTCGATACCGCCGCAGCGATCACCCTCACCTACGGCACATCGCACCATGCCGTGGTTGATCGCGCCCAATTGAAAGCCGGCGAAACCATGCTGGTGCTGGGCGCTGCGGGTGGCGTGGGCCTTGCCGCCATCGAAATCGGTAAAGCACTCGGTGCCCGTGTAATCGCCGCCGCGTCATCCGACGAGAAACTGGATGTCTGCAAATTGCACGGGGCCGACGCCACCATCAATTACAGCACCGAAGATTTGCGCGAGGCCATCAAGGCCGCAACGGGCGGCAAAGGCCCTGACGTGATTTATGACCCGGTAGGCGGCATATACGCCGAATCGGCCTTCCGCTCCATTGCCTGGCGCGGCCGCTACCTCGTGGTGGGGTTTGCCAACGGCGAAATCCCCAAGCTGCCGTTGAACCTGACCCTGCTCAAGGGCGCCTCATTGGTCGGCGTGTTCTGGGGTGAATTTGCCAAGCGTGAACCGAAGGGCAACCTGGCAGCAATGCGCGAGCTGATGGGCTGGCTGGCCGAAGGCAAGATCAAGCCGCGCATTTCAGGGCGTTACAAGTTGGCCGATACGCCGCGTGCGCTGGAAGACATGGCGGCGCGCAAAGTGACGGGGAAGATTGTGATTAGGCCGCAGGAGTAGGCACACACGGCATTGCTTTGCGGCGGGTCGCTAGTCGGGCCGCCCGCCGTAGTTTTCGCTCTATTGCACGTAGACGTTGATCATTTGGCTCTCGTCATTGCGGACCTGCATTCAGCTCGCGCTATTTCTCCCGGCCACCCTCTCCTTCGGCTGTCCGCTCTTCTAGCAAACCCGATTGGGTGCGCCGGGAAATGATTCGATTGAAGGCACACTTAGTGGTCTGACCATTCCGGAAGATAACGCAAATGTAGCAAGAATGTAGGTATGTTAGGACTGACCCAATGACTTCTATAATGCACGCCCAAATGATTGGCAATATCCGCAATTGCATAGGCGCCCGATCGGTATGCTTGTGCCATCGCATCGTTTAGATCAGAAAATTTTTTCCCATAGTCTGCCAACGAAAGCGCAAGGGACCTCCGGTTCGCTTTCGATAATTCTCGGAGCTCTTCGCGCGGCTTCAAATGGACGCGGACGGGGCAGCGTGAGCCCTGAGGCAGCTACGGAGTCATTTGCCCGATAGATTCTATCGTCACCTTATCAGCATATTCGTGGACTATCATACTTAAAAAGTGATTTCGGCAATGAAATTCTAAAAAATATTCCACATAGTCATCTACCGCAGTTCTATTAGCTTTGTGCACGTCAAGAGTCTCGGGACTAATAATGCACGAATGCAAAGTCAAGAAGATGTTCCGTTTCAACTTGATGCGCGCGCCACAGACACGCACTGGAACAAATTCATTTTCAACTTCCCACAATTTCTTATCAGTTGCTATTGCACATTCATAAAATTTCTCAATTGAACTTATCAGTGACTGGGGAACGCTTTGAGCACTCGCCACTTCAGGTAAAAACAAGCAAGCAAGAAACATTTGGAAA
>DATBQE010000210.1:0-23969 GCA_036561005.1 Burkholderiaceae bacterium | reverse complement strand
AGCGCGTCGATTGCTGCGGCAAGGTATTTGATTAAAGGCGACGAAGTGTACGACAAATCGACGGACTTGGTTTGGCAACGTTGCAGCGTGGGTCAGACATGGAGTGCGGAAGCCGGCTGCACTGGACGCCCAAGCCAATTTAGCTTTGAGGAAGCGCAGCAACAAGCAACGGGAACATGGCGTGTCCCCAGCAGAGCCGAACTCGCATCGCTGCTCGAAAAGAAGAAGGTTGTCGCAGAATTGCCGTTAAAGATTGACGAAGTGGCGTTTCCGGGCATGGATGAGAACCAGCTTTGGTATTGGACGAGCACAGCGGACAACGGAACGTTCGCCTGGAGCGTCAGCTTCGGTTGCGACAATAAATACAATGGATATAGCTACCGTTCATACAAATACGGATTGAGGCTTGTTCGAAAGGGCGATTGAACTATCTTGCCGAAGATTGATCAATCAAATGCAATGATCGAACCAAGTCTTTACGCGTGTTTATTATAAGCTCGGCCTGCTTGCACAGAATGTGGCATCGAATAGCCGAAATTCGGGCGCCGCGAATATACTCCGGGCTAAGATTCACGAAAATCCCGCCACCAGAAGATCGTCTGGACCTGGCTGGACACAAAGGATTGCGCTAACCGGGAGGACGAAAGATGGGGCAACCTTTAAAGTGCCCGCTGAAGTAGTGATACCAGGCGGCGCATTAGCCGAAGACGAACCTGGGGAGCGGGTTATCATGGTGGATGTGGAGCGAGGCCAAGCATCCGGCACGCAGGAACAAACCGAGACATTTGGCACCGAAGATCAGGTCTGAAGACTCCCGCGCCTTGCGGCGTCGAGCTGCGGCTTGGCGCTGCCTGGCGCGGAACCGAATCGACATATGCTCTGCCGCATGCTTTTTTGTGCATCATTGCCGATCGCTAGACCTGGCCGCCCAGTGCGGCAAGCAGCTATTTCTTGAACTCGGCGAGTGACCTGGCGATTTCCTTGCCCTCCGGGTAGACCAGGACGCATGCGCGCTAGTTGCCGACGCGCCGAATTTTCCCAATTCCGGGGAAGAAACGTTCCACGCCGAGTCGTTTGCACTATTGCCAGCGATCATACTCTCAGCACCTTTCGGGTGGCTGCGGACGGGTTAGCGGCATTGTCCTTGTTCGCTTCGATGCAGGCCTAAAGGATATTGCGGTCGTAAACCTTGTCGGTCGGCGCAGTCATTGAGGCCGGCAAGTCATGCAGCGACGTTTTTCAAACGATGAGAGATGGGAATCGCGTGCAGTATTTTGTGCAGGTATCAACTTGTGAAATTTTTTCCGCCGCATTTTCGTTTTTTCATGGGATGCTCAGCAATTGAATCAGCGCCTTGTGCAGCGCATCCGCCTCGACCGGCTTGTGCAGCACGATGATGTCGATCGGTTGCGAGTCGCTGAACAGATTTGGTGCAGTATCGCCGGTTATCAGCAACGCCGGAATGTTGAAATTGAATTCGGCACGCAAGCTTTCGATCACGTCCAACCCGGTCTCATTCAGACCCAGCCGGTAGTCGCAGATCAGTACGTCCGGCGTTCCGGCGCGTTCGACCAGAATCTTGACTGCCTCTTCGGATTGCTTGGCGGTAATGGGTAGGCAACCCCATTGCTGCAGCAAGATGCTCATGGCGTCGAGAATGCTTTCTTCGTCGTCCACGACCACTACTGTCTTGCCGTGCAATACCTGACTGTTGTCGGCCAGCGCGCGGACCGGCGGTGCGACGCTCAAGCGCGGCGCGATACGGCGCAATTCGATCGAGAAGGTCGACCCTGCGCCGACCGTCGAATCGAGCGCAATGGGAATGTCGAGCAGCTTGGACAGGCGTTTGACGATGGCAAGCCCGAGTCCCAGACCCTTGCGCACATCACGGTTGCTATTCGCAAGCTGGAAAAACTCCTCGAATACGGTCTTTTTCTGCTCTGCTGAAATGCCGATGCCGGTATCGTGCACGGCCACCTTGAGTCGACCATCGTGTTCTTCGCAGGAGATCTTGATGAATCCTTTTTGTGTGTAGCGTACGGCATTGGCGATGAGATTGCTGAGAATCTGTCCGACAAGTGCTGCGTCGCTCTGCACCCATGCGCTGCATGGTTCGATCTGGAAGTCGATACCCTTGGCATGAGCCTGCGGCGCGAATTCTACCGCCAGATGTGACAGCAACGAGGAAATGGGAAACGTTTCAATGACCGGTTTGATCACCTGAGCATCGAGTTGCGATAGGTTTAGCAGGGCCAAAAACATGCCGTCCAGTATGCTGGCGCAGTCGCACGCGCTGTCGAGGATGGAGCGTGCCGGCTTCGGCAGGTCGCTCCCTGTGAGTGCGCCCAGATAGATGCTCAGCGCGTGCATAGGTTGGCGCAGGTCGTGGCTCGCCACTGCGAGGAAACGAGTTAATTCGCTGCGCTGTTCTTCCTGCATCCGATTCGTCTTCGCCAGTGCCTGGTTGGCTTGTTCGAGCTCCGCGTTCTTTTGCTGAATCATTTGGTTGTTCAACTCGATCAGGGCGTTTTTTTCAGCCAATGATTCGCTTGCGCTCTGCTCCTGCCAGAGTTTGCGTACCGAGAAAAATGCCGCGACGCCGAGACCGCCGAGCGAGACCAGCATGATTAACAGCAAGATGCGCTCCTGATTGGCGGCGAGCTTTTCCATCCGGTCCAGCGGAATCTGAACTTCGATCGCGCCGAGCAGTTGATTTCTTTTCCATATCTTGTTTGCCGTTACGCCGGCCGCGACGCGTTGCCTGATGATTTCCGGTCTTTTCTCCTGTTCGTTATGGCATTCAACGCACGACGCGTCGGCGGCCGGATCGGCCCGCATGTAGCGCAAGGTTTTCGTGCCGTTGATGTCTTCAATGCGCCATAGTGGCTGCCAGTCGATCGCGGCGATTGGATTCTTCAGGTCTTGTTGTTCGAACTTTCCCCACGCCCAGCGTTGGAAGTCGTCGTGCAAGCCCTGGTTTTGATGGAGATTCCATTTGCTCAACAGGTTGAAATTGAACAGCCCCATGCTCTGTTGCTGGATGTCTGCCCCGACTAAGCGCAAGTATTGCGCGGGAATCGGAACGAAACCGGGGTGCTGTTCGAAATCCAGGCTGACGCCGAATCCCTCTTTCTTCAATTTGTTGGCGACTTTCTCGCTGAAGGTCGTGCGTGAAACCTGCACCTCCGTCGCCACGATTTCGGCGCTGCGGATGGCATCGTGCTCGATGATCCGGTTCTGAAAAACCGCCGTGATGCCGTAGATGGCGCAGCTTGTCAATGCCATGATGCCGCAGAATGTAAGAATCAGGTTCCTTATAGGGGCATGCAGTCCAAGATCTAAATCCGAAAAAGGCATAGAATTCTCCGTTCGTCGCGCCGTCTATTCCTTACATTGCGGTGAACTGGTTGGGCCGCAGCGCAGACGGCGCAGTTGGTCGATGAGAATGCAAACGGAGGAACTGTCGTTTCCGACAATTGCCAATTTTCCATGACAAATTCCCGCGATGGCTTTCCTGGAGGACATTCTAGCGCATCTGGTTACAGAGGTTTCTCGAAATAGACATACCATTTCAGCCCACACCGTTTGTAGGCAATCGAGCTTACATGTCTGTCAAGAAATCGAAACGTCTTTCGAAACGATGTCGGATCGACTTTTCTCAGGTCAATGATCATTGCGTCGTCCTAGAGCAGGAGAGTCAGTCGACACGATGCGATAGCGCATCCATAAGGCACAAGTGGCGAGTGGCGTGCGTTTAGGTTCGGCTTGGATGGTGCCTTCGGGCGAGTTGGTTTGCCCCCAGTTTTACAGGTTGCACCCTCTACGGTCGCCGACTACGAGGATATTCCGAAATCCTCACTTTCCCGCTCGGCGGTTCACTTTCGCTGCAAACGACGGTGATAGTCCGGCCTTTCTGTTCCCAAGCCTTCTTGCGAAGGGGCCGGATACTCGGCTAGGAATAACGGCTGTTATGCCACCATTTCAAAGCACTTGTCATTGGTCACGGCACCGGCATATTTGCTGGCATCGAAGCTTTTGACATCAACGGTTTTAGCGTTTAAGGTTTTGCGCTATTTACGTCAGTCGCCTGACGTGATGTATCTCGGGCTACTCATTAGTCCGTCGAAACCAAGTCACCCCCAACGAATGGCTTTGCTATCCGCAATTGCCATTTGGTGGAGGTGGGGGGAATCGAACCCCCGTCCGAACTGCCTTTTACCTTCGAGTTTCACGAAGTTTCGTCGCTTCGCGTACAACAATTGATTTCCAAATCTCTTTTCTGAGTGGAGCCGGGTAGGAATTGGTTCCAGTTATCGTGTGGCCTCAGGCGCGATGCTTCTGCTCTTTAACTTGAGGAAAGCGCCTACGCCCACTCTTTGTTTGAGCGGCTTTGGCTTGCCCGGGGCACTCAGGAAAAATTGTTGCGACGTATTTACCATCCTGCTTTGTGGAATTCGTTTTCTTCTCGGAACCTTCGACAGCAAGCAGCGACTCAGATTGATTGCCATTAACGATAGTATGCATTCCATAGCTACAGCCTCCCACAACGTCCCCAGGAGAGAAATTTACCGTGGTTTTCAATATTTATGATCTTGCGCGAGTTGCAGCCGATCGTGTCTTGGCCAACTTCTCGCGTGTCGGCGATCGCTCCGCCCAAGTAGACGATTTTGCCGAGGAGATGGCATGGCAGAAAGCAGATTGCAAGTGGCTGCTCTTTGATTTCAAGACCTACTGCCTGGCCTTCCTGTTCGTCTTGTTCCTGATTCTTTGCTACTGACGATTTAGACGACCGACATTCTGTTGTATTGCGCCTGCAAGTGCGATAGCAAGTGGATTCGTCCTTCCACGCACTGCATGGCGATGCACTTTATGCCATTGTTTCGCTGCCGCCATCTATGAGAATTTTCATGCTTGCAGATATTGATGATGCGTAAAACGGCGCGTTTCTGGTGAAGTGGTATGGATTGGAAACGTGATCAACTTCGCTTGTCCTGGAGCAAGATTGCTGTCTTAAAGTCCAGGAGGTAACATACAGCGCAGTGAATTCACTTACAGTGTGTTGCGGAGTTTTTACGCGGTTGCGGCTCGCTTCGATGTCTAGGCCGGGCCGTTAGCGAATTGAGGCGCCGTGCGTAATTCGGAGTCTGTTTTTGTATGCAAGCCACCTTTGGTGGGCGGCATGAAACTATCTTTCACAGTGTTTGCACTGTTTCACATCTTTCGCTCAGCAATGCGCGATACATGGGCTCGAAACTTGATATCCTATGTTTAGGGGCAAAAATTGAAGAGCTTGCCCCAACGGCGGCTTTGCCAACTTCGCAATCTAACGCGCAGTGTGGTGACATCGGTGACAAAAGAGTAATTCGCGTACGACATTCACATGGCGAACAGTTGCGGCAAGTCGGAAAAATTATGATGAGAATGGCGAACATCTTTCAATGGCATCCCACCTGTGTTTTTGCCATTGCTTTTGCCGGTGCAATTTCTTGCAGTGCAGGTAGTGTTGCGGCATCGATACATAGCGAAGTGTTGGATTCGGCCCATGTCGCCATCACGCCGATTGCGTGGACGTCGCTCTGGCCCGACTTGCTGGCCGCAGTGATCCTGGTCGGCGTGTGCGCGGTGCTCCATCGTTGGCGCGTCTCGGGTCTGTTGCGAACCCAGAAGCTTCAGGAGCAGTGTATTGCCGAACACGCTGCGGCGTTCGCGGCGGCTAGTAGATTGCAGTTCGAGCGCCAGAGTGAATTGACCCGTTTTCTCGCGGTTGCCAGCCACGATTTGCGCCAACCTATGCACGCATTGAATCTTTATCTTGGGATCCTGCTCAATGCCGAGATGCCTGAACAATCGCGTGGTTTGATCACGAGCGCCTATCAATGCGCGCATATCATGGACGGCATGTTTCTCGATTTGGTGAATCTTTCGCGCCTCGATGCACATGCTGTGAAGCCTAATATATCGTGCTTCGCTATAGACGGTGTGCTGTCGCGTGTTGCTGCAGAATACGGACTTCAAGCGGAACAAAAAGGGATCGAGTTTGCCGTTGAACATTGCGGGGCCTTTGTCGAAAGCGACATGGAACTGGTTGAGCAGATTGTCGGCAACCTCTGTGCCAATTCTGTGCGCTATACGGAAACGGGAAGAATCGCGATCCGCAACGAGATTGAAGGCGATAAACTGCGCATTGCTGTGCAGGATACCGGCATCGGTATCGCGCCGGAGCAGCAGAACACTGTTTTCCGGGATTTCGTGGGACTGCACTCTGCGAATCAAGGTATGACCAAGGGCCTTGGCCTTGGTTTGGCTATTGTCAAACGCCTGTGCACTTTGCTCGGCCTGTCCATCACGTTGAGTTCGACGCTCGGAAAGGGCTCGACCTTCACTATTGATCTGCCGCTCGGCGCAAAGCGCGAAGTGGGCGAAGAGCCTACCGCGCGGATCGACGCGGATGCCGTGATGCGCGGCAAAATGGTTGTGGTGGTGGAGGATGATACTCACATACTTAGAGCGCTGAGCTTGTTGCTTGAACAGTGGCAGTGCACTGTAATTGCCGCCGAGTCGGGCGCCGCTGCAGTCGCCAAAATGGCAGCATTCGCCTCTGCGCCCGATCTGTTGATTTGCGATTATCGTCTGCGCGTCAACGAGACGGGGCTCGACGCGATCGATATTTTGCGCACGGAATTCAATTGCGATATCCCTGCCGCTCTGATTACCGGCGATACATCGCAGCGAGAGAAGTTCGAGCTGGCGCGCGACAAGTTTATCGTGCTGTACAAGCCACTGCAAGCGACCCAAATGCAGGAAATTCTGGCCCGCTTCCTGAGTGCGTGAGTAGCTTGCGCACCTTGATGCTGTTGGTTTGTAGCGTCAAGGCGCATAAGTGGCGTTTTCATAGTGAAAAGTATTGTCCGCGTAACACGAAAGTGCAATGCCATTGGCATCCTTGACGATGATGCCGGTCGGCCAGAGGACATGCAAGGTGCCGTCAGGAAGTATTGTGCCGTCGGTAAAATTGCATGGGCTGCCTGCAGTCATGATGGCCCCAATGCTATAGCCGGGGGAATAGGTCCATATATCAGCTACGACGCCGTCTTTGGCAGTGAGATCGTAGCCTACCGTGACGTTATTGCCGAACGAACCGTCGTGGCCTATGGTCAGATTCCCGACGGTAGCGGTGATGTTGCCTTTGTCGACGGTCAGGCCGCCATTTTGCACGTCGAGATTTGTCGGCACGGTCAGGTTGCCGTTCTGGTCGACTGCCAATGGTACCCAGACTGCGCCAGAGCTGGCGTCGTAGGCAAAGGCCCGATTGATGTCGGTGACGAGGCGCACCGTGCCGGACGGGTCCGTGGTCGGCAAATCGGCATACGAACGAACCGGGCTTCTCCACCAGGACGAGATCATCGTCCACAAGCCGCTGCTGGCGCAGTTGAGCTGATTGTTCGCCGAGTCGAATGCAATGGCGGCACTGGTTCCGCATGGCGAACCTTCCGTTGTGACGGCGCCGGTACCGAACAGCAGAGGGGTCTGCATCGTATTGAGTTCTGGACGGCCCGAAACGGCGCTGCGATACAGGAAATCGGTGGACAACTGGCCGGGGCCACTGAAGAATATTGCGGACGCGAGGTGTCCGCCATCGGCTATGCTGCCGGTCAGGCACGGCGAGCTTTTGAAGTTCAGCAAACCGGCGACGTTCAGCGACCAGGACGAGCCTTGCGCAATCGAATAATTGGTGTTCGAAATGTACCCGCCGCCGCTTCCGGAATTCGCGGCGACCATCGAGAGATTGGCGTCCGGAATAGGCTTGCCGCCATAACTGACGACGAGTGCATTGATTTCACCTATGGCAGGCTGCAGTATCAGCACGCAGGAAATTTGTCCATAGGCATTGGTCGCTGCAGTGTTGGGAGCAAGATAAGGCGAGCCGGATGCCGGGCTGGTCAGCTGCGCGAGGTTGACAACGACCGGATTGCTTGCCGTTGCCGAGGTCAACAGACTGGAGTAGTTGGCATTGATGTATTGCGTGGCAGCACTGACTACCTGCGCCTGATAAAGCGACGCCACCTGCCCCTGAGTATCCTGGATGGTAGTGTCGATCATGCTGGTCAAGCCGACCAGCATAAGTGCTCCTATGGCCAACGCACCCAGTACTTCGAGGAGAGCCATGCCGCGCTGCCGAATGTTCATACGGATGCCTTTATCTTGTGTCGACGTGAGGAAAGAACGGCTGCTCCTGCGGGAAGATTATAGGAACTGCCGTTCACGCCGCCAGCTATACGGAAGTATGCTTCGCACTCCATACAGCGTTGGAGCTCAAGCGACCGACACTGAACGTGCGAGCGGGCGGTCGGACAGGATGGTGTGCGCGCGCTGCAATTGTGCGCCGCAAGCGATGAACGCGTCGACCAGCGTCGGGTCGAAATGGCCGCACCTGCCTGCAACGATGTGGTCCACCGCGCGGCCCCATTCCCATGCCGGTTTATAAGGGCGGCATGAGGTCAGGGCGTCGAATACGTCCGCGAGCGCCACGATGCGGGCCTCGATCGGGATACTGTCGCCCTTGAGTCCCATCGGGTAGCCGCTGCCATCGAACTTCTCGTGGTGATGGAGCGCCACCATGGAGGCAGTCTGTATGAATGAGGAATCGCTTCCCCGGAGGATATCAAATCCGATTCGGGTGTGGTTTCTCATCACCTGCATCTGCTGCGCGTTCAATTCTCCTTTGTTGCGCAGTATCTCGTCTGGAATACCGATTTTCCCAATGTCGTGCATGGGCGCTGCCAGCTCGATTTCCAAAGCCGCCTCTTCGGAAAGGCCGCTGCCAACGGCAATGATGAAAGAGTATTTCGCCATACGTCGCAGATGTCCGCCGGTGACGTTATCGCGTTGATTGGCGGCGCGGGCCAGAGTGAGGAGCGTTTCGATCTCACGCAATTTCAATTGCTCGGCGAAGTGCTCTATGCGGCGCTCCTGTTGGACGATCAGATCCATGTTGCAAAGATATTGCAGCCTTTGATCGATCGCACGGCGGCAGCGTTCCTCGCACTCCGAGACGTCGAGCGGCTGCATCAGGCAATCATTTGCACCGGCGCGGAACGCGCGGTAGGCTACCTCCAGGTCCGCGCCTTGCGCAGTCACGATGATGGGAAGGGCCTCTTGCGGATAGTTGCGACGTATTGAGCGTATTAACTCGGTGTCTTCGCCGCGCGGCTGGCTTTCCAGAACGACGAGGTCGATCGGCATGGATGTCAGGTAGGCGAAAATACCGTGCGAACCGTTACGAACGAGAATCTCGATTGTGGGGGCAAGATTTTTCAGTGCCTGCGCGCAACCTTCGTGGCCGCGTGTGCCGTCGCGCACGTGCAGGATACGGAGTTCGCGGCAGCTGTCGCGTGCAGGTAGCGAATGTTTGGTTTGATGCATGTCACAAACCCTCATTTCGGCAAGACATCGCGTGAATACTTAGAAGGAAACCGATACGCGTTTGCGAAATCGGTCTGGACGGACGCAATGTCAGAGCAGTGCGGCATTAGGACCATTTTTCTTAACAGTAATATGCGGCTGGTTTCGCGTCCACTTCGGCCGCCGAGACATGGCGGCGTTGTTGTACTTAAGGATAGTCACTCTGCATGTGCGCGGTAAGCTATACGCAAGTATTGGTGCCGGGCTCCTTGTCCGCTTGCACATACCTTCGGATAGATGCATTGCGTCGGCCAAAGGACTAGTGTGTGACCAAACTGGTATGTCAGGGGAATATTGAACAGCGAGATAAATTTGCTGCCGGCTCGCGATGCGCACAGAGGTATCGCATGCTTGCACCGGGTCGATACTTTTGCGTTTCCTCGCTGCGCCAGTCTGAGTAGCATGTGTATCGTTCGAGGTCCTTGCAGGCTTTGGTATTTCAGTGGGGAATACGTCGTCGGCGCAACCTGCATTCTGGATGAATTCGGAATGCGAAAGAACACGGAGGGAGCGAACTTGGGCAAGGATGAATTACGCTGGATTCACCAGAAGAATGTGTGGTCATGCGCGGTTCGCTGCGCAGCGGACAACAACGAATCCGACCCGGCTGGTTGGTTTGCCGAATGCAAGGAAATGTTCTCACACATGGATGGAAGCGCCGGAGCGGCTAGCGCGATCGACGCACTCGAACGTCATGCTGTCGAATTATTCGACGCTGTAGTGATCGACCTCTATCGTTTCGACAATGTTCGTCAAAAGCTTGTGCGGCTGCGCGGTTCGCGCCATTCAGCGGGTCCGGCTGCAGAGTACGTGGCACTGGGTGAGCCCGCTTCAGCCATCGCGCGATGCGCGCGCGAGAGAAGGAGATTGACGATGGTCGGTGTTTCGAGCCCCGGCACCGCGCCGCCAGCGAGCAAACGCTGGACCAGTTTGATCGCTCCACTCTTGTCCCAAGGCCGACTGCTGGGTGTTATGTCGGTCCGTTCGCGCTCACGCCAGGCGTGCCGAAGAAGGACGCGCGAAATGTTCTCGATGTTAAGCTTTGGTGCTACGTCGATACTGGTGGAAATGGCTCTCCGGGAGCGCCTCGATGCCGCTGTATTTGCCTTGGTACAGGCAGAACGGGAGAAACAAAGCGCGCAAGCGGTCTGCGCGAAACTCACGGAGGCATGCCATACCGACCCACTGACCGGTTTGTACAACCGTCGCTTCCTGCACGAGCAGATCGCAGCCGACGTCGGCCTGTGCTTGCGCCGCTACGAGCAGGCGCCCGCGCATTCGCCCGCAGACGCCGATCTGTTGTTTTTTATGATCGACATCGACCATTTCAAGGAAGTCAACGACGGGTATGGCCATGCGGCTGGCGACATGATGCTGCGACAGATGCGGGATTGTCTGAAGGACGCGATACGTGTGGGCGATTATCTGATTCGCTGGGGCGGAGAAGAGTTTCTCATGGTGGCGCGCGAAGCAGACCGGCGCAATGCCGAAACGATTGCGGAGCGCTTGCGAGAGGCGGTATCGGCCTGGGATTTTAATCTGCCAGGCGGCGTCCGGCTGAGGCGTACCTGTTCAGTTGGATTCGCCTGCTACCCATATTTGCGCGAGCGACCCACCGTGCTCGAATGGACTGACGTCGTGTGTCTGGCGGACAGTCAGCTATACCGCGCCAAAGTAAGCGGGCGCAATGCTTGGGCGGGATTGCATGGGCGCGACAGTACACCGGCCATGCTTTCCCTTGATTCCTTGTTGCGGCGGCAGGAATCGGCCGCGGACGCCGGCGAGATTCTCCTGGTTGCGAGCAAGCCGGCGCTTTAGCCCGGTTATTTTGTCGGGCCGACCGGAAATCCGAAAGGGGCATATGTTTGCTGCGTACTCGGCATGTTACCGAAAAGTTCAATTTGTACTGGTGTCCTACGTGGTTGTCGAAGCGCAAATTGCGATTGCTGCAGGGACCATGTGGTGTTGGTGGCCGGCGCCAATGTGCCGGTGCTAGACAAAAGTATAAGAACGGCAAAATGGAAATGTTTTTGCTCAGTCACGAGGTCGCGCGTCTCGATGGGACGTCCGAGCTCTATCATCCATGGACCGCCATTACGCTCGCGTGGCACCTGCGCGAGCGTAATCCGGCGCGTGCCGAGCTTCTGGCCACACGCAGCGAGGAACTACGGGATGTGGGGCGAAAGGCGCCTGATCCGCGCATTCAGGCGCGCGCGCGCCTGATCCGCGCCGAGGGCAAACTGCTGCATGCGGATTACGGCGCCGCACGCGACTTGGCCGCGTCGTCGCGGGCGCTGTTCGACAAGCTGGGCGACAATTGCGGCAGCTTCGACGCGTGTTGGGTGCTGGCGCAAGCGGCGCATGAGCGCGGCTGCTACGAGGAAGCAATTGTTTTGTTGGAAGATGGAGGTAAGCGCGCGCGCGCGGTTGGAGATGCGTTGCGAATTGCAATGGCACATGTCGGGCAATGTCTTGTCGAGGGTTTGGATGGTCGGCGTTCCAATTGCCTGAGTGCAGGAAAAACCGCCTCGACGGCGACTGTGCTTGCACCGCTTGCCTGGGAGCTTGCGGCGAAGGGCATGACTGCCTTCGAAAAGCGCGATTTTGCAAAAGCAATCGAGTTTGGCGCCACTGCGCACGATGCTGCTGTTCGTACCGGTCAGTTGCGCCAGGGGATATTCTGCGCCGCCCTTGTGGGCCGGGCTTTTACGGAATTGAAGGACCAGAGGGGGGCCATGGAATGGATGTCCGATGGCCTTGCGCTGGCGCGCACCTGTGCCGGTCCGGAGCGCATTTTCCCTTGTTTGATGAACGTACTGGAGGCAATTGAGCCTCTGCCGATGCCAGATGAAACGCGGCGCTTGACGGACGAGGCGCTGCGCATGGCGAGCGCTACCGGAGACGCGGAAGACCATCTGCTGCTGCGCCACATTCAAGGAAATCAGGCTCTAAAACGCCGTGACCACCATTCGGCGCTCGCGCATTTCACCCAGATGGAGTTGCATGCCGACCTGCTTGGCCGCGTGCGCTGGCGTATTGAGTCGCGTTGCGGCCGAGCCGTCGCACTGGAGCGCCTGCGCTTGCCGATCGACGCCCTGGCCGCAGCGCAGGCTGCTTTGGCTCTGGCGCGGGATGACAATGACCAACAGCGTCAAATTTCCGCGATGAAATTGGTCTCTGAATTGCACCGCAGGTATGCCATGCCCGATCCCGAACGTCCTGACGCGGACGATGCCTGCCTGCACTATCTCTTGCGCGCGCGCGATCTGGCGCACTCGACCGCCGATTTTCCTTCCTTGTTCGAGTTGCTCGGCGCAATCGCCCGCGAGTACGCCAAATCGGGCGACCATGCGCACGCCTACCGCGTCGTGTTGCACCAGATAAGGGCAGGCAAGAAATGCGAGGTGGAGGAAGCTGATCGGCGCAGCGCGGCCCTGCGCGCAAGGCATTGCATCGAATTGCTGCGCCTCGCCCAAAGGTACGATAGTTTGCGGGGCGGCGCAACTGATGCAACGCAGGGCGAGTTGTTCAACGTCCGCGTGCTCGGTAACGCAAGTGCCGACGACGATGCGCAATTCGTACGTTTTGTCGCTGGGGCCAGCCACAAGTTGCGCCAGCCACTGCATGCGGTGGGCCTATATCTCGAAACATTCAGCAGTTTTGTGCTGAATGAGCCGGCGCTGGGTGCACTCACAGGCATGCGGAAATGCCTGCAGGCGCTAGAAAATATCTTTCTCTCCCTGCTTGACCTGGCCTGCGTGCAGGCGGAGGCGATGCGTCCGGCAAGCTCGCGCTTTCCAATCATGGAAATTCTTGCCGAATTGACCAGAGAATGTGTCATGGAGGCCCGCCTCAACATGATTGGCATGAGGGTCGTTCCCTGCTCGTCCTGGGTGCAATGCGATAAGCACTTACTGCGCAAAATGCTCTATTCGCTCGCGTCGACCGCACTGCAGAACCCCGGCACAGTGCGGGTCACGATAGGCTGCCGGCGCAACGGTGAGCGGCTGCGCGTGGCGATCTATGCCGCAGGCGATGTTGCGGTCGGCGAAGCAGACGGTTTTCGCGCTTCCGCATTTGACGGAGTATCGAGCAACGGCGAGGCGCTCACCCTGCATCTGGCACTGGCGCGACGCTTGGGCGCGCTGCTGCTTTGCCCGGTGAAATTGGCCTGGCTGCCGCGTGGCGGATTCGTCGCCGCATTTGACTTGCCTTTCGCACCAGCCGAGACGTTGAATACGGTGCGCCCTGTATCGAAGGCGTTGGACGCGACGCTCGACGACAAGCTTATCGTCGTGATTGAAGACGATGTGCTGGTGCGCAGCGCCATGCGTGCCGCACTCGAACTGCACGGCTGCATAGTCGTGATGGCGTCATCGTATATCGAGGTAATGGAAACGCTGTGTGACAGCATCAGTGTGCCGGATGCGCTGGTGTGCGATTTCCGGCTGCAGGACGGGGCCACGGGTCTCGATGCAATCCACGCAATGCGTTCCGAATTCAATGCCGACATCCCGGCGCTGGTCATCACAGCCGAACCTTCCGCGCCCGAACTCCGAGCGGTGTCGAGCGAAAACATACCGATTCTGGCCAAGCCACTCCAGTTTTCGCTCCTCAAGGAAGCCTTGGCCAGTATCTTGCTTACTTGAACTCAGGCCGAGCCGCAGCGTACCCGTCGCCTGACCGAATCCAGAATTGGTCGCCGCACATTGGGCCCAACTTGAGGTCTACGGATGTAGTATATTATGTGCGCAATGCGTAACTATCGCCGATGCAACAAAAATCGACGCCTGCCATGTTGGTCGGTATTGTTTGGCACCATTTTGATTTAGTCTTATTACGATGACAAAATCGGCACTCATCATTGAAGATCACCCGATTTATCGGGATGCTCTTTTGACTTTCATGTGCACTCTGGTTGGCGAGGCCAACGTTTCTGCCGTGTCAACGGCAGAAGAAGGACTGGCCCACATCAAGAACAACGACGATCTCGGATTGATTTTGCTCGACCTTGGCTTGCCCGGCGTAAACGGTGTCGAGGCAGTGACGTCGCTCAAGCGAAAATGCAAGAGTGTCGAAATCGTCGTCATTTCCGCCTCTGAAGACCGCAGGGAAGTCGATGCCGTGCTGCGCGCTGGCGCCCGGGTATTTGTATCCAAGGCCGTATCGACCAAGGTGATCGCGGGCGTTGTGCAAAAGATATTGAACGGCGAGACGATAGAATCGAATTGGATCGCAGCGCGCGGAAACCAGATCTCCAGCGAGAGCGACACGCTCGCGTTGACGCCGCGCCAGCACGAGACTTTGGTCTGCCTGTGCCTTGGATTGTCCAACAAGGAGATCGGGATGCGCCTAGGGCTTGCTGAGATCACCGTCAAGATACATATATCCTCGATTTTCCGCGTATTGGGTGTGGCCAATCGCACTCAAGCGGCGCTGGCGGCGCGTCGTCTGGGACTCTATACCGAGTCGCAGGAGTAGACCGCGATTGCTGCCTCGCGGCCCGTACCTCTCTCAGCGCTGACTGTTCAACAATTCGTGCAATTCCAGCCGGTTGTAGGTAGAGCGCATCGCGTCCTTCGCACTGATGGTCTTTTTGGCGACCAGTTGAGCGAGAACATCATTGAAGCTGCGCGACATGTTGTCCGCTTTTCGCTTGATGAAATCGTTGATTAGATCGAGTTTGCTCAAGTCTGCAATGAGCGGTGCAACCTGCTGATTGTTGTTGAAAATCATCTCGCTGGCGAGCACATAATCTTCTCCGTTCTCGGTCGGGATCAGGCTCTGGAAGATCACACCGATCAGGTAGTGCGACAGGGCGACGGCACGCTGCTCGCGTTGATCGCCGGGAAAGAATGCCAACAGTTTGGTGATGGCACTCAGCGCGCTGTTGGTGTGCATTGTGGCTAGTACCAGGTGGCCGGATTCGCCGGCATGCAAGACCGTGTCAGCCGTGTCGAAATCGCGTATTTCGCCAACCATCAGGACGTCGGGTTTTTGCCGCATTGCCTCGCGCAGCCCGGAGTGAAAGCTGGAGGTATCGGTCGGGACTTCCTTTTGCGAAACGATCGACTGCTTTCTGCTCAAGACGTATTCTATCGGCTCCTCGATCGTTATGATGTGCGCTTTGCGCGTCGTATTGAGAAAATCAAGCATCGAGGCAATCGTTGTCGTCTTACCCGAGCCAGTCGGGCCCGTTACCAGGATGATACCCTTGGTAGGCTCGAGCATCGACTTCACATAGTAGGGTAATCCGGTCTTCTCCAAGGCAATCGGCTGGAGCGGAAGCCGGCGGATCGAGATGGCGACCTTGGCGCCCGATCCCACGCGGTAGACATTGCAACGCAGCCTGCATTGGGTTAGCAGAAACGGCCGATCGATTGCGCTTTCGATGATCTTGTCCTCCCAATCCTGATCGATCGAGCGCAGCACCGGTATCATATCGTCGAGCGTCACTACTTCTACCGACGCGCCGGTCCAACCGCGCGGCGTCTTCAACATCATCGGCGAATCCTGTTCGATGTGAATGTCAGTCAGCGTGACGCCGCCGTTGACGAGTTCGATGATCTCGCTCAACAGGTCGCGCATTGGGGACGCATGTCTGTTCATCATAGGTCACCTTCATATAATTGGTGTCGATTAGAAGTGGGGCGGCCCATCTGGCGTCCCGTTGCCTGCGCGGCTTTGTTGCGCCGCTTTCCAGGGTTGATACGAATGTAGCACAAGCAATGCCGCGTTCGTCACATGCTTAAGTATAGTTGGCACGCGTGGCCGGAGAAGTTAGTCTGTTTTCGTGGGCTCGAATGTATGTAGGCTGGACGCCGCTGAATTGTTCGGCGTAGTTCGTAAATCGGGCCGCCTGAGTACCGCGCGGCACCGGCGCGAATTCGGAACGTAATCGATATCGTTAATGCAGGTGGAACAAATGCAGTCCGTATGCAATATCGGTTTGGAAATTCTTCTTGATTCGCAACAAGCTCTGCGGCGCCTTGCCGCGACGCCGGGCTTCGTGCTGGGATGCAAATGAATATTGCCTGTTTCATTTCGAGCGACAAAGTCTTCGAGGCGCTGCGACCTTCGCTGAGCGCCGCCGACCTCGATTATGAACGTCTTTCGACAGAAAAATCAATTTCGCGGGCCGCCCGGCATGGCAACTACGATTTGTTGCTGGTTGAACCGGGACCGGACGACTTGAGCCGGGACGGAATCTTTTCCTGGATGACCTGCCGGCTCGGCGAAGGGACCCCGGTCATCATGCTCTCACTGACTCCCAATCCAGAACTTGTTGCTTCGTCGCTTGAAGCCGGAGCAGACGATTACCTGAAACTGCCTTTGGATAACGTGGAACTGGTAGCGCGGATCCAGGCGGTGATGCGGCGCCGGAATCCGAGCGCAACGCGCCGCATCATTGAATTGATGGATTTCGCGATTGACATGCAGACCAGAATCGTTACCTACAAGGGCGAACCTGTTGCATTGACCCCGCGCGAATTCACCATGGCCTGGCTGTTCTTTTCGGCGCCCGGCGTATTCATTTCGCGCGAGACGCTCGGTTCGGCGATCTGGGGCGTGGACAGCGAAATTGCCGGGAGAACGATAGAACAGCACGTCTACAAGCTGCGCAAGAAGCTGCAACTGGGCATGGATCGCAACCTGCTGTTACGGACCGCCTACAATCAGGGTTACCGTCTCGAATTGTGCGGCGATAGGTCGCGGGCCGCCATGGAAGGCAATTGGTAGATTTTTTCTGCTCGGACGTGATCGGCGCCCAGCGCCGAAATATTTCTGGGTATTTCCGCTATTCCTGCTCCTCCCGCATCCGCAGCTCGGGGGGCAGATTTCGGTAGACCTTGAGCGCGTAACGCAGGCGCAAATCCGGCGCGGAGGCATTATAGGCGCCAACGGCATCCCAAGTGTTTCCGAGTCGGGCAATATTCTGCGCCAGGATCCATGCACCAACCTGGATGCTGGTGCACGGGTTGAACAATTCGTCTTCCTGCAAGCCGTACTTGTGCAGAATCGGTAGCCATCGGCTATTAATCTGCATCAGGCCGATGTCATAGGTGCCATTCCTGTTGTGGTTGATCGCGCGCGCGTTGAGGCCGGATTCTGTTTTCGCGATCGCATACAGCAGGTAGGGGTTGATTCCGTATTTGCTTGCGCTTTCCTCCCAGCAAGCCTTGGCGTAGTCGGCAGGCAGCAAAACCAGGAGGGCGGCAAACATGAGTGACTGAGCGCGCATCGCGGGACTCCGGATTCAATTTGCCTGGGCCAGCCAAACAGGGCTACCGACGGGTATGCCGGCACCTGCAGGAAGAACGATGCTCGGATATGTGCCGTAATCGTCGGCCATCGGTATCTGAGGCGATTGCGACACGGCAGCACTCGGGATATCGGCCGGCGCGTACAGCACGAGCTGGGTTCCATTTGTCTGTGCCCGCCCGGCGAGTACCGAGTTGCCCGACAAACTGACGATTTTGGCGACGATGTCCGTCGAAAGCGGACCAGGAGCGTAGATGAAAATCATTCGGTTCCCGTCGATGTAGTTGCGCCATTGGGCGCACAGCGAAGGGGCATCTGCCCAGGATGGGAAGACGCCCGCTGCCTGAAGTTCGCTTGGGGCGACGCTCGTTGTCAACGGCGCGCCGGGATTGGCGGTGTAGTAACCGATGACTGCCTGGCGATAGATCGCCATCTTCTCGGCCAGGCCGTTGGCGCTTGCCTGCATGCCGGTATTGTCCACGTAATGCTGATCCTGCGTGGCGTAGTAGCCGACCAGCGATAGCATGGCCGTCAAGACGATGATATTCCACATGTGGATTTCCTTTGCCTTGTACGTCGGCCTCCCCCCGGCTGCCTCCCGCCAGTTGCCGGGAGACAGTCGAGGTGCCAGCCGCCGCAAACGCCGGTCTAGAGCGAGACGAAATCGATCGTGTTGCCGGCCGCACCGGAGACGCTGCATATTGTCGCTGCATTGTCCGGGGTTAACGGACTGGTGGAGATCGCCGTGCCGCCGTTACCGGCTACGGAAAACCAACCGCTTGCGCCGCTCAGCATGTTGATGCAAGAATCTTGTGGCACGGCCGTGTATGTGATCGTGAATGTATTACTGGCTCCCTTCACGCTGACCGTGCCACCCCAGGTGTTTGACATGTTTGCGCCGTTGTACGACAGCGTTGTGGGGAATACTGCCGCCGTGTTGAGTGCGGGAGTAATGTCGACGGCGCCGTAAGAATTGGCTTGGCCCATATAGAGTTTCTTGACACCGGTGCGGATCGCGTTGACTTCTTCCATGCCGCGATTGCTCTGGGCACTTGCGAACGCACCGGTAAAAAGCGAAGCGGCCCCGAGAATAACGAGGGCTGCGATGCCGAGGTAGGCGATGCCTTCGAGCAGGGATGCGCCGCGTTGGGATGCCGGTGACGCGAGGCGGATTTCAGGGCGGTGGGTTTTCATGACAAGCTCCTAATTGATCGAGGTAAAGGCGAGTGGGGGGTATTAGTGAACGGCCCGGGTCATAGCCGCAATTTCCTGTTGGATTCCAAAGAATCCGGTAATCAGCCACCCGATGACTGCAGCCAGGCTGATAATGGCGAAACCATTTAAAGCTTTCATTTGTATCGTGACTGTTTCAACGCCTTCGGCCATCCACTCTTCGGCGAGGATTTTCAGGGCATCGGCGAAGCCCTTGTACTCGGCGTAGATGCATAAGTCGTCGATCACTTCCTGGGACGGGAAGCCGTAACCCGCGTTGCGCAAAGCCTCGCCGCAGTTCAATCCGGACTTTACGCCGAGTAGCGCACCTTCAAGCCGTTCGCGCAGCCACGGCTGCGATACGTCGGCCAGGCGGATCAGAGACTTTTCCACGGTAACACCGGCGAACTGCAGCGCGGATAGGGCGGTCAGGAATCCGCTACCGACAATCAGCCGATACAGGGAGTACGGCGCAAATCGATCGAAGAAAATGCGTACGTTGCCACGCCACCGCGGCATCGAGATCAGCATCACTGCCACTACCCCTACGAGGGCGAGGACAATGTGCGGTGTCCAGGCTTGTACCACGCCCGACATGACATAGAGCGAGCGCGCGGCGCCATGCCATTTGGAGGGATCGACCAGTTTGGTGAATTGCGGAATCACCTTCGTGCCGAATACATAGACGTAGGCGATGATCAGCGTCAAAATTGCGATTGGATAGGCGATGCCACCAAGGATCACGCCGCGAATCTGACGTCCGGCCTGCACCACCTCAATGACCGCAGTGAGTGTCGTCTGCAGGCGGCCAGATTGCTCGCCCGCCATGATGATCATCTGCTCTGTGCGAGGCACCCAGGATGAAAGTCCCTCGGAAAACATTCTGCCATTTTGTACCATGCGGCGGCAATCGTCGAGTACGATCGCCAGCGGATCGTTCTTGTTGGCCCCACCTTGCGTGGCGCGTGCCTGCAGTTCCTCCAGGATCTTGAGCAATGGCAATCCGTTAGACAGCATTTTTGCCACCTTGCGATAAAGCCGCAGCCGAACGTTGGCCGTAAACTGGAATTTGGCCCACCAGCGATTGATGTCAAGTTGCACGGATGGCCTCCACCACGGAAAGTCGTTTGCCTATCTGATGCGTCCCGCTGGTCAGGTAGCCGATTACCTTCTCCGCCAGGCGCGGGTCTATGATTCCCTGTCCCACCTTTTCAATTGCGCTTTCCAGCATCGTTTGACCTTGCAATTCCTGCAGCCAATGCTGCACCGCCTTGGTTTTCTCGCCGAGGCGGACGTAGTCGAAAAACTGCGCGTCCGGCAGGATGATTTCCGCGACCGCGACGCGTCCGCGTGTTCCTTCGTTTCTGCAATGCACGCAACCCGGACCCTGGATGCAGACGTTCTCAAATGCATCCGGTACGACCTGTCTGACTCTTTGCAGCACAGGCGCAGCCAATTCGTCCGCATGGTCCGCCAGGCGAACCTTGCAATGCGGGCACAATAGCTTGACCAGTCGCTGGCTGATCAGGCCGCTGACAATTGTATGGTCCGCCACGAGGCTGATCGGCAGCCCCAGATCGACCAGACGGTCGATGATGGCAATGGCGCTATTGGCGTGCACGGTAGTCCATACCTGGTGCCCGGTCATGGAGGCGCGCAATGCGCTTTGCGCCGAGGCGCGATCGCGCACTTCGCCGATCATGATCGTATCCGGATCGAGACGCATGGCGTTGGCGACGGCTGCCGAGAAGCGCAATGAGCGCTCGTCCTCGTTTCCTGCGTTCGTCACGGCGGTTTGCACCGCGCCGCTAATCGGGTATTCGACCGGGTCTTCGACTGTCAGCACGTGCAACCGCCCTTCGTTCTCGCGGATTTCGCCGAGCAGGATGCGCTGCAAGCTGGTCGATTTTCCCGAGCCGGTGGGGCCGCTTATGATGTTGATGCCAATTGGTTGCTCCTTCAGACATTGCAACATGTCGATCTGGGTCGGGGTGAAGCCGAGTTCGTTCAGATCGACCGCGTCGCCAGAGCTGTTGTATAGCAGGCGCAACACCATCACGCTGCCTTCGTTGGTGGGCGCGGTGGCAATGCGCACGCCGCTCAACTGTTGCGGCAGCATGTCGGCGTCCGAGATGCTGGCATCCTGGCGCTCGGTTGGCTTGTACGAACTGTCGGAAACCGATGCCATCGCGCCGTAGATGGTGGCCACCAGGCGCTCGCCGTATTCGCGCGTCTGACTGCTGGCGCGGATCAGGTCGTTCTGTATGCGGTAGTAAATGTCAGTGCTGTTTTTCCGGACGCGAATGTGTACATCCGATGCCCTGGCAATGCTGGCCTTGCGGATCAGGTCCTTGGCATTGACTTGCATCATCGAGTGCGCTGGATGGCGGCCCTGGAAGTCCAGTGTGCCGTTACCATATAGACGGCTCACGCTCTCGATGTCAGTCACGACCACGCGGTAGGCGCGCTTCAGTTTTTCCAGACGCGCGCGGTATGACAACACGTGCGGATTCATCTCTTGGCCGTCCGCGATCAGCAGGCGTCCATCCGACAGCAGGCAAAGCAGGTTCTTTTCCTCCTCAGTGCCTTCGAATGCGCCGCTACTGCTCAGGACGCCGATATTGTCGAACCCCTTGTGGTCGAGATCCGGTAAAACCGGCCCATCGCGTGGCGGTGACAGCGGCCGCGCCAACTGAATGTCCATGTCGATTTCCATGTCAATTCTCTTTGACAGCTGATGGCGGGGGCAGCGGCGGGAGATGAAGTCCCGAACTCGGGTAGCTGGAGTCGAACGCTGTTGCCGTATGGGTTGCCGTCGCCAGTCGCGTGCGCTTTTTCTTGGCGCTCTCGATGATCACCTCATTGGTCTTGATCGAGACCACCTTCATGCCGTCAGAGAGCGTCTCGCCTGCCCGGACGTCGACCGTTGTCCCGTTTTCCATACGTAGCGTGGCAAATACATTCGTGCCGATGCCCTCGATCGACATGATGACCGGGTTGCCGGGGCTCGCCGATTGCACGATGCGGTCGGATTCCGCCTGACGCGAGGCGATTTCGCTTTGCCTGGCGATGATCTTGGCTTGGACGTCGAGCTGTCGCTCTCGCGCCTTGAGTACCAAGGTCTCCGCTTCGATCTTCGATAGATCGCCCGATGCCGTCTCCGCCCACAGCGGCACTGGCAGAACCAGGGCGGAAACGAGCACCAATTTGTTAAGGTAGTTTTGCATACATGACTCCTTCGAACGACCATTCGCCAGTGTGATAGGTAAGCTTGCTGAGCCGGATGCCGGGGCGATTGAGCACCTCGGCGACTTCTCCCGGCGGCAGGGAGCCGGCATTAAATGTGAAGGCGTAGCTCTCCCAATCGAGCTTGGGTGGGGGCATGCTCGCGCCTTTTGGCCCGGCAGGGGGGGGCGGTGCAGCGAGCCTGGTTATTTTTGGCGAAATGTCCAGTAGTTGCAGGCGGGTTATGATCGGTTCGATCAAATCCTTGCGCGCAAGCAGCGTTTCCTGCCCTCCAGGTGGGACGTGTAGAGGGCGTAGCAGCGCCGCCTTGTTGCCGTTCAGATCCACGCTGGCATCAGGTACTTCGGCCAGCAGGAATCCCACAGTGGATTCCTGGCGCGACCACATAAAGCTGGCGCCTGCCGGAGTGCAAAGGTAGTCGTCGAGCCGCCAGCCGCCGGCCGTGAGGTAGCCGAAGCCGCCGATGCACGCGTTGGCCAGCGATTTCGGTTTGGCTGCCGCAAGCCACGGGTCAGTCTGACCCGGTTGCCCCTTCGAGGCCAGTGCGGCATCCTGCAACGCACGCTGGCGCATTTCATCGACCTTCTTTCGCTCGTCGTAGCGCCATGCGGCGAAGCCGGCGCCGGTTACGAGTAGGGCCGCCATACCGACCGCAGCTGGGCGCCACGGGAACCTTCGCGAGAGCGGTCGTAACGTCCACCAAGTGTGAATCTCGATCTGACCGCCCTTCTTGCGCGGAATCATGTCCTCGATTTTCTTCGGCATGAAGTTGTGGAAGCCGAAGCTCTCCAGCTCTGGATCGCCAATAACGATGTTCCAGCCGCCCATGCCGTAGTCGTTGTTGAGGTGATCGAGCACTTCTTCCTTGGAACCGGCGAAGTCGCCATTAGGAAGAAAGTTTGCGTCGCGCACTGCGAAATAGGCCCATTTTCCATCGGGCAGTTTGAAGGCGCCTAGCCAGTTGTGTGCCGACTGCTTTTGACCATCGAACTCTGCGCCTTGCACTGCCATCGTCTTGGAAACGGCAGCGCCTAGGGAATAGCTTGTGCGGCGCGAAAACTCGCGCGTGCTGCCGAAGCCGGCCTGTGCAGTCGCATGGTCCTTGCGCAGCACGACCAGGTCGCAATCGATTCTCTTGGCAAGTTCCGCTGCTTCCTTCATCAGATCGCGCGGACGCGACAGCGACTGCCAGAACAGGCCGCAGACGAAACGATGCTTTCCGATCTGGGTAACGTGAGTGGTCATGGCTGTGTCCCGCTCAAGTTCCGGACGTCGTTGGTGTGATCAGGATGACGATCACCTGCTTTGCGTGGGTGCCGTTGAGCCCCCCGCCAAACAGGTAGTTGCTCGGGGTACCGACGCCGTTTTTCGTCAGTTGGTCATCGGTCTGCTCGAATCCGCTGATGATCAGGGTTTCGTTGGATTTCATCGAGACGCGCTGCATGAAATTGCGCGTGTCGACCGTTGGAACCTGGATCGAACCCGTTCCGCTCGGCACCGTGTCCAGTTTTTCCAAGGCAGAGATGTCGGCCGTGAATTGAAGCAACAAGGAGCCGTTGTTGAGCACGTGCGGCAGGATGCTCATGTTGAAACCGGTCGTCACGACGCCGGGCGTCAATGTGGTGCTCACTCCCACCGTATTGGTCAGTGTGGTCTGCGACGAGGCGAGATAGCTGGTCTGCGTCGCAACCTGGACCGGGACAGGTTGATTGTTCAGGGTGACGACCGATGCACTTGTCTCTTCGCGCACCTTGCCTTGTTGCGATAGCGCGTTAATGATGACGTTC
>DATBQE010000209.1:0-31672 GCA_036561005.1 Burkholderiaceae bacterium | reverse complement strand
GCGGGAACAAACGCAATTAACTGTTGGAACTGTTTGGTATTGGAGTGCGAGATGAGTATTTCTTCTGTGGAAAAATTCTCTTTCTGGTTTTTGTTGACGTGTTTCATTTTGGGCTGCGCGATCGGCGAAGCGGGCGCGGCCTCATTGAAGGACGGCGATGCGGCGACGTTCGAACCTGTTGCTTCCGTGGTCATGCATCCGCGCTGCATGAATTGCCATCAGGTTGATGCGCCGAAACAGAATGACAATCAAACCCGGCACGACATGCAAATCGTGCGCGGCCCGGCTGGGCATGGGGTGCCGGCATTGCAGTGTTCGGCTTGCCATCAAACGATGAACACGGGTAACGATATCGTGCCCGGCGCGGCTGGCTGGCACTTGGCGCCGTTAAGTGCAAATTGGGATGGGTTAAGCAAGGGGGACATTTGCCGGCAGATGAAGGACCCGGCGCGCAACGGCGGACGGCGCACGGGTGAGCAAGTAATGGAACACATGCGGGCGGACCCGGTAGTGTTGTGGGCTTGGGCGCCGGGAGCGAATCGCTCCATGCCGCCGATTTCGCATGACGAGTTCATGCGGGCGCTGACGGCATGGAAGGATGCGGGGATGCCTTGTCCGGGGTGAGGTTTGGGTGAGACAGGATTGTGCTGAAAATGGGGCGGATCGTTGACTCCCCTCGCCCGTAGGCGGTGGAATCTGGGTTTCGGATGACATGCCATCGGCCGATGAAACGGTGTCCGCGTGCAAGCGGACACTCCCTCTCTGCAGGGGCACAGGGAAGGGGGGTGTGGGGGTGAAGGGCTCGCCAACCCCACAGTATGAACAACCGACATAGGTGGGCCTGCAATAAATTGACGACAAAAATCCAGAACCACGCAACGTGGAAGCAAAATGTCTTGACGAGCCCCCTCACCCCCGCCCCTCTCTCGCCCCCGGGCGAGGGGAGCAATGCCATCGCGCTCTGTGACGAGATGGCCTTGCAAACTACTCCTGCCTATTACGCCGCCAACGCCGGGTAATCCGTATAGCCTACCTTGGCATCAGGCTGCCCATACCCATAGAAGGTCTCCGGGTGATAGGCATTCAACGGCGCGTTCAACAATATCCGCTTCGGCAAGTCAGGGTTGGCGATGAAGTCTTTGCCGAACGACACGGCGTCCGCTTCGCCCATTGCAATGACTTGCTCGGCGGTTTCGCGTTTGAAGCCTTCATTGGCGATGACCACGCCGCCGAAGCGTTTTTTCAGCTCCGGGGTGATGCGGTTATCGCCCAGCGATTCGCGGGTGAAGAGGAAGGCGATGCCGCGCTTGCCCAGTTGTTCTGCCACGTAGCCGAAGGTGGCGAGCGGGTTGGAGTCGCCCATGGTGTGGGCATCGCCACGCGGTGCCAAGTGCACGCCAACCCGGCCGGCGCCCCAAACGCCGATGACGGCGTCGGTTACTTCCAGCAGCAGGCGCGCGCGGTTTTCGATCGAGCCGCCGTAGCTGTCGTCGCGGCGGTTGGTGCTGTCTTGCAGGAACTGGTCGAGCAGGTAGCCGTTGGCGCCGTGGATTTCCACGCCGTCAAAACCGGCCAGCTTGGCGTTTTCTGCGCCCTTGCGGTAAGCCTCGACAATGCCGGGGATTTCTTCAATGTGCAGTGCGCGCGGCACGGGGTATTCCTGTTGCGGGCGCAGCAGGCTGACGTGGCCCTTGGCGGCAATGGCGCTGGGGGCGACGGGCAGTTCGCCGTTCAGGAAAGACGGGTGCGAGATACGACCAACGTGCCAGAGCTGCAGGAAGATGCGGCCGCCGGCGGCGTGCACGGCCTGGGTGATGAGTTTCCAGCCTGCGACTTGTTCGTCGGACCAGATGCCTGGGGTGTCGGGGTAGCCTACGCCTTGCGGGCTGACGGATGTGGCTTCGGTGAGGATGAGGCCGGCGCTGGCGCGCTGGGCATAGTATTCGGCCATGAGCGGGTTGGGCACGCGGCCTTCGCTGGAACGGCAGCGTGTGAGCGGTGCGAGCACGACGCGGTTGGGTAGACGGATATCACCGAGTTGCAGGGGTTGGATCAGTTTGTTCAATTTCGTTTCCTTTATTGGCAATATGGATGACGGTTGCTGCATGTCTCTTGCTGCCTGCTCGCCATTTTGGTCAGCGGCTACAGCTCGTTATGGATTCGTTTGAGAAATTCTTCGATCAGCGCCTCGTTGCGCGAATAGAAAATCCACTGCCCCACCTTGCGTGACGTGACCAGGCCGGCCTTTTGCAGCGTGGCCAGGTGTACCGATATGGTGGAGTGCGATAGGTTGGCCTTTTCAAAAATCTTGCCGGCGCACACGCCCATCTCGAATGGATGGTCTTGCGGCGGGAAGGAATTTTGCGGGTCCTTGAGCCAGGCGAGCATCTCACGGCGCAGCGGGTGGGCTAGCGCCTTGATGATGTCGTCCAGATCGGGCGGCGGTGTTTTTTCCATTATACGCAGACGAATTTCGGGTTTGATCGAATCTTATTTCGTTAAATTACGAAATTAGATTCGTATCATATCAAAATACTTGGAAGCGTGCTGGCGGGTCGTTTTCTCCTCTCTGCCCGCTTGCGTTGGAATCGGGGATTCGGATGGCATGCCATCCGCTGATGAAACGATATTCGCATGCAAGCGGGCACTCCCTCCCTATCGGGACGCAGGGGAGAGAGGTTGGTAGAGAGGGTTTTAGGAGTCGTGGCAAACCCTCTCCCCTGCCCCTCTCCCGCAAGCGGGCAGAGGGGAGTCCGGGCTTTGCACGCACTGGTGGGTGACGATCAGCTCGTGCGCGGATCAACGGATTTTGAGGATAGGGCCAGTGGATTTCGGCGCGCCTGCCTGATCCGGCATGAGTGCCCTAACGAGTATTCACTCGCGCCAACTCGCCATCTCATGCCAATGCGGATGCACGATCGATGCTTCCCACACGTGCCGGTGCAATTGGAACAGGGTGTGCGGGTCATTGAGCAGACGTGTTTTGTCCGGCGCGGACAAGGCGGCCGGCCCTTGGCACAACGCCGCTTGTATCAGGCGCTGGCGGCTGATGCTGATGCGTTCCGAGAGTCTGGCGCCTTGCTTGCCGCAGGCACAGACCAGGGCATTGATTGCAGGGTCGACCACGGCTTCGACGAAGCCGGGCAAGGGCTTGGCACTGACGTTATAGGCTTCGGTGGCGCGCAGCTCTTCGGGTTGCCTGCCCTCTTCCGGTATGAGGAAGAGCTTGAAGCGGCGCAGGCGGTTGCCCAGCGACACGCGGCTCGATAACACCGAGAGCGGGATGGAGAGCACCAGCGCACCGACCACAGGCAGCAGCCACACAAGGTAACCGGGGTTGATGGAGTAGACCAGCATGCCCCACAGCACACCTAGCAGCGTGTGCACGCCGTGCCGGTGCCAGGCTTCGCCCCAGGTGGTTTCGGCGTCGCCGCGTGTGGGCGATTTCCAGTGCAGCGCGTGGCCGGTGATGGCTTCCACCACGAAGCGGCTGTGGAACAGCATGCGGATGGGCGCGGACAAAATGGAAAACAGCAACTCCAGCGCCATGCTGCAGATGAGCCTGACGACGCCGCCGAATTCTTGTGCACCGTGGCGGCACAGACGGGCGACGGCGAGCACCTTGGGTAAGATCAATAGGCCGGTGGTAAAAGCAAACAATTGCATGGCGTGCAAGGGGTGCAGCATGGGCCAGGAGGGAACCAGCTGCAATGTCGTGTGTGCATCGATCAGTTGGCCGGGCAATATGTCTGCCGGGATTACCGCAACCGGCACCACCTTCTGCACTGCCAGCAAGACGGTGGACAGCACCAGAAAACTCAGCCAGAGGAAAGATGAGAAGTAGGCCATGAGGCCGGTGGCAAACACGGCGCGGTAGACGGGATGGATGCCGTGTTCAAGAATGAGGCGAAAATTCATCATGTTGCCGCGGCACCAGCGGCGGTCGCGTTGCAGTTCGTCGAGCAGGTTGGGCGGCATTTCTTCATAGCTGCCCGGCAGGTCGTAGGCAATCCATACGGTCCAGCCGGCACGGCGAATGAGCGCGGCTTCGATGAAGTCGTGCGAGAGGATTTCACCGGAGAGCGGGCCCTTGCCCGGCAGCGCCGCCAGCGCGCAGTGGCGAGTGAAAGGCGCGACGCGGATGATGGCGTTGTGGCCCCAGTAATGCGATTCGCCCAATTGCCAGAAATGCAGACCGGCCGTGTATAAGGGGCCATAGGCGCGCGAGGCGAACTGCTGGATGCGGGCGTAGAGGGTTTCGCGGCCGGCCACGCGCGGCGCGGTCTGGATGATGCCGGCCTTGGGGTTTGCTTCCATCAAATCAACCAGCGAATTGAGGCATTCGCCGCTCATCACGCTGTCTGCATCGAGCACGACCATGTAGCGATAATTCTTGCCCCAGCGGCGGCAGAAATCGGCAATGTTGCCGTTCTTGCGTTTCACACGCAGTTTGCGGCGCCGGTAGAAAATGTTGCCGAATCCGCCCACCGCGCGGCACAGCGAAGCCCAGGCGTCCAGCTCGGCAGTGCAGATGTCGGTGTCGTTGCTGTCGCTTAGCACGAAGAAATCGAATTGGCCTGCCTGCTCTGTTTTGGCGACCGATTCATAGGTGGCGCGCAGGCCGGCGAAAACGCGCGCAACGTCTTCATTACAGATCGGCATGACGATGGCTGTGCGCAGTGGCGTGGCATCTGGATCGGGATCGGCGGGCGCTTGCCCGGTTTCTGCTGTTGCCACATTACCGACGCCGTGCGGGTCACCCTTGACGAGAACGAGGAAGCCCGCCATGGCGGTCCAGAAACCGGCAGAGACCCAAAAGAACAGGATCAGGAACAGCATCAATACCATGCGTTCAAGTAGTGTGTTGCCTTGCGTCGGCAGCGAATCAATCATGAGCACGCCGGCCACGGCGGTTTGCAACAGCGTCAAGGTAAGCAGCACCACGCGTCGCACGCGACCATCGCGCTGCCATTCTACGAGTTCGGTTGAATGGCCCGCCCTTGCAGCGCTGCGGCGTTCCAAACCGGCAGGGATAATGCCCGCCTTGCGCGCCAGGCCTGCAAACGGGTTGAAGCGTCTCCAGGGACGCGCCACCATGGAGGTGCGATTGAGCTGCGGTGCGGTGGCTATTGGCGGAAACACGTCTTTGCGGATCCAGCCGGCATGTGCTTCGTCGATAGAGCGGCTTGACGCTACGTGGTTGTGGTGGTGATGTGTTTGCGATTTCATTCGATCCTACCCCTTGACGGTTTGCCGGTGAGACTTCTCGCGCCTCGAGCGGCACGCACTTTCAACAATGTGTAGAACACCCTCGCATTGCGGCAAATTGCCGAGCGATTTTTGTGAACACATTGAAATGTTGCGACGTGTTTCGACGCCATCAACTACTGACGCCACTACAAACCAAAGCGCAGATAGACCATCGACGTGACGATGTAATCCGGCGACGTTCAAAGCAGGGCTGTGCCTGCCAGATGGTCTTGCACCGCATCATTGCCTGTATTGATAGCGATGTTGTAAGAAAGTTCACACATTGGCGACGGTTTGCGTATTTAAATTGAATGAACGGTCCTTTGGTGTCAGCAAAGAAAGTTGCAGGCGGTTCGATGTCAATACGAGGGAGTCCGTTCTTCGAACCCGAAATCGATCATGTCTGGGCAACCGCTTCCGCTTGCAGCGGGCCGCTCATGTGGAAGAAATTTGCTCCCGGCAAGGAACTTTCATGCCGTTTGTTATTTCTTATAGCTACAGAAACGGCGCCGGCCGGCCTACGCATGCATGCGTAGGAGGACTCCGGTGATGTTGTCCCAGCACAAACGGCGCGCCACGCGACCGATAAAAAAGACAAATCAATGAAAAGACGTGAACTACTCAAGGCGACGGCCGCCTTTGGACTGACGGCCTGGTCATTCCCCTCCCCGGCAATGTCTACCGCATTGACGACAGCCGGGCGGTTAAAACATGTGGGGGCAACAACTGCATTCGACTACGCATGGCTGAAGGGACAGGCGCGCTCACTGGCGGGAAAGCCCTACGCAAGCACGGCAAGCAGCATTCCGCCCGAGATCACGGCGCTCGACTGGGACCAGTATCAATCGATTCGCTACCGCGACAGCCACGCGCTATGGGCCGGGGACAATCTGGCGTTTCAGGTCAAGTTTTTTCATCTCGGTTTGTATTTCCATGACCCGGTGACGATTTACGAAGTGGCGGACGGCCAGGCGCAGGAGATCGCGTATGCGCCCGACTTGTTCGACTACGGCAAGAGCGGTTTGCACGGCGAGCGCATGCCGCCAAATCTCGGCTTTGCCGGTTTTCGGGTGAACTTCCGCACCGATATGAGCCGCGATGTGACGGCGTTTCTCGGCGCGAGCTATTTCCGCGCCGTCGGCGGCGATTGGCAGTATGGGATGTCGGCACGCGGACTGGCGATCGATTGCGGCTTGCCGACAGCGGAAGAATTTCCGCGCTTCAGCAAATTCTGGCTGGTCCGCCCTCTTCCCGGCGCGGATAACCTGGTTGTGTATGCGCTGCTCGATTCGCCCAGCGTCACCGGCGCGTATCGCTTCGAGATACGCCCGGGGGCAACGCAGACGATGGAGGTGGACGCGGCCTTGTATCCGCGCAAGACCATGGCGCACATGGGCATTGCGCCGCTGACGAGCATGTTCCGCTGCGGCGAGAATGACTGCCGTTCGCGCGACGATTGGCGACCGAGCATTCATGATTCCGATGGTTTGTCGATGTGGCGCGGCAATGGCGAGTGGATTTGGCGTCCGTTGACCGATCCGAAACAGTTGCAATTCAACGTCTATCAGGACGACGCGCCGCGCGGCTTCGGGTTGTTGCAACGTGACCGGAATTTCGATCACTACCAGGATGATGGCGTATTCTATGAGCGTCGCCCCAGCGTTTGGGTAGAACCGAAGGCGGGATGGGGCAAGGGCTCGGTGCAATTGGTCGAGATTCCCACGGAGGACGAAACCTCTGATAACATCGCCGCTTTCTGGCACCCTGACACGCCGGCACAACCGGGACAGGAATTGCTATTTGGCTATCGGTTGTATTGGGGCGCCCGCCCGCCGTCATTTGCGTTGCCGCCGCTGGCGCAAGTTGTTGCCACGCGCACCGGCATGGGCGGGGTCGTTGGACAAAAGCGCACGCATTTTTCGTGGCGTTTTGTGGTCGACTTTGCCGGTGGCGACCTGAACCTGTTGGGCAAGGACAGCCTGCCGCAAGCCATCGTGTCGGCCTCGCATGGCGACGTTGAACTGGTGTCGGCACGCCCGCTTGATGCGATTCACGGCTATCGCGCAATGTTCGACGTGCGTCCCGGCGCGACCAATGAACCGATCAATCTGCGCCTGTATCTCGCCCTGGAGAAGCGCGCTCTCTCAGAAACCTGGCTGTATCAATGGACCCCACCAGCGAACCAAGCATTTTGAAATCAACGAACAAGAACGCCTCGGATGGCGATGAATTCGCTCGCCGCACCAGCATCAGACTGGCGGTGAGGAATTTTGCGCCCTATGTTTTAGGCGTCTGCGGGCTGCTGCTGTGCGGCGCAGCTATTCCACTCTATTCATATTGGCGCCACAAGGATTTGCCGCCCCCTCCTCCCAAGGCGCCCGAGATGGTCACGGCAACGGTTGGTGCCGTTGCGCAGACCGTGACCGCGTCGGGCAAGCTGGCGTTATACCACTATGTCGATGTGGGCTCGCAATTGGCCGGACAAGTGAAGGAAGTGTATGTGCCGGTCGGTGAAACGGTGAAGGCAGGCAAGTTGCTGGTGGAAATTGCGCCGCCACCCGATACGGCACACATCGAAAGCACCCGGGCGCAACTGGCGCGGCTCAATGCGGACTTGACCGACCAGAGCGCGCAATACGACTTTGCGCAGTTGCAGTTTCAGCGCCAGACTCGCCTGATGGCCGACCATGCCACGCGCGAAGAGAGCCTGGAATCGAGCCGCACGGCCATGTTGTCAAGTTCGGCAAAACTTGACGCGATCCGCGCCCAGATTCAGCAGGTTGAGGCGAACATGAAGAACGACGAGGAAATGCGCAAGCAGACACACATCGTGGCGCCGATGAGCGGCACCGTCGTTTCCCTCTCGGTGCATCAGGGGCAAATGCTGGTCCCCGGGCAGGGCACTTTGTTGCGGATTGCCGATCTAAGCCGGATGACTGTGCAGGCGCGGGTTGCCGAGAGCGACGTGACCAAGTTGCGCAAGGGCATGGCTGCGATGTTTTCCACGCCGGGCTTTCCGGGCAAGCATTGGTATGGCAAGCTGAGCGAGATCATGCCGTTGCCGATCGATGATAGCGCGCAACAGGGCAAACTTGCTTTCTACACCGTGTTGTTCGACGTGGCGAACCCGGATCGCGAGTTAATGAGTGGCATGAACGCCAATGTGGAATTTGTGATCACGCAGGCGGATAATACGGTGACGATACCGGCATGCCTGTTGCTGGAAGATGCGGATTTGATTTCACCGATGCTCACTGTGGTGGATGCGAACGGCAAGCTGAATCCACGCAGGGTAATCATCGGGCTCAGGAATCAGCGCCAGGCACAGGTGATCTCGGGCCTGCGGGCCGGTGAACGCATTGCCGTCACACATGCCAATGCTGCGGAATGCCTGCGCGCCGGCAAAGGAACGAACCAGTCAGTAGAACATTCATGAACACCATGCGCCAGAAGAAGTTGTTGTTTGCCATCGCCACGCTTGCAGGCCTGGCCGGCTGCGCCTCGCAGCAAACCGATGTGGAGACTGCGCCTAGAATGGATCTGCCTGCAGGATGGGCCGACCACGGCGTCGAGACGCAACAGTCCTGGCCGGATTCGGCTTGGTGGCAGCGGTTCGGCAATGAAGAATTGACCAGGCTGGTGATCGAAGGTCAACGCAGCAATCTTGGCATTGCAGCGGCAGTAACGCGTGTGCGCCAGGCGCAAATTCAGGCGCGCATGGCCGGCGCGCCGCTGCTGCCTTCCGTGGAATTCGACGGCGGGGCCAATCGCCAGTTGCCGCTTGCCTCAGGCGTGGCGACGACCAGCGCCAGCGGGCTTCTCAGCATCAATTACGAAGTCGATTTCTGGGGCAAGAACAAGGCCGGCGTATCGGCTGCCGAAGCGGCGCTGCGCGCCAACGTCTATGACCGCGAGACCGTCAACCTGACGGTTACCTGCGGCATTGTGTCGACCTATCTGCAAATACTGTCGCTGCATGATCGCCTGCAAGTCGCGCGCGACAACGTGGCCAACGCAGAGCAGGTGTTGACCCTGTTGCTTGCGCAGAACCGCGCCGGTTCGGCCTCTTCGCTGGACGTTGCGCGGCAACGCTCGGTAATCGCAGGCCAGCAGGCCCTGATTCCAGATTTGCAGGAACAGGAGCGCGATGCGCGCACGGCACTGGCCATTTTGCTGGGCCGCACGCCGGAAAATTTCGCCATCAAGGACGGCGGCCTCGATTCAATCCAGATGCCCAGCATCACACCAGGTTTGCCATCGGAATTGTTGTCGCGCCGCCCGGACATAAGGCGGGCCGAGGCGCAATTGGCTGAGGCCAACGCCAATATCGAAGTGGCGCGCGCGTCGCTGTTTCCGAGCATTTACCTGACGGGTTCGACCGGCGGGCAAAGTAGCGCGCTGGTGTCGCTGTTCAGCGGACCGAATCTGCTGGCCAATTTTGGCGCGTCCATCATTGCGCCGATTTTCGACGCGGGCAACCGCAAGAATGCGCAGGCGCTGGCGGTCGAGCAAAAGAAGGAATTGGTCCAGGTGTACCGCGGCGCGGTGATCAATGCGCTGTCCGAAGTAGAAAAATCGCTCGGCATGATCCACAGTTCGGAAGAGCGCTACCGCTTGAAGAATGTGGAAGTGGAACAGGCCAAGTATGCTTTCGACCTGTCGAAAATCCGCTACCGCGAAGGCGCGGAGGATTTGATGACGGTGATAGACACGCAGCGCAGCTTGTCGAATGCGCAGAACCAGTTGGGGCAGATCAAGCTTGACCGCCTGCAGGCTACGGTATCGCTCTACAAGGCCCTGGGCGGCGGATGGCAAGACAAGCTGCCGTCATTGCACGAGAAGGTGGCGAAGGCCAAGTGATGGGCGGCATCGCTGCGCCTTGCCTACGCGCTCCGTGCCGATAGTGCTCTACCCGGCTCACGCCGCCCGGAAGTGACACACGCGCCGCCGCCCCTCGGATTTGGCGCGATACAGGGCCTGGTCGGCGGCGCGATATAATGTTGTTGTGTCGCGTCCGTCCTGGGGAAAACCGGCAACCCCGATACTGACGCCGCATTGCATCGGCGTTCCATTCAAACTCACAGGGTCGGCAAAGCTTTGCAGCAGGCGTTGGCATATCTGATCCAAATCGGTCTCCAGGACCGGCGACGCAAGCAGCAGGGCAAACTCGTCGCCGCCGATCCGTGCCACGGTGTCGCCTGCGCGCAAGATCGCTTGCATGCGGTGCCCTGCTTCGATGATCATGGCATCGCCTGCGTCGTGCCCCAAGGTGTCATTGACTTGCTTGAAGTGGTCAAGATCGAGCAGGGCCAATGCAAAGCCTTGCCCATCGCGCTGGGCTTGCGCAACCATCAGATTGAAACGGTCGTCGAACATGCGCCGGTTGGGCAAGCCGGTCAGGAAGTCGTGGTAAGCCATGTGCTCGAGCTTTAGCTGGCTTTCACGTAATTGGGCCGAGGTGCGCATGTGCTGGTCCATTTCGGCGCCAAGCTCGGTCGTGCGTTCGGCCACGCGGCTCTCAAGGAACCGTTCGTGTTCCAGCGCTTCGGCAAGGCGCTTTGCCTTTTCGGCGGCAACGGCTTCGAGTGCTTCGGTTCGTTCGCGCGACATGCCGACGATGCGCGCCGCCAAGGCCTGCGAGAACAGGATGGCCTCCCAGGCACCGGCGATCAGATAGATGCTTTGTACCCATGTCGTGCCGCTGGTGCCGCCTTCGCCGAAGGCGAGCAGCGTGATGAGGCCGGCCAACAGCGGCGCATAGCCGATCATGTAGAGCAACGCCGGCTGATAGCCCTGGATGCTGCGATAAATGCCGACGCAAAACAGCACGGGAATCCAAACCATCGGCGCCAATTGCAGTATGGCGCCGGAGATGGCCGCAAATCCGGTCAGCGCCGCCACCACGGCGAAGATGTAGAGCCCGATCAGCCCGCGCATGAGGGGCCTCCACCAGCGCGTGATGCGCGGTGTGTCGAGCAAGGTACCGGCAAAGGCACAGACAAACACGCCATAGAGGTTGGTGAGCGCCTGACTTCGCCCGACCAGCATGTATATCGATTCGGGTAAGAGGAATTGGCTCAGGTAGCCGTGCAGGTCGGCGGCAAAGACAAGGTAGCTGAGAATTTGTGCGCTATAGAGCAGGTAAAGGCCGTCGCGCAGGCGCGCCCACAACAGGATGTTGTACAGGGCGAGGCCGGCCATGATGCCGAAACACAGGCCGACGCCGAGTGTTTCCTTGATGGTTTGTTCAGACCAGTGCTGGAATTGCCAAAGCCGCATGGGGATGCCGCGCGGGTTGAACGACTCAAGGCGCCACAGCAGGGTCAGTGTTTGATTCTCCTGCACGTCGATCGGCCAGAGGTATTGCCGATACGGGAACGGACGCGTGCTGTGGGGGTGCGCTTCTCCGGTAGCCGGTGTGGCGGTGATTTTTCCATCGCGCACGATAAACATTTGCACTTCATGGACTGAATAAGGCAGATATTCCACCCACCATTGCTGCGGCGCGTCGGCAGTGCGCCGCAAATCGACCCGCAACCAGACGGCGTGCCTTTGCAGACCGAGCCCTGTGCGTCCGTTGGTCGGCGTGAAGCTGGCGCGTGTGAGCACGTCAGCCGCACTCATGTTGTCTTCCTCGTCGAGAAAATAACCGAGTTGCGGATTGATGTAGGCGCCGCTGCTATCAGGCTTGATGGTCAGCGCCGGCATCGCTGCTTCTGCAGAATGGGCCGGCGAGCAATACAACACCAATACAATGCAAGCGCAGTTCAACATGACAAAGGCAAGCAGCGCGCGGGCATGGCGCCGGCAGCGCATGGCTTTGGCAAAATATGATGTCAAGTCGAGCATGGCTTTGCACCCAGACCAAGTGGATGAATCGTTATCGGGCGCACGCGATTTCGGCACTGCCCTCGTTCATTTTTCGCTTCGGCCCATGCTCCCCGCATTGGACGATCGCGCAGCCCCTAGCCCCGGAACTGCCGCAGATTCTAGCATGTGCCGCGAAGTCCCAATACAAGAATCGGCTCGGCGCTTCCTGGCATTGGACCAGCACCCAAATGATTTTTTGTTCACATTGAAGCGCAATCCCGCGATTGCCGTCCGGTACGGCGCCACGCCGCAAAGTTGCATGGGGAGCAGAACGGGACTGAAAACGAGAGGTATCAATACAACATCAAGTTGATGTTAGATTGACGTGCAGAAAACTGACATTTTTGATATACGTCAACTGTCAATGATGACAGGTGGTTTACAGTAAAATGTGGCTACTTGATCAATCTGACAAAAAATGCCTTAGAGCAATAATTATAACATTGAACCGTCTGGCCAGCTAAGCAACAAGCGAATTATTTGGTTTGGCGGCTCGTCCACCTATTGTCGATATCATGAAAATGCACGTGTTCGAATATTTGCAGCAGTTGCGTACGTTTGAGCGCAAACACCTTCCCTTTGTACGCACAATGGAAGATTTGAATATGTTGTACCTTATCGGCCTGCATCAGGAACGCGGCATGCCGATGACACTCAAGCATATGCTCTCTTTCGGAATAGGGTCTGCCGCGACCTTGGAGCGTCGACTCGCACGCATGAAACGCCTCGGCGTGGTGACACAATCGCGCTCCGAAAGCGACAGACGTAATGTGGAACTGAAATTGGGCCCGAAAACATGGCGCATATTCCAACGCTATGCGACCTTGATCACATCCAGCAACCTCACTTATCTGAACGAGCAATCGTCGGATTGAGGTCATTTTGCACCGGACTGGGCTGCTTGCAGTTTAATTGCCTGGGAGCATGCTCGATGATCGAGCATGCCGGGTCATCGGCAATTGTTGCTCCATGGCACTGATAATTTACCTCAGGCTGAGGTTAGATTGTCTAGGCAAGCAATTGCTTTTCTGACTCGATTAGTTTAATCGACGCCGGCAATCGCCCCCGATGGGCCGAAAATCCGTGATTGATGCTATATTTCTCGCCGTCAATTGATTATCGGGACGTTACCCCGTCGCGGCAATTGGCAGGTAAAAATAACAAATATCACGGAGTGGACAATCCATGAAGCTGCAATTCAAAAAGCCCTTGGCACTGGCCTTGTTGGCTGCCCTGGCCTTCCCCGCAAGCGCTGCCGATACGCCGGCCTCAGAATCTGCAATCAAGCCTGGCGTGGCCCAAGGCAAAAAACCGACTGCAGCAGAAGCCGAGCAGTTTGTGCGCGAGGCAGAAGCCCGCATCGGCAAGGCCGGCATTGATGCACAACGTGCCGAGTGGGTCGCGGAGAATTTCATCACCGACGACACGGAAGTGATTTCTGCCCAGGCAAACGAACAAAATCTCGCGGTAGCGGGGGAAGCGGGATTGCGAGCGCGTCGCTACAAGGATGTGCCGCTGCCACAAGACACTGCGCGCAAGCTGAAACTGATGCAGTTGTCACTCATGCTGTCAAATCCGGCGGAGCGCGAGCAATATGCCCGCCTGGCTGCGGCCATGACGGGCGCTTACGGCAAGGCAAAGTATTGCCCAAAAGGCGCTGACGGCAAAGTTGCGCCATGCCTGGCCCTGGGCGATATGGAAAAGATTCTGGCCGAGAGCCGCGATCCGGCGCGTTTGAAAGAAATATGGCAGGGGTGGCACGCGCAATCGCGCTCGTACAAGAAGCAGTACGCGCAATATGTGGCGTTGTCGAACAAGGGCGCACGCGAGATGGGGTTTGCCGACACCGGTGCGTTGTGGCGCTCGCGCTACGATATGACGCCGGAGCAATTTTCGGCAGAGATGGAACGCCTGTGGCAACAGGTAAAGCCTCTCTATGATTCGCTCCACACCTATACCCGCTACAAGCTGCGCCAGGCCTATGGCCCGGATGTGGTACCGGCAGATGGCCCGATCCCGGCACATTTACTGGGAAATATGTGGGGCCAGACTTGGGACAACCTTTACCCGATGTTGAAGCCTGCCACGGTCAGCGATACTTACGATTTGAGCAATGTGCTGGCTGAGCGCAAAACCGGCGCAGCCGACATGGCGCGCTACGCCGAAGGGTTTTATACCTCGCTCGGCATGCAGAAGCTGCCGGCCACGTTCTGGGAACGCTCTCTCCTGACCAAGCCGCAGGACCGCGAAGTGGTTTGCCATGCCAGTGCCTGGGATATCGATACCCAGGATGACGTACGCATCAAGATGTGCATCACGCCCACCGCCGAGGATTTCACGACCATTCACCACGAACTGGGACATGTTTATTACTATCTGTCCTACCGCGACAAGTCGCCGCTGTTCAAGGATGGCGCAAATGACGGCTTCCACGAAGCGATCGGCGACACCATCGCCTTGTCGATCACGCCGGACTATCTGCGAAAAGTCGGTCTGATGGACCATGATCCCGATCCGGCGCAGGAGATCGGCCCACTGCTCAAGCGCGCACTGGAAAAGATTTCGTTCATGCCGTTTGCGTACATGGTCGACAAATGGCGCTGGCAGGTGTATTCCGGCCAGACCAAGCCCGCCGACTATGACAAGGCCTGGTGGGAATTGCGCGAAAAATACCAGGGTATTTCGCGCCCAGCTCCACTCGAAGCCGACGGCTTCGATGCGGGCGCCAAATATCACGTGGCGAGCGATGTATCGTACGCACGCTACTTCCTGGCCGACATGCTGCAATTCCAGTTCCACCGCGCCCTTTGCCGCGAAGCAGGCAATACCGGCCCGCTGCATCGTTGTTCCATCTACGGCAACAAGGCGGCCGGCGCCAAGTTCCAGGCGATGCTGGCCCTGGGATCAAGCAAACCCTGGCCGGAAGCTTTGAAGGCATTGACAGGCGAAGACAAGATCGACGGCGGCGCCATCATCGAGTATTTCGCGCCTCTGAAAACCTGGCTGGACGAACAGAATCGCCAGTTGGCGATTTCGGACAAAGCATTACCAGCCAAGAAGTAGTCTTGTGCATGGCTCCGGGATGTCCCGGAGCTTCGAAGCCGATTCTCCAACGCACTCATATTGCCGCTGGGAGAGTCGGCTGAACACCAGGCCGGGCCGATTATCGTCAGCGTTTCATCCCGCAGTTTTGCATCCTGCCCCCCATTCCTTGCATTTCATCGCAATCGATTTGCCCGTGCCGGTGAAATACCGGATGCTGCGCAATGAAGCGGTATGAAAAGAATTAAAAAGCAGGGACCAAGGACAATTTCAGGAAGATTTCGGTAATGGATCCTGGCAAGGATGCCCGGAATACGCCTACATCGTTCTGCTGTTCATCGCACCAACCCATGAGACTGCTTGCCGTTTGAATGGCGACAGCGTTCAACCTGGCTTTTTCGTTTGGCGAGCAGCAACATTTAGCAGATAATGCTGCGAAGATTTGACGTTGCACACACCTGTTTGAAGGCTATTGCGAAGTATGCGGGAGCCGGAGATGGCGTTATGCACCATCGTAAGGCAGCAAGCCTGTCAAAGGCAGCACTACCCAAGACGCATTTATGACGATTTTATGACGCAAGCAAGTTGTTTCGGAGATTACACCATGTCGCGCATTACCCCTGTTCTGATCATTCTCGCCCTATCGTTGGCGGCCTGCCAAAAAGGCGGGCCAGCCGCCAGTGGCGAGGCTAAAGCCGCCGTCAGTCCCACGGCAGATGCACCCATGCTGGTATCGAGCGAAGACGTGCTGACCGTGCATAACGGATCGCTTGCCTCGGGCGTCGTCATCACCGGCTCGATTCAGCCGGAGCGGCGCGCCGATCTGCGCGCCGAAGTCTCGGCCGTTGTGCTCCAGGTATTCAAGGAGAACGGCGAGAGCGTCAAGCGCGGCGAATTGCTGATGCGTCTGGACGACACGTCGATCCGCGATGCACTGACTTCTGCCGATGCTTCGGCCAGAGCGGCCGCTCAAGCGCTCGACCAGGCGGAGCGGCAATTTCAGCGCCTGAAAACGCTGCGCGCCTCGGGCATGGCGTCAGCTCAGCAACTCGAAGACGCCGAAATTCACCGCAACACGACACAAAGTGACAAAGCTGCCGCAGACAGCCGCGTCGTGACAGCACGCCAGCAATTGCAGCGCACAGAAGTGCGTGCTCCGTTCGACGGCGTGGTCAGTGAGCGCAAGACTTCGGCCGGCGACACGGCTGCGATCGGCAAGGAGCTGATCAAGGTGATTGACCCGACGTCCGTGCGCTTCGACGGCTTCGTCTCGGCCGACCAGATCAGCAACGTCAAACTGGGCCAGAACGTCAACTTCCGCATCAACGGCTATGCGGAGCAGGATTTCACCGGCACAGTCAAACGCATCGACGCCGCTGCCGACCCGACCACGCGCCAGGTCGAAGTGCTGGTAGCGTTCAGCAAGGGTAATCTGCCGAGCGTCTCGGGCCTCTATGCCGAAGGCAGGGTCGAAACCAGCAGTAGCGCGGCACTGATGGTGCCGGCCGTCGCGCTGATGCGCAACGGCGATCATACCTTCGCCTGGCGCATCGCCGGCGACACGCTGAAAAAAACCGAGTTGACGCTGGGCGAGCGCGATGCGCGGCGCGGCGATTATGCCGTGCTGACCGGCCTGGCCGACGGGGACCGCGTCTTGCGCAACCCGAACACGACGCTCAAGGACGGCGCCAAGGTGAAATCCCTGGCTGCCAGCGCAGGCCTGACCGACTCCGCGCCAAAGGTGAAATAAATGTTCCTCTCCGATTTCAGCATCAAGCGCCCTATCGCGATGATTGTCATTATCATCGCGCTAATGTGCATGGGCCTCCTGGCGCTCAAGAACCTTAAGGTCAATCAGATACCGGACGTGCAACCGCCCGTGATTGTGGTCGACATACCTTACCCGGGCGCCTCACCCGAAACCGTCGAGCGCGAAGTCATCAATCGCGTGGAAAAGTCGCTGCAGAGCATCACCGGCGTGCATGAAATCCGCTCGACGTCGAGCGAAGGTGACGCGCAGATCGTGATCATCTTCAATTTCAAGAAAAACCTAGTCGAGGCGTCGGACGAGATCCGCAATGCCATCGCCTCGGTACGCTACAAGCTGCCCGTTGAAATGCGCGAACCTGTTTTGCAGCGCATTGACCCCTCGGCACAGCCGATCATGGAAATTGCGCTGTCTTCTACTTCGCTCAGTCACGCGGAAATTTCGCGTCTCGCCGAGGACGAACTGGCCGACAAGTTCCGCGCCGTCGATGGCGTCTCGGTAGTCACGGTCAACGGTTCGCTCAAGCGCGAACTGAGCGTACTGTTGCGCGCTGAAAAACTGCGCGAGTTCAACGTCTCGGTAGCCGACGTGATCAATGCCGTGCGTAATCAGAACACCACGGCACCTGTCGGCAAAGTGCGCGGTGCACTCGACGAACAAAGCATACGCCTGGTCGGCCGCATCGAATCCCCGGCAGAGTTCCAGAATATCGTGGTCAAGCACAACGGCGATCAAATCGTGCGGTTGGGCCAGGTTGCGACGACGTCCGATGGCTTCGCCGAACAATCCGGCTATAGCCTGCGTAACGCGCGCCCCAACGTCGGCCTTTCGATCTCGCGCTCGCGTGACGCCAGCACGGTGAGCGTGGCCAACAAGATTCGCGACACCATGGAAGAGATCAACAAGACTCTGCCCAAGGGCACCACGATGGTGGTCACACAGGACGGCGGCAAGGATGCGGAAGACAGCCTGCACAACGTGACACACGCGCTGATATTCGGCGCCGGTCTGACCGTGTTCGTGGTCTATGTCTTCCTCAATTCCTGGCGCTCAACCCTGATCACCGCACTGAGCCTGCCGACGTCCGTGATCGCCGCCTTCATTGCGGTCTGGCTGTGCGGCTTCACGCTCAATTTCATGACCCTCCTGGGCCTGTCGCTCGCCATCGGGGTGCTGATCGATGATGCCATTGTGGTGCGAGAGAATATCGTAAGGCATATGGAGATGGGAGAAGATAGACGCACGGCCGCATCGCGCGGCACGGCGGAAATCGGGTTGGCGGTGGCGGCAACAACGTTCTCCATCATCGCCGTCTTTATTCCCGTGGCATTCATGCCCGGCGAAGGCGGCGGCGAATGGTTCCGCCCGTTCGCCCTGACGGTGGCAGCCTCGGTGATGGTCAGCCTGTTCATATCCTTTACGCTCGACCCCATGTTGTCGGCATTCTGGGGCGACCCGCCGGGGCATCACCTGGAGGAAAAACGCGGCTTGTCGCGCGTACTGCAAAAATTCAACCATTGGTTTGATCACCAGGCAGACCGCTACGGCAATGTGATTGCCTGGGCGCTGCACCATCGCAAGTGGATGACCTTGATCGCCATCCTCAGTTTCGTCGGTGCCATTGCACTGCAGGCGATGTTCGGCGGTTCAGAATTCCTGCCGAAATCCGACTATGGCACCATCGCCATCGACATCCGCACTCCCCCATCGACTTCAATCGACTACGCGCGCTTGAAGGTTGAACGCGCTGCCGAACTGGCCCGCACGCTATCCGAAACCAAGGCCACCGACAGCAGCGTCAATGCCGGCGGCGGTCGTGTGTATGTTGACCTTGGCAAGAGCACCGAACGCAAGCGGTCGGCAGTCGAGATCGCTGCAGATTTGCGCAAACTGATGGCGCAACTGGTCGGCGCCGAATACGTAGTATTGGATGATTTGAACAACGGCGCGCAGAAGCCGGTGCAAATCCAGTTTTCCGGCCCCGATTCGCGCAAGCTGATGGAAATCACCAACGACTACATGGCTCAGTTGGCCAAAGTACCAGGCGCCGTCGACATCGGCTTGTCTGAGCAAGCGCCTAAGGATGAATTGAAAATCGAACTCAATCGCGGGCTGGCCAACCAGCTCGGCATTTCCTCGGCCGACGTGGCGCAGGCATTGCGTGTTGCTTTTGCCGGCGTCGAAGTCGGTGACTGGGTCGATCCAACCGGAGAATCGCGTGATGTGGCCGTGCGGCTCAATCCCGAAGATCGCGTAAAAGCAGAAAACATCGAACACCTGCCCATCGCCGTGACTGGCACCAATGTGCTGGTGCCGCTCGATCAGATCGCCAAGATCACCATGGGCAAGGGACCTTCGCAGATCAAGCATACCGACGGCAAGCGCATGATTGCCGTCACGGCCAATACGCAGGGTCGCTCGCCAGGCGAAGTGACGGCCGATGCAATCAAGCTGGCCAAGAACATCGATTTCCCTACCGGGTATGGTATCGAACTCGGCGGCGCCTCGCGCGACCAGCAGGAAATCTTCGCTTCCATGGCCATCGCATTGATTTCAGGAATCGGCTTGATGTATCTTGTGCTCGTGATTCAGTTCGGTTCATTCCTGGCGCCTATACCGGTCATGCTGTCGCTGCCGTTGTCGCTGATCGGCGTCGTTCTCGCCCTGTTGGCAACCCATGGCACACTAAACTTGATGAGCTTGATCGGGGTCATCATGTTGATGGGTCTGGTGGCGAAGAATGCCATTCTTCTGCTCGATGCCGCTCGCAAGCGTGAGGCCGAAGGCTATGATCGGGAAGAGTCGCTGATGTATGCGGGGCGTAAACGGTTGCGCCCAATTTTGATGACGACGTTCGCGCTGATTGCAGGCATGATGCCGGTTGCCATCGGTATCGGCCAAGGCGGCGAATTCTATCGTCCGATGGCTGTAGCGATCATTGGCGGCACGATTACCTCCACGCTGCTGACGCTTCTGGTGGTACCGACTTTCTACGACAGCATCGAAATCTGGTGGGAGCGGATCAGCGGGAAATACGTTATGCGGTCAGAGCGTTGGAATCCGGGACTGGCATTTTTTGTGACATTCATCGAAGTAGTATGGAAGCTCATCGTTATCGGCTACATTTTCGGAATAGCGATGGATGCAATCAACGGCAGGAACAGAAAGAAGGCAGTTAGCGGCGTCCCGGCCAATTCTGCAGTGTAATTCGACACCTGCAACCCGCACAGACGCCGCGCTCATGCGCGGCGTTTTTTTTGGGCGGAAAACAATGTTCGTGTCTACGGACCCGAATCACGCCGAGTTCTCCGTGACTGTCTTATAGATAGACTGCTTAGGCTGCGCAAACAGTCGCCGCAGCATCGGCTCGAACTCCCCTATCGGCAGGGTCTCGGTTTTCGGATTGAATGCCGGGTTGTCGTAAAGCTCGATAAACTCTGCCGTGCGCTCGTAGCAGGGATGACCCGTGAACATGTCGCGCATATTGCGGTCCATGCCGAGGTGATGGAAAAAATTGTAGCCCTGAAAGATGCCATGGTGCTGGATCATCCACAGGTTCGCTTCGCCGACAAAAGGCTTGAGAATGGCTGCGGCAACTTCAGGGTGGTTGAAGGTGCCAAGGGTGTCGCCAATGTCATGGAGCAAGGCGCAAACGACATACTCTTCGTCGCGGCCGTCCCGCAGCGCAAGCGTCGCCGTTTGCAGCGAATGATGATAACGATCAATCTGGAAGCCGCCGAAATCACCATCCAGCAACTTCAGATGAGCAAGGACGCGATCGGGCAAGCCCTTGGCGAATTGCATGAAATGCCCGCCGATCGTGCGCCAGTCCTCCTGTGTGCTTTGGTCCATGCGGATGAATGTGGCACGGTCGTTCATGCTTGTCTCCTTTATTTTTCAGGGCTGCCGCGGCGGCATGGCCACCATTCTATGCCTCGACCAGAGTTTCTGCCGGCCCGGGGCGGCCAAACAGATAGCCCTGGAAAGCATGGCATCCGCTGGCTTCGAGAAACTCTTTTTGTTCGCGCGTCTCCACACCCTCGGCAATGACCGACAATCCCAGGCTTTGGCCAAGCGTCACGATGGCGCGCACAATTGCCACGTCATTGGGATCCGTAAAAATATCACGCACGAATGATTGATCGATTTTCAATTGTGCGAGCGGCAACTGCTTGAGGTAGGACAAGGAAGAATACCCGGTACCGAAATCGTCAAGGGAAAAGCTGACGCCGCGCTCCTTGAGCGCGTTCATGATCGCAATGACATTGTCGACGTCTTTCAGCAGGAGGCTTTCGGTCAACTCCAGTTTCAGCTTGTCGGCGTCAATGCGGTACTTTTCCAGAATGCGCAACACCAGTTCGACGAAATTGGGATCATGAAATTGGCGCGCACTGATGTTGACGGCAAGATTCAGGTGGGCGGTGTGGGCATGCTTCGACCATTGCTGCAATTGGTTGCAGGCAGTATCAAGTATCCATGCGCCAAGCTGAATGATCAAGCCGATTTCTTCTGCAAGCGGAATGAAATGCGCCGGCGAGATGGTGCCTTTTTCCGGATGCAGCCAGCGCACCAGCGCTTCCGCTCCGGTTACGCGTCCGTCACGGTCGACCTGGGGCTGGTACAGCAGGAAGAATTCACCGTGCTGCAGGGCTCGCCGGAAATCCGCCTCCATTGCGGCGTGCGCACTGACAGCCGCCTGCATCTTCGGATCGAAGAAGCGAACCGTATTGCGCCCGCCCGCCTTGGCTTGGTACATGGCGAGATCGGCCTGCTTGAGAATATCGTCGATCTGTACTTCATTGCCGCGAAACAGGCTGACGCCAATGCTGGGTGTGCTGAAATGTTCAATGCCGTCGAGGTCGTACGCTTCGTTCAGGCCATGCAAGACCTTGCCCGCAACAACTTCGGCACGCTCCGCGGCTTCGAGCGCATCGTTCCCTATGTCTTCAAGCAACACGACGAACTCATCGCCGCCAAGGCGCGCAACGGTATCGCCGTCGCGCAGACAGGCCGACAAGCGGCACCCTACTTCGGCCAGCAACAGGTCACCGACGTCATGTCCGCGCGTATCGTTGAGTTTCTTGAAATTGTCGAGATCGACAAAGATCAAGGCGCCGAATGCCGTGCTCCGCTCGCTTTTGATCAACGCATGGCGCAGGCGGTCCATCAGCAGGCGCCGGTTCGGCAGGTTGGTCAACGGATCGTAGAAGGCCAGGCTGCGAATTTCATCCTCCGCTGCCTTGCGCTCCGTGATATCGGTGAGCGAAAAAACGTAATGCGTGACGGCGCCGTCTTCCGCATGCACGGCGGTGATGGAGAGCCACAAAGGGAATACATGCCCGGCCTTGTGGCGGGCCCAATATTCGCCCTGCCAGGCCCCCGTCTTGGCGACCGACTCCTGTAGCGCACTATAGAATTCCTCCGGGTGGCGCGAGGAACGAAACATGCTTGAGGTCTTGCCGCGCACATCCTCCACGGCATAACCCATGATTTTGGTGAACGCACTATTGATGCGCAGTGTAATTTGCTCGGCGTCCGAAATAAGCATGCCTTCTTGCGATTCGAATGCGACAGCGGCAACCCGCAATTCCTGCTCCTGTTTGGCGGATTGGCGCCGCGCCGCATCGAGCACGCTATAGGCTGCGGCGTTGTCCAGTGCAATGGCCCCGTAAGCGCCCAAGGTGCGCACGATCGAACATTGACGCTCACCGTATGCCTTCGCCTGCTGCGATTGGACGGTCATGACGCCGAGCAGCCGATTGCCCGAAATCAAGGGGGCAAAGAGCAGGCTGCGGACTGCCGGGAGAATCGCATCGGCATTGGTTCCGACGCCGCCTGCGGCATCGATCATGATTTCGATCTGCTCCCGCGCGCAACGTGCCAGATTGGAAGTCGGGTCGTCAAGCGCAATGCCGATTACGGCGTCGCTGCGCGCTGCTCCGGCACGCATGCAGTAGGCCTGTTCCAGAATATTCTGCGTCGGATCGAACAGATAGACGGCAAAACAATTGGCGTCGAGCAGGCGGCGGGCATGGCGATATAAGGCGCCGTAGACGGCGCTGCGATCGAGGTTGCCGGTAATTTCGCGACCGATCATGCCCAATGTTTCAAGCGTACCGTTGGTTTCCTGCAGCGTCGCGGCCAGTGTGCGGTGATGCTCGGTATCGGCGCGGGCACGATCAATTTCGAAGCGAATTTGCATCGCCAGTGCATGCTTTTGCGCCTCTTCATTATTGGACCGCTTGCGTGCCCCCGCCGCAGCCAATTCCTTGAGGTATGCTTCCTGAAAGTCGCCGGTCGCAGCGTAGGCGCCGGCGATTTGAGAATATAGCTCTGCAGGGATAGCATAACCCTTGATGCTCTCGGCCAGGCGCAACGCCTGACTCAGATAATGTAGTGCAGGCGAAGCCTCGATCATGTCGCCCGGCGGCGGCAGTCTGTGTTCGCCGTGCAGTTCCGCATAGACGCGCAGCGTTTGTATCTGCTCCTCGATATTGCCCTTGTCGCGCGCCAGTTGCAACGACTTGTCCACCCATTGCACGGCTTCGTCGAATCGGCCCAGGCGCGAATACGCGATCGCCTTGCCGCGATACACCTTGGTCCGCAATTCGAAGTCGCTTTGACTGCTATCTGTCAGCTCGAACTTGTGAAACCAGTCGAGCGCCTGCTGCGCGCCGCCGACGTCAATCTGCAATTGGCCCAAACTGCAGACGATGGCTGCATAATTGCGCGAACCTGCAAGTGTGGACAAAGCGTCGTATGCCTCATGCAAGTACGTTCCGGCATCTTCCAGACGTTTGAGCAGACGCAGAATGTCGCCGGCTTGCCGCAGGCACAAGCCGATACTGCCGGGCCATTGCAAGGAACGTGCGATCAGTAGTGCGCGCTCGGCCCAATCCATCGCAGTCGCAAAGTCGCCCAGGGTAGCAAAGCCCTCCGCGATGTTGACTCCGCTCGTCATCGCTTGCTTCAGTTGTCCGGTGGTTTGCGCCGCCTCATATGCCTGCAAGTCATATTTGATCGCGCCGCCCGGATCGTCTGTCAGCGCCGCGACATTGGCGCGTGCAGTTGCGACCCAAACGAGAAGAGATGCATCGGCCGAATCGCCCGGGCCAAAATATTGCGCCAGGCCTGCATCGGCCAGGCTCGGGTCATTAAATGCAGTGTAAGCAAGTTTGCGCGCCCGCGCGATTTCGATGCGGGTGCCGTCACCGGCTGCAATGTAGCGCTGCAGGGCATGTTCCAGCTCGTGATCACGCTGATCTCTATCACCGGATTCGTGCCAGGTCATGCTGAGCAGCCAGCTTGCGTCGCCGGCGCCGCCGTCATCGCCGGCCTCGGCAAAAGCGGCGAGCGCAACCCGGGCTAATCGCCTGGCTTCTTCCAGTGACGCAAATAACATCCTGATTTCGCCACGCACGAGCTGGAGACGGGCCAGGACAATCGGATCGGTGTCATTTTGCGCAGCGATCAATGCAGCGGCGCGGTCTGCGAGCGCGAGCGCACGCGGGCAATCGCGCTGCCGCAGATGCCACGATAATTCAACCAGCGTGCCGAGTTCAACCGCATCCCCGCTTTTGGCCAGGACACCTTCCAGCACGGCCAGGTCGCCATCCGGTGCAAACAATTGCATGCAATGCCCTGTTTCAATCATGAACGATTTTTGCATTGCACCGTAGTCAATGTCAATTGCGCACGCTCTTTACCATCGATTTCTTATATCAAACTGTAACAGAGCACCAGCCTCAATCCGATGTAATCGGTCTTGTCAAGATAAGATATTCACGCTTTATCGCGTAAATGCTACGGTTGTAATGGCCACGCTTCTGACGTTACACTGGCACATTACGGCATCTTCAAGGCAATAGCCGCAAGGCCGGGCATTTTACGCCCGCAGGAAGCAGGTGCAAACCGCGTTTGCGCTCCCCTCTTCCGGGTTTCATGCCACACCATTTTTTGCCCCAACTCATCGACTCATGCACATCAGAAGAGCAACAGAAGCGGATTTCGTCTCCATGTGGTCCATCTTTCATGCGGTCGTCGCAACTGGCGACACGTATGTGTTTGGCGCAAATACCGGCCGTGAAGAGGCACACGTGTATTGGCTTGGCCCGGACATCGCAACCTATGTCGCGGAAATCAAAGGCAATATTGTTGGTTTTTACAAGGTGATCCCGAATCAGCGCGACTTGGGTGCGCACGTGGCTAACGCTTCGTTCATGGTGAGCCCGTCGGCCCACGGTAAGGGCGTCGGCAAGGCCATGGGGCAGCATTGCCTGTTTGAGGCGAAGAAAGCCGGCTTCCTGGCATTGCAATTCAATTTCGTCGTCAGCACCAACAAGGGCGCCATCACGCTATGGAAAAAACTTGGTTTTGCCATCGTCGGAACCTTGCCCAAGGTATTCAACCATCAGCAGTTGGGTTTTGTCGACGCACATGTCATGCACCGCTTTCTGGACGATATCGTTGTCGAGTAGTTCCTGCAGGCAATTAGCGGCCACGTATCGCCTGCCTGCACCAACGATCATGGCAGAAGGTGTAGCCCGTCGTCGCTGCGTGCAAAAACAGCTTTCGTGAGTTCGTCCGTACCGGGGTCGGCTTTTTCTTTCATGCATCTGGCAAGAAATCTGTCCACCAGGCGCCACGCCAACTTCTCGTTACTTTCACTGTTGAATACATGACCTGTCCCCTTGAGGACGAATAGCGAGAGCCATGCGCCCTTCCCCGATGCGGCAATGCTGCGTTCGAATTCCAATATATTAGCCAGAGGTTCATAAGGGTCGTTCTCGACAGCAGTGACGAGAATGGGCACGTGCAAGGCGCTCACCTTGCCAATTGGAGACTGCAGGCGGAGGCGCTTTCTCGCATCGCCGTCGGATGGATCGCCGATCCGTGAATGAAGTTCGGATTCGATCTCCGGCATGGCGCGGGCACGTTGTGCGATAAATTCGGCGAGATCGGTCATGCCCGACATATTCACAGCGCAAGCGTAATGATTTTCTTCACGCATGACGGCGTTGAGGGAGGCAAAGCCCCCATAGCCGTTGCCCATGAATGCAATCCTTGCAGAATCGGACAGCCCGTGGTCTATGGCCCAACGTGCGACGTCATCAAGATCGTCTTGCATCTGCAGGCCCCATTGCTGCCTGCCGAGCGCCTCAAGCTGCTTTCCGACGCCGTGCGAACCGCGATAATTGGCCGATATGACGAGAAAACCCCGCGCGGCAAGCCATTGCGTTATCGGGTCTGCGCGCACGCCGTCGCGTTCCCCCGGCCCCCCGTGCACCAAAATCACCGTCATGCAGCCTTCCGCCGGACACGTGCGCGAAGGCATGGTGACAAAGGCCGTCAATTCGATGCCATCGCGCGCTCGAATGCGCTGCGCACTCTGCGGCTGCAACTGCCATGCTGCCAGGTCGCTGCGAGATACATACAGCGGCAGTAGATTGTCGGCCTGCGCCTCCCTCCAAAGATATGTCGTTTCGATCTGTCCTTTCATCGCACCGGAAAGCAAACATGTTTTGCCATCCGCGCTGCACGAAAACACGTCGAACCCGTCGGGGAAGCGGTTTCCGAGGTGCCGATCGAGCTTGGACGCTGCAACGGATACCGCGTGCCATTCCGGTTTATCGTATTCGGTAGCGTAAGATTCTACCCGCCCGCTTTGCCGGTTGAAGTGGATGTTGACGATATCGCCTTGGTCCGTGCTGAGCTGTTTGCCGCGCACGCTATCAAGATCATAGGTTGCCAGCGAAAGAAAGTCTCGCGCATCGGCATCGAGAAAGTAGACTTCTCGTTCAGTTTCGGAACACGAGACCAGCGCGGAGCCGGCAGTGCTCGATTCTTCGTTGATGCGCCGCAATTCGCGCCAGGTGTCGGCTTGCTTGATCAAATACGCGATACTGGCAATCGAACCGTCTGCGGCACTGTCGAATTTCAACCCGAATGCTTGCTCAGGGCAGGCGGCGAAGTTAAAACGGATTATGTCGCCATCACGCTCGACAGGACGCAAGGCGCCTGGTCCCATATCCAGTTGAAACAGTGAATGCTGGGCCGGCCTCTCGCTATCGCGAAACAGGGCAATCGGAAATGCCAGGTTGTCGCGCGCGAGGGCGGACACAAAATATGTTTCCGGAGATTTCAGCGATGCAAGCAGATCGACACGCTGCACATTGCGCGCCTGGTCCGCACCGTCAACCTGGCGATCGAGTTCGATATCGAAGGCAAGTAGCATTTCCACCCCGCCGCGTATTCCGGCGCTGACAACAATGCGATTCGTTTTTTGCGCCCAGGCAGAAAAGTAAATTACCAGATTCTCCTCAGGCCTGACGAGCGTGATCGCGCCGCTCCCGTCGGCTTTCGATACGATGACGGAAGTTCGCCCTGCGTTTCGCTGCACATGAAGCAACAAGGTCCCGTCTGCATTGAGTTGGCTGCCGTAATTGGATAGATGGCCGAAAGTGTGCGGTGTGGCAACGTCCATCGCGGAGGCCATCGCACTCAGCACCAGGAAAATAACAAAGACGGCAGCACGAAATTGCATCGTATGGAGGAGAGTTCTTGCGAAGCGACTATTCTATCGCGTCAATGCCCGATCTGAACCGGATGCACATCAAGCGCAGGATCAATGCGCAGGTTGCTGCCGGCAACCAGACCCACAAGAATTCGGAGCAAAATATTGCTAGTCCTCGCACGTCCGACAGTACGCGCAAGCCGAAAGGTGCGACGGCGATCGGCTGCCAGGGAAAAAAGAAGCGTTCTGCACTGAAAGGCCACAATACGGCAACGCCGAGACCGCCGTTGGTCAACATGTCGAGCAGCCCGTGCGACGCCGCACTGCAGGCCACGAACAGGAAAGCTGCCTTTCGACCCGCCTTGAGATTGGGCGCGAAGGTCACTGCCAACAGGCCGAGCATCACCGCGAACGCCAGGGAATGCGAAGCACCACGATGACCAAAAGCGTCGGCGTAGGCAATGTGCCAGTGAAATCCTGCCACGTCCAGATCCGGCGCCATCGACGCCGCGACACCCGCCAGTTGCAATCGGCGGGAGATCAGATGCACACCGAATCCAAAACCAAGCGCAAGGGGAACTGCGGCATGAGAAATTATTGTTGGCATAGTGCAATTATAGAATGTATGTGGCTTCACTGTCGAAGCAGACGCCCATATTGCAGGTCGGCGCACAAATTTTGAAATCGTGCACCTGTCACTTCTGACATATCTTTGTTAAATTAATCATAATAAAATACATCATTATAAGGTTGAGACAGGCCAGAAGGCCTAATGTCGCGCCGCCGCCATAGATACTGTGGTGTCCACTTTTGAGGTAGCAACATGACGCGAGATGAATGCCTGGGCGCCGCCAGCAGTGCATTTGGCGGTGCATTTGCATGGGCAAAGCGAGGGTATTGGCAAATCAAGATCGAGACAACACCCTTGCGCACCCTGGTGTTATCGAAGGATTTTGTACAAAGAAATATTTTCGAAGATGAAATGCGCGCGGAAGAATTTCTCTCGATGCTGCGAACCATACCGTCGGAGCACTGGTCTACTGATGAAGAAGGCTGTCTCCTTTACCTGATGCGTTAGAGAAAATTTAATTATCAATATGATTGATGCCCACGCCTTGGCTCAAATTGCCGAAGAAATTGTGATCGACATGAGTTGCGGAGCATGTCAGGAAACCGTGACGCAGACGGCTCAGATTCTCGATTTGGGAAATGGTCGCAAAGCCGCTGTGCGCATTACCATCACCACAAATGAGGAATGTTTCCTCTAGTTGCCCTGAACCATTTTGCCGGCCAATTCAGCTTCCCATCAACATGCGGCTTATCAGCGCGCCGCCGGTTAATAACCATCCGAACAATGCAGCACCCAGCAAAAGCGGCCTGAAACCAGCCGTGCGCAACACCGAAACTTGCGTCGTCAACCCCAACGCCGCCATGGCCATGGCAAGCACCGCCGTATCAAAATTAGTCAGCAGGGTTTGCCATGCGGCAGGAATATGCGCAAAGGAATTAAGTGCGACAATGGCGATAAACGCAAAGGCAAACCAGGGAATATTTATCGGCCTCTTGCCGACCTGACCAGCCCCAGTCGCCCGTGCCAAACGGGCCGCATACATCGAAAGCAAAAGCAGGAATGGCGCCAGCATTATCACTCTGACCATTTTCGCAATCACGGCAAGATCGGCAAGCTTGGCATCGATCGAGCCGGCAGCGGCCACAACCTGGGCTACTTCGTGAATCGTGGAACCGGCAAAGATCCCGAAGTGTGCTGTAGAAGAACCTGAAGCGAGTCCAAACCAGTTCAGGTGATAAAGCAGCGGGTAGATGAAGATGGCCATGGTGCCGAAAACCACGACTGTGGAAACTGCCGTCACCGTCTGTTCTGCCTCGGCATCAACAATGGGCGCCGAAGCCAAAACGGCGGCGGCACCGCAGATGGAACTGCCTGCGCCGATCAGCATCACGGTGGCGCGATCAAGTTTCAACACACGTATTCCAACAAAGAGGGCAATAGCGAAGGTGGAACCAAGGACCAGTGCGTCTGCCGCGACACCCGTCCAGCCCACTCTGCCAATCTCCTGAAATGAGAGGCGAAATCCATAAAGGATGATGCCTAGGCGCAACAATGTTTGCTTGGAAAACGTCACACCTTGTACGCTGTGCTGCGCTACGGGTGCATATGCAGTGTTGCCAATTACCAACCCGCAAAGAATAGCCAAGGTTAAAGCCCCCATGCCGTGTTCCTGCAGCCAGTCAATTCGGCCCAAGCCCATTGCCGCCAATGCAATTGCCAGGCAAAGCACCAAGCCGACCAGTGGGGAATCCCTTCGACACCACATTCCAGGCCACCGAGGCAAAGCATGCATGCCGGTCAGGTCAGATACCATCGCCACGCCATTACAACGAGTGTCAGGTTTGTACATAGGAATCTCTCGCGTTTTTTGATACGGCAAGTCTAGCGAGCTGACCACGATAAATAAAACAACTTGTTTATGTATAATTAACCTATAAAACAACTTGATTGGAATTGACCGGATCATGCGTATCAGCCTCAGGCAATTGCAGGTGTTTGTCGCAATAAACGAAACCGGTAGCACGGCGGCTGCGGCGGGCCGGGTATTCCTGTCTCAATCCGCCACCAGTGCGAGCCTGAACGAACTGGAAAATCTTTTGCGAATCGACCTGTTTGATCGGGTAGGCAAGCGGCTTGTGCTCAATGACAATGGCCGCACGCTGTTACCACAGGCGCGGCAGATGCTGGACGCCGCCGCGACCATGGAGCGTCTATTCAGCGCGGAGGATGAAGCCCACGCCGCGGGCTTGCACCTTGGCGCCAGTACGACGATAGGCAACTACGTGCTGCCACGCATTCTTGCAAAAGCCGCTGTACAAAGTGCGCGCGGGCACCCTGTCGTGATGATTGCCAATACGCTGGACATTGCCGATGCCGTCGTCAACTTCCAGCTTGATATGGGACTGGTGGAAGGCCCCTGCCATCAGGCCGACTTGCATGTCGAGCCGTGGTTGCGCGACGAGCTCTTGATCGTTGCTTCCCCCGCGCACCCCTTGGCAGGCGGTGCGGCGAGGGGAAAACTTTCTGCTAGTGCATTACGTGAAGCTGGCTGGCTGTTGCGAGAACCCGGATCGGGCACGCGCGAGGCGGTTGAACATGCACTATTGCCGCATTTGCACACGCTTCGCCCTGCCGGAGAATTCGGCAACGCCGAGGCGATCAAACATGCCGCCGCGGCCGGCATGGGCGTGGCCTGCCTATCGCGCCTCGTGGTGCAGGACTTGCTGAGCTCCGGCGATCTGATCGCGTTGCGAACCAATCTGCCTCGATTGGAGCGACATTTTTACCTGATTCATCACAAACGCAAAGTGTTGTCGGCCCGCTTGCAATGCTTTCTGCAGACCTGCCGCACCTGGCCGGAATAATCTCCTCGCACACGCATTGTTGCCGGCAGGATCGAGCGGCGCCGATTACAAATTACAATGCCGGTATCGGTGCCGTTTCCAGCTATTATTGAAGCTTCACCTCAGGCAATGTACGGCAATATGAGCTTATTTTTTCCGTTGAACAGAAGGACAAGCGCATTGCTTTTGGTAGGCGCCGTGCTACTTTCAGTTTCGGTGGTGTTATTCCTCTGGCACGCGAGTAATGAGCTGGCCGGGGACTACCGTGCCGTCAACCATTCCTATGCAATCGTGGGAGAGTTGGAAACGCTGATGGGGCACGTGACCGATGGGGAAACCGGCGAGCGCGGTTTTCTCATCACGGGAACGGAACGCTATCTTGAGCCGTATTTTGTTTTCATCAATCGAATTGATGGTGATTTTCGCGATTTGAAGGCACTCGCCGGCGACGATCCCTTACTGCAGGAAAAAATCAACACGCTCGGCTCCCTTTTGGCGGAACGGAGAGCGCAGCTGCGCAGCTCAATCGACGCGCGCCGCGCCCGAGATTTCGACGAATCGCGCGAGGAGCCGGCACTATCGTCCGGTAAAAACGTGCACGACAATATCAGACAAATCGTCGGCGCGATGGTTGCCCACGAGCGGGCAATCATCGCCCAACGCGATGCCGATGTTGCAGCCGCTTCAGACTTGACGCAGCGCGCCATGATTGCCATCGCAATCGGAATGGCCAGCCTTGCCATTGCCCTGGCTTTTTCCGGCTGGCGAAACCGCAAGGAAAGCGACAACGCAGCGATGGCATTGCAGGCAGGAAA
>DATBQE010000208.1:0-35634 GCA_036561005.1 Burkholderiaceae bacterium | reverse complement strand
GCTGCAGAAAAAACCGGCTGCATGGCGATGCCTGCCCCCTCGACGGCCGCCTGCAGCAAAACCACCGATTCATTGGCACTCAGATTGCCGCTCACCGGCACACTGATGGTTTCACCTGCGCGCTCGAAGTGCCATAGGCTCTTGCCGAAGTAGGTGTAGGTCAGGCAGTTGTGCAGGGCCAAGTCTTCGGCGCGCCTCGGCGTGCCATGTTCCTTCAGGTAGGCAGGGGCGGCGCACACCACCGAAGGGCAACTGCCCAGAGGGCGGGCGATCACGCCCGGATCCAGCTGATTGGTGATGCGGATCGCCAGATCGATGCGCTCTTCCACCAGATTCACCGCCCGGTTGTCAATCCGCAGGTCGATTGCCGTACGCGGGTAGCGCCGCAAATAGGCGGTCACCGCTGCCGCCAGCGAGGCTTGCGCGAGCGACTGCGAACAGGCGATGCGCAGGATTCCACGTGGCTCATCCGTCTCGGTATCGCCTACCGCCGGCATCTGCTCGGCCAGTGCCAGCATCTCGCGGCAACGCATCAGCGTGGCTTCCCCTGCCGCAGTGAGGTTGATGCGACGGGTGGTACGGTGAAACAGCCGGGCCCCGGACCAGCCCTCCATCTCCGCCAGATAGCGCGTGACCATGGCGCGCGACATGTCGAGCAGTTCGGCGGCGCCGCTCAAGCTGCCCCGCTCGGCGATGGTGACGAAGACTTGCGCTGCGACGATGCGATCCATGAAGAAGAATCCTTTGACCCACTTATTTGATCGATTCAAGAAACAATTCATTGCATTTTAGACGATTTATTAAATAGTCGGAAATCCCTACCATGCAATCACCGGGACATTGTTCGGCCCCAAAAACCACCGATAGGAAAACGCCATGAATCGTCGCCATTTATTCACTGCACTGTCCGCCATATTCTTCGCCGTTACGCTGCCTGCAGCTCAAGCCGCCCAACCATTACAGGTGCAGGTTTACAACTCCGGCGAGAAAGGTATCTTCCCTGTTGCCTCCGTCATCGTTAGTGGCGAACACGATGCGATCCTGGTCGACGCGCAATTCCAGCGCAACGACGCCGAAGCATTGGTGCAACGGATCAAGGACAGCGGCAAGACCTTGACCACCGTGTATGTCAGCCATAGTGACCCGGATTACTACTTTGGACTCGATACGGTCCAGGCAGCGTTTCCTGCCGCGAAGATTGTCGCTACGTCACAGACTGTGGCTGCGATCAAGGCCAGCATGGACGGCAAGTTGGCGTATTGGGGACCGATTCTGAAAGACAATGCGCCGCGCAAGCTGGTGTTGCCGCAAGCGCTGCAAGGTGACCGCCTCATGTTAGAAGGCAAGGCCATCGACATCAAGGGACTGAAAGGTCCGACTCCTGAGCGCAGCTACCTGTGGATTCCGTCGCTCAAGACTGTGGCTGGCGGCGTGGTGGTTGGCAGCGGCATCCATATCTGGATGGCCGACACGCAAACGGAGCAATCGCGCACGGATTGGCAAACCACGCTGGGCGACATCACCAGGATGAAGCCCGCCGTCGTCATCCCTGGTCATTTCCTCGGCGAAGCGCCCAAGGGCGTGGCTGCAGTGACATACACCGCCGACTACCTGAAGGCGTTCGACGCGGAAGCAGCCAAGGCTAAAGGCTCGGCTGAACTGGTCACGGCGATGAAGGCACGCTATCCGCAAGCCGGCCAGACTGCCTCGCTGGAACTGAGCGCCAAGGTCATCAAGGGCGAAATGAAATGGCCGCAATAAGGCGCCTTCCAGGGGCGACGGGGACAACGTTAAGGGAACGACCATGACCACTCTACATTACGTCTTCGATCCACTTTGCGGCTGGTGCTATGGCGCGGCACCGCTGATTTCCGCCGCGCGCGGCATCCCCGGCTTGGATATCGCCATCCACGCCGGCGGCATGATGATAGGTCCCAATCGCCAAGCGGTCACGCCGCAGTTGCGCGACTACGTGATGACGCACGACAAACGCATCGCGCAACTGACCGGGCAGCCCTTTGGGGAGGCCTACTTCGACGGGCTTCTATGCGACCGTGGCGCTGTGCTGGATTCCGCTCCGCCCAGCACTGCCATTCTCGCGGCCGAGGAGCTTCTGGGGCGTGGGCTGGACATGCTGCATCGGGTCCAGAGTGCGCACTACGTTGACGGTCGACGCATTGCCAACGCGACGGTCCTGGCGGAGCTGGCGCAGGAGCTGGAACTGGACGTACCGGCGTTTGCGATGGCGTTTGAGCGCCTGGCGGGCAGCGCAACTGATCGGCATTTCGCCGAGAGTCGCGATTGGCTGGCCCGCGTCGGTGGACAAGGTTTCCCAACCATGGCGCTGGAGCACACCGACGGCACAATGGAGCGGCTTGACGTCGGCACTTGGCTAGGTCGAACGGTGGAATGGACAGACTACCTGCGCAAACATGTGTCCAGCAAAGCGGACCCAAAGCAATCCAATGGCGACCTGCTTTGCAGCGTAGACGGTTGCGCGATCTGAAGGCCGCAAATTCACTCACCCAAACAATTTCGAGGCACAACATGTCAAGCGGAAATCAACTGATGAAAACACTTGCTGCCGTCGGCTCAGCCTTCTTTATCTCTGCAAGCGCGTACGCGGGTACGTTCGAATATCCTGCGGTGAAACATGTCTATGAGGCGGTATTTAACGATAGGGCATTTCGGCTTGAATTCGATGCCGATGGTAAAACCATGCGCTTTGCCAAAGCGGAGGAAAAGGATTTCGAAGCTGTGGCCGAAAGTGTTTCCTATACGGCAGTCGCGATCCGGCCGGGAGTCTTCATGGTCTACTGGACGGAGCACACCGGGACGACTGTGGTCCATGTGGAGGACTTCGAGCACGAGATCGTGTACACAAACATCACGAAACCTGATTTGAAATTCTTCAACTTGAGCGGTAGTTGGAAACGGCTCAAGTAAGTGAAATAAACACAGGCTTCATCCCAATCTTGCCAATCCAATTTTAACGGAGAGAATCCATGACAACCAATCCCAACCTCACATGGCAGCATTTCCCTGCTGGCCAAAACGGCTTCTTCCGCTCACCGGTGCTGCTGTCGGGTGCTACTGAAGCGATCCTTATCGACGGTGGCTTCACTCTGCCCGACGGCAAGGCGGTCGCCGATGCTGTGGCCGCAAGTGGTAAGACGCTCAAGGCTGTGTACGTTAGCCAAAGCGATCCCGATTACTATTTCAGCCTCGGCGCGATACGTGCCGCCTTTCCGCAGGTCCCGGTACTTGCCTCATCGACTACGCTTGCCGCCATCCGCGCCAGTGTACAAAAGAAGCTCGACATCTGGGGGCCGCAGTTGAAGGAAAACGGTCCGCAAACCATAACCGATATTGCAATGCCTGAAGCATTCGATGCGCCGTCCCTGACCGTTGACGGGGTCGCGGTCGAAATTGTCGGCGTAGATGGCCTTGCCAACCGGCGATATCTCTGGGTGCCGTCGCTCGAAGCAATCTTCGGCGGCGTGTTGATCTTCTCCGGCGTACACGTTTGGACGGCAGATACAGCCACACCGGCACTCCGCGCAGCCTGGATAAAGAATCTGGAGGCGATGGCGATCCGCAAGCCGCGTATCGTGGTGCCGGGGCATGCCACGGCAGAGGCGCCGCTTGACGCATCTGCCATCACCTATACCCGTGACTATCTGCTGGCCTTCGAAGAGGAACTTGCGAAAGCCGCCGATAGCGCGACGCTGATTGGCGCAATGAAGCAGCGTTATCCGGATGCCGGCATGGACGTAGCGCTCAACATCGGCGCGAAAGTCGCGCTTGGCGAAATGAATTGGGGTTGATCGCATGAGCATTAATCTTGATCTTCTCCGATCAACCTACGAAGGCGCCTCCGGCGAAAACGTAACGCGCTTATTGGCCGTACTCGCGCCGGACGCCGAGTGGACTGAAGCGGCCGGTTTTCCTTACGCCGGTACCTACGTCGGCGCACAAGCAATCATCGCCAACGTGTTTCAACGCCTTGCAACCGAATGGATTGACTATCGCGCTGAGGCGAGCCATTACCTCGAACAGGGCGAACAAATTGCCGCCTTCGGCCTGTATTCGGGCACCTACAAGGCAACCGGTCGTTCCATGCAGGCTTCCTTCGCCCATCTCTACACATTCAGGAATGGCAAAATAGCCCGCATGATCCAGTATGTTGATAGTCACATGGTGCAGCAAGCCATTGCGCAGTCTCGCTAAAGCGTATTCGACGAAGCCCACGACGCTATTTTCGAAGGCGAGTCGTTTGGTTAAACGGGATCGATATCGCCTGCCGAATGTGTCCTGATGCGAATCCCGCACTGGAGCGTACGTCGATCAATACCGCACTTGAAGCCAATTCCGCTACATTCCCGGCAGTCATTGTTACCTTGGCGTTGGTGATCCACTTGATGTCGTTATTGAACCCCTGAGAGTCGCGCCGTTTCGCGTCCTTGTTGAAACAGAATCAGCGTCGGAATGCTCCGAATCGCGTATTGGGAACAAGTGGCCGGACAGCTATCGGCGTCGACTTTCACGAAGCGAATCTTTGGCAGCCTGCGAGCGGCGGACAAAAAATGCGGCGCCATGGCCCTGCAGGGGCCACACCACTGCGCCCAGAAATCCACGATAACGGGCTGACCTGAGTTGGCAATGAACTTGTCAAACGTCGCATCGGTCAGGCTTGCCGGTTCCTGAAAAAGGAGCGCGGTAGCGCATTTGCCGCAGACGGGGTTGTCTTGCAGGCGCGTGTCAGGAACCCGATTGGTGGCAGCACATTTTGGACAGACAAGATGCATTTTCTTCTCGCTTTCAGCAACCTGGGCTTACGCCGATTTTGCGTAATATCGATTCCATCAAGCACCATTTTGAAAATCCGCTCTGCAGCAGATTGACGCCGACGAAGGCGGTGAAGGCCAGCCACCATTGACTGACGAATACCGGACTGCCCGGAATGCCCAGGGCAAGCGAGAGAAGAATAAACGTGCCCGCGACGATGCGGACGATTTGCCAGGTGGTCATGACGTAGCTCCTTGTCGAATAATGAAATCGAGACGATTGCGATAGGCGACGAAATACAACAACGGAATGATCACCAGCGTCAGCATGGTGGAGACCAGGATGCCGAATATGAGCGAGATCGCCAATCCGTTGAAGATCGGATCGTCAAGGATGAAGAAGGCGCCGAGCATGGCGGCGAGCCCGGTCAGCAGAATGGGTTGGGCGCGCGTTACTGCGGAATTGACGACCGCTTCCTTGAATGGCATGCCGGCGCGCACCTGCAGGTTGATGAAGTCCACCAGCAGGATGGAATTTCTCACGATGATGCCGGCCAGCGCAATCATGCCGATCATGCTTGTCGCGGTGTACTGCGCGCCTAGCAAGGCATGCCCCGGCATGACGCCGATGATGGTCAGCGGAATCGGCGCCATGATGATCAGCGGCGTGAGATACGAGCCGAACTGCGCAACGACCAGCAGGTAGATCAAAATCAGCCCGACGCCGTACGCTGCTCCCATGTCGCGGAACGTCTCGTAGGTGATTTGCGACTCGCCGTCCCATTTGATTGAATAGTCGCGATACATGTCGTCCGGCTGATGGATGAAGAATTCCTTCAGTGTGCCGCCGCCCGGCGTGGTGATCGACGTGATCTGTTTGCGCATCGAGAACATGCCGTACAACGGGCTATCGACCTTGCCTGCCATGTCGGCCACGACATAGTTCACCGGCAACAGGTCCTTGTGATAGACCGGTTGCTCGCGCACGGTATTGCTGACCTCGACCAGATCGCGAATGGCGACCAGCTTTCCTGCCGCTGTCCGCACGCTTAATTGCAAGAGTCCGTCCAGGTCACCCTGCGATTCAGCCGGTAATTGCAGGGTGGCGGCAGCCGGATACTTGCTGTCGTCGTGCAGATAGGTGGCCGCTTCACCGGCCAGGCCGGCATGCAGTGTCGCCACGATCTCCTGTTGCGACACGCCAAGCAATGCAGCCTTGCGCCGGTCGACCAGCAATAGAGTCTTGGGAGCCGGGGCTATGCTGCTGTCGTCCACGTCGACCACGCCGTCAGTCTGACCGAATACTGCGCGGACCGGCTTGGCCACCGCGCGCCGTCCCTCGGCTTCCGGGCCATATATTTCGGCGACGATCGGTGCCTGCACGGGCGGGCCGGGCGGCACCTCGACCAGCTTCACGTTGGCGCCGAATTTCCCGCCCAGCTCGGCCAAAGCCGGCCGCAAGCGCGTGACGATGGCATGGCTCTGCTCCTTACGCAGGTGCTTGTCGACCAGATTGACCTGGATGTCGCCGACGTTGCCACCGGTGCGCAGGTAATATTGCCGCACCAGGCCGTTGAAATTGATCGGTGCGGCGGTACCGGCATAGGCCTGATAGTCGGTCACTTCAGGAACCGTCGCCAGGTATGCGCCGAGCCGATGCAACACGGCGGCCGTCTGTTCCACAGGTGTTCCGGCCGGCATGTCGACGATGACCTGGAATTCGGACTTGTTATCGAAAGGTAGCATCTTGAGCAGGACGAATCCTCCAATAGGCAGGAATACGGAAAACGCAATAAGACCCGCGACGCCAAGCCCAAGCAGGCGCCGGTTGTGCTTGCCGCGCGTGTCGTCGAGCAGCGGCGCAAAGATGCGCTCGAACATTGGGTTGAGGCGCCGTGCCAAGCCGCTTAGCTGGCCATCGCCCCCGCCGGCATGAGCGTCTTGTTTGATCCACATTCCAGCCAGCCAAGGCGTGACCGAGAATGCGATCGCCAGCGAGAGCAGCATGCCCATGCTGGCATTGATCGGTATCGGGCTCATGTATGGCCCCATCAGGCCGGATACGAAGGCCATCGGCAGGAGAGCGGCGATTACTGTGAGCGTGGCTAAAATGGTCGGGCCGCCCACTTCATCGACTGCATGGGGAATGATGTCAAAGAGCGGCTTGCCCGGACTCAGACGTTGATGGCGATGGATGTTTTCCACTACGACGATGGCATCGTCAACCAGGATGCCGATGGAAAAGATCAAGGCGAACAGCGAAACGCGATTGAGGGTGAAGCCCCAAGCCCAAGAAGCGAATAGCGTGACTGTCAATGTGAGGATCACTGCTGTACCGACTATCGCTGCTTCACGGCGTCCCAATGTGAAAAACACCAGGGCTACCACTGACATGGTTGCGAAGAGCAGTTTTTCTATCAACTTCTTCGCTTTATCATTGGCCGTCGCGCCGTAGTTGCGCGTTTCGGCCACCGTCACGTCCGCAGGTATGACCGCATTTTTGAGCGATTCAACGCGAGCCATTAGGGCATTCGCAACGTCGATGGCGTTCTCGCCTGGCTTCTTGGTGATGGCGATCGTGACGGCCGGGTATTCGCCGCCATCCTTGCCTGCCACGCCATGCCAAACATAGCGGCTGGCCGGCAACGGTCCGTCAACCAGGGTGCTGACATCCTGCAGGAACACCGGTTTACCGCCGCGCACGGCGACAACCAGTTCACCCATATCGCGTGCGCTTTGGATAAATGCACCGGCGTCAACCTGTACTGCACGATTGCCGATGATCAGATCGCCGGCCGGTGCTGAAGCGTTAGCTGATTGCAATGCTGCGCGCAGATCCGAGACCGTCACGCCGGCCGAGGCCATGCGCGCTGGATCCAACTGCACAATGACGGCCCGGCCGGGGCCGCCGATGGTCGTTACTTCACGTGTTCCCGGGACGCGCTTGAGATCGGTCTCCACGCTATGCGCGACGCGTTCAAGATCGAAGGCGCCTGTGGCGGGATTTTTGCTGAAAAGCGTCAGCGATACGATAGGGACGTCATCGATGCCCATGGGCTTGACCAGCGGATCCATCACCCCGAGACCTTTGGGCAGCCAGTCGGCATGCGAATTGACCGTGTCGTACAAACGTACCAATGCTTCGCTACGCATCACACCGACCTTGAACTGTACGGTGATGATCGCCATTCCCGGCTGCGAGACCGACATCACGTGTTCGACGCCTGCGATCTGCGACATGACTTGCTCGGCGGGTGTGGCGACCATCTGCTCCACGTCGCGCGCAGACGCGCCCGGAAACGGGATGAGTACGTTGGCCATCGTTACGTTGATCTGGGGTTCTTCCTCGCGCGGCGTGACCAGTAGGGCGAACAGCCCCAGAAGCAGTGCCACAAGGGCAAGCAGTGGTGTGATCCGGGCGTTTTGGAAAAATCCGGCGATGCGGCCCGAGATGCCGAGTCTGGCAGTCATCGTTTGTCCTTTGCCGCAACTTGTGGGTCGATGGCGACGTGCTCACCGAGGCTGACGCCGGACAACACTTCTGTCATGTCGCCTCGTGCCGCACCGAGGCGCACCTGGCGCAGCAAGGCATGGCCGGACTCATCGACGACGTACAATCCCGTCACTTCGGCACGACGGACGATGCTGGCGCTCGGCACGTAGAGGCGCGTCGTAATGCCTGCCTTCGTGTTGAGCCAGACACGCGCGAATGTGCCGGGAACGGCCGCGTCGAACGATGACGGCAAGGAAAGACGCAACTGCATAGCGTGCGTGGCGCTATCGACCGTCGGCAGGATCTGCCCGTTCGATAACTCCATCCTGCGTTGCGCTTGTGGCAGACTTGGAAACTCGACCGATATCGGTTGTGCCAGCGAGATGCCACTTACCGCATTTTGCGGGATCGGCGCCGACACACGCATTGCGGACGGATCGTAAATCGTTACCAAAGGTCGCCCCGGCATCGCCATGTCGCCGAGCGAAACCGAGACCTCGGAAACGACACCCTTATAGGGCGCCTTGACGATGAAGAAATCCGTCTGGATATGTGCCGCACTCGCCTCGGCGATTTGCGCCGACAACTGGGCCGACGTTGCCTGATACTGCGCTTCGGCGCGTTCCAGGGCGGCTTGGCTGATGTATTCCTTTTCGAAAAGATGTTTTTGGCGTTCGAATTCCTTCTTCGCCACATCCAGCGATGAACGCGCAGCAAGCACCTGGGCCTGCGATGCGGCGCTGGTCTGCTGCGCGCTACGAGCATCGATGCGAAGTAATACTTGGCCTTCCACAACCTTGTCGCCCGCCTTGACTTTCAGCTCGACAATTGCGCCCGGCACTTGAGCTGCAATGGCCGTATTCCGCACGGCTTCCACAACGCCATCGAATGAATTCGCTTCGAAACCATCGCCAGCACGTACCGGGGTGGTGGGCAAATCGGATGCTGCGGCAATTGCCATCGTCGCGAGCAGAAGGCTTGCAAAAATGGCACTTCGCGCCAGAGAATTCATTAACATTATTCTTACCTCGATCCTGGTGATACGGCTACGAAGTCGTTTCAAAACGAACATGGCGTTGTTGCCGCGCCTTGTCGTACAGATGTACTGCCTTCGTCGCGGCGCCTAGCCACGCTCATTTTGAAACGACTTCTAAATCAAAAAAAGCGTGCATTTCTTTATTCGCCAATCTATTATGTAACTAATAAATTAAATATGCAAACAACTAAATAGGCATTTATGTGTACTTGCAGAAATTCATCAGGCACAATGGCGTTGTACCAATCATTAAATGAGTAAAAGCATGCAAGGTTTGCCAGTTGAAGCACTCGATGAAGTAGCGGCGTATTTCCTCGCCTTGTCCGAGCCAACGCGTTTGCAAATCCTCACCCTGCTGAGAGATGGCGAGCGTAATGTGGGCGAGCTGGCAGAGGCTTGCGGCTATACCTCAGCCAATATTTCTCGGCATCTTGCTGTATTGAGCAAGCACGGTCTGGTAGCGCGCGAGGCGCGTGGAACGAGTGTGTATTACCGCTTTGCCGACGAATCGGTTTATGCGTTATGCGATCTGGTTTGCGGAAGCATCGCCCGGCAATTCGAGCAGACCGCTCGCAATCGGCAAGTATTCTTGCAAACGGCGAAGAAGCCCGTGAAGCGCGCAAGTTAAACGATCATATTCAAAGCTATGCGTGCGCTCTTAGGCTTTTGAAGTCAATGGGGATTCTTCATTTTAAGGAAAATGTCGGCGCCATAGATCAGTCTGTCCGGATATTGTCTGGACGGGCCTTGATCGCTGCGACGCTTGCCGGTGCAATCGGGCCGTGGGTGTTCGTTTGCGCGCCGAATTGACCCACTCAGTCTGACCCTCGCCATTATCTGGCGAACACCGCAATTCTGCCGTAGGATCCCGTGAGTTCTAAATCGACAAGCTCCTCGTGAGCTGCTTGAGGCAGCGTCTTTGCCTGAGGGATTTGGCCGCCTCGGTTTTGCGCCAGCCGGCGAGCTGATGAGCGTATGGGTCCATGGCGCTGGCGGTTTGGCGTTCCGCGTAGACAGGCTCGGCGATTTCCGAGCGCAGGTAGCGCCTGACGGTGTTGCGAGAGATGCCGAGCCTCTTGGCGATCTCACTTAGCGGCGCTTTGTCACGCAGATGCAGGCGTCTGATTATTCCTGGTATTGCAACGTCAATCACTCCGATCCCCATACATTCCGAAGAGTAGGATTGGGTGCCAAACGTGGTTCAAGTTTCATTATCACTTCTGGAAATTTAGGCGCCATCCCATCAGTCACCACGCCATGGTCGCCTGACGCGGTGACGCCGCCAGATACATCAGCCGCAAGTTGATGTGGTATTAAGTCGTCCGACGGGCATTCATTTCGGTTCCCGCGAATATCTGTCGAACTTCAACGGCTTAATTGTGCTTCGCCAGACGCATTGACTTTGTCGGCACGACGAGCACGGTCAGGTAATTTATTTTTCATGGGCAGAGAGCGAAATCGACACGACTGCGAAATTGGCGACGTGTTTCTTGGCGCCATACCCTCTTTCCGTTCGGCAAATAATTTTGCTCCTTGCTTGTCTTCTTCTCTCCATATTCTTGACATTTTGGCTGCAATTGACTTGATATTTGCTGAAATTGCGAGATTTTATCGAAACGTCATTTCGTTTTAGCGCATAAAACTCATCCAATCTTGATATCAAAATCGATATCAATTATGCGGAAAAATTGATTGGGAAGAATTCCCGGCCAGCCGTAATATCGCTTCCAGTCAAGTAAATGCGGTTCCATAGCAGTTTTTGCAGTGCACTAAAAATACAATGGAGACATATGAAAACAATAATTTCCGGGACAGTGATGCCCAAGCCTGGTAGCGCCCCCGTTTTGAAGATCATGGTTGCGTCGCTTGCCACCGCGGGACTGATTTCTGCAATTTCGGTCAATGCACAGGAAGCGCAGCCTGCTCCCGATAACGGCGCTACATTCAATAACCCGATGAGTGTGATTCAGGTCACCGGTGTTCGCGCGTCGGCACAAAGTGCCGAGAAGATCAAGAAAGATTCGGATGTCATTGTCGATTCGATCGTTGCCGACGATATTGGCAAGTTCCCCGACAATAACGTGGCCGACACCATCGCCCGCGTTCCCGGCGTGCAGGTATTGCGTACGTCAAGCGAGGCCAATACCGTGCTGATTCATGGCTTGCCAGGCATCGAGACCTTGCTCAACGGCCGCGATTATTTCACGACCTTCGGCCGCTTTGTCCAATTGGCTGATATTCCTTCGGCCATGCTGCAGCGCGTCGACGTCTACAAGTCACCGAGTGCCGACCTGGTTGAAGGCGGCATCGCCGGTACGATCGACGTGCGCACCAACCGTCCGTTCGATTTCAAGGGCTTCAAGGCCGTGATCAACGGCGAGCTCGATAATGAAGACAAGTCGAAAAAGACAGATCCGAACGTCAGCACAATGTTCTCCAATCGCTGGACGACCCCTTGGGGGCAATTCGGCGCTCTGGTAGGTTTATCATTCTTCCGCAATCACTTTCATGAAGAGCGCGCCTTTGATGTGGCGCCGTCTCCGAATGGTCCTGCCGGCGATGTGGGTCCGTTCGTCATGGGTATCGAGGATATTCCGGGCAATCGTTCGCGTTCTGCGGAGAACCTCGCGTTCCAATGGCGTCCGAACTCCAGTATGGAGTTTTATGCCGAAGGCATGTCGACGCATTATTTGAACAAGAGCGAAACTGACTTCTTCGTCGGCTTGCCTTACCTCGGGAGTTATGTCGGGTCGACCAATTTCCCCGGCACGAACATCATGCAGACGCTGCATACGACCAACACCTTCACCATCGATTCGACCCAGGCGCTGGCGCAGGACACGCTGACACAGCAAGGCGCCCTCGGCGGCAGCTGGCGCGTATCTCCAGACTGGAAGCTGACGACCGACTTCGCCAGGACGACAAGTACCTATAAATGGTCCAATCCGATTCTTGATACGCGCACCACAGTGCCTGACGTCTCAGTCAATACCAGCGTTGGTGGCGGAGGCACGCCGAGTTTTTCCTACGGCGGCACCGGCTTTAGCATGACCGATCCGAATAATTTTGCCATCAACGGCATCTTCGATCGTTATGGGCAGGATGCGGGCAGTTCCAATGCATGGCGCTTCGATTCCATTTACACGGCCGATGGTGATGGTATCCTCAAGGAGGTCGACAGCGGCATTCGCTTGACGGATCGCTACGCGCAATCCATCAAGTCATTCGAGGGCGAGTCGAATGCGGCCGGCACCATACCGGTGACAAGTCTGCCGGGATTGAATTGCACGACCGAGCCGCTCTACGGCAATTATGGATTGCCTCAGTGGTATACCCCGTGCGCAAACTACCTGTTGAACAGTACAGCTTCGCTGCGCAATGTGATTACCGGATCGTCGGCGCCGCGCGCCCTGGATCCGGGGTCGTTCTTCTCCGATGAGGAAAAGACCTACACAGCTTACGTCTCGGCCAAGCTTGGCACACAAATCGCCAGCATGCCGCTCGATAGTGTTGTCGGCCTGCGCGTCGTGAAGACCGATGGCCAGACCGTTGGTAACAGCCTGATCAACGGCATTTATATTCCGACGCCAAAATCGAATTCGAACACGGATCTGCTGCCCAGCATCAACCTGAAACTGCATCTGCGTGACGATTTGATCGGGCGTTTCTCGGCAAGCCGCACTATAGCGCGTCCGGGTTTCGACCAATTGAATCCGGGCACCGCATTCGTCAACGGCAATGGCAACACAGTCTTGCCGACTGCGAGCGGCGGCAATCCGGATTTGAAGCCGGTGACGGCGGATAATTACGATGGCTCGCTTGAATGGTACTTTGCTCCGACTGGATTGGTGAGTGGCAGTGTGTTCCGCCACAATTTTGCGGGTTACATTGCCAATGAAGTCAATCCCGAAGTGTTCCAGGGAACGACATGGAACGTGACGCGTCCATTCAATACCGACAGCGGACATTTGCAAGGTGTTGAACTGAATTACCAGCAGTTTTACGATAAATTGCCGGGCTGGATGAGCGGCCTCGGCATGCAGGCCAACGTGACTTACATGGCTGGTGGCCTGGAATCGTCAGTCGATCCGTATTTGAACGGCAAGCCATTCCAAGGTATGTCCAAGGTCGCGTATACGTTGACTGGTTTGTATGAAAAGGCCGGATGGTCAGGACGTGTTGCCTATAACTGGCGCTCGCGTTTCACCGATACGTATAATGCAGGCACAATCAACGGCAATAGCTACGACCTGGTTGTGGCGCCGATCTCCGCCATGGATGCATCGCTCGCATATGAGATCAGGCCGGGCATGACGCTGGCGTTGGAAGGAAACAATCTGTTGAACTTCAAATACAACGATTATTTCAGCAACCAGTCGATCACGCCGCGCGACACACGCTATTATGACCGCACCATCCGTCTCGGATTCCGCTGGAAGATGTAAAAGCAGTAACGTGCGTCGCGGCACATAGAGGGCGTGAGTGGCGGTCGATCCTTGTCTGGCAATATGCGGGCAACGATGGTCCGGTGCTCGCGCCCTTCGTATTCCAGGCACCGATGGTTGGAGGTGTATGGCATGTCGAAATATGATAGTCCGGATGATAGAGTATTAGCGAACAGGGAAAACAATGCAATCGAAGCAATTGTCGGTGTTGGAAAAAGCTGGCTTCGGTGCCGGAGACATGGCATTGAACGTAGTGATCTCGTCGATGATGCTGATCATCACTTTCTTCTACACCGATGTTTATGGACTAAAGACGGCTGACCTGGCGCTGCTGTTTATCTCGGTGAAGTTCATCGGCGCGCTGGCCGACCTGACTATGGGCCAGATCACAGACCGTTTCATCAGCAATCGCGGGCGCTACCGCCCCTATCTGCTGCTGCTGGCGATTCCCTACGGCGTCAGCGTATTCTTCGTGTTTACGACGCCCGACTGGCAGTATGACGCCAAGCTGATGTGGGCCTACTCCACCTATATCATCATGACCGTGATGACGGCAGGCGTCGGCATCCCCTATATTTCCTTGATCAGTGCATTGACGAACGATCCCAAGGAGCGTCTGTCGGCCAACGGCTATCGCCTGTTCTTTGCCAAAATTGGCGCATTCATGGTCACCATCATCGTACCGATCCTGGCCGAGCGCTGGGGCGGCGGCAGCCGGGCGGTCGGCTACCATGCTGCGATGGCCGTGATGGCTGCGATGGGCATCGCGCTGTTTTTGTTCTGTTATTTCACCACCACCGAGCGCGTACGTCACGTGGTGGAGCGGCAGTCGCTGCTGGCGCAGTTGCGCGTGCTGCTGCGCAACGACCAGTGGCTCATCCTGTGCGGCGTTTGCGTGACAGGCACGGTCGGCTATGTCGTGCGCGGATCGGTTTCTATCTACTATGCGCAGTATTATCTCGGCGGCAATACGGCCGTGGTGTCCGCGTTTTTGACGACTGGCGTGGTGGCGGCGATTCTTTCCATGATCGCATCGACCTGGATCACCAAGTTTTATTGCAAGGTCAAGCTGTTCCGCTACACGCAACTGGCGGTAGCCGCAATCAGCGCCATGATCTATTTCTTCGTCCAACCGGGCGATACCGTTCTGGCATTCGTGCTGTATTTCCTGGTGTCGTTCGTGGTTGACTTGCACGCACCGGTTTTCTGGTCGGCGATTGCCGAAACCATCGATTACGGTCAGGTGAAGACCGGCAAGCGCGTCTCCGGTTTTGCCTTTGGCGGCATCTCGGTATGCCAGAAGATCGGCATGGGTGTTGCCGGCGGACTGGTCGGTGTCCTGCTGACTTATTTTCATTATCAACCGAACCATGCGCAAAGCGCTTTCGCGCTGACCGGCATCGCGCTGATGCTGTCGATCATCCCCGGTGCATTTCACCTGCTGATGGGCCTGCTGATGTTTGGCTACCGTATCGACGACCAGTATTACACTGACGTCAAGGCGGATATGCGCGGCAAGGGTTATGTGGCGGTCTAAAAAATTACCTCAACCGGATTTTGACGTGGAACAAAAACTGCAACCCCTGATCGAGCAGCGTGCCGATCCACATATTTATCGCCACAGCGACGGCTATTATTATTTCACCGCATCGGTGCCGCAATACGACCGTATCGAATTGCGCCGTGCAACAAGCATTGCCGGGTTACGCCATGCACCGACTGTCGATGTCTGGCACAAACCCGATGCCGGCGCCTATAGCGAACTGCTGTGGGCGCCCGAGCTGCATTTCAACGAGGGCGCGTGGTACGTTTATTTTGCCGCTGCGCCGTCGCGCGAAATCAAGCATAAGCTGTTCCAGCATCGCATGTATGCGCTGCGCAATGTCAATGCCAATCCCCTCGAGGGCAACTGGGAGTTCATGGGCCAGGTCGACACCGGCATCGATACATTCTGCCTTGACGCCACCACGTTCTCGCATCGCGGCACGCTCTATTATGTCTGGGCGCAAAAAGACGTGACGATTGAAGGCAATTCCAACCTCTACATTGCGCCGATGAAAACGCCATGGCAACTGGCGGGCCGGCCGGTGATGCTGAGCAAACCGGAATTTGATTGGGAAACGCGCGGCTTCTGGGTCAACGAAGGGCCATCCGTGCTCAAGCGCAATGGCAAGATATTCATCAGCTATTCAGCCAGCGCAACCGACGAGAATTACGCCGTCGGTTTGTTATCGATGAATGACGGTGCCGATCCGCTCGATCCGCGCTCCTGGTGCAAATCGTCGGAACCGGTATTCCAGACCTGTTATGAGCACAGTATCTTCGGTCCCGGCCACAACAGCTTCACCATTGCAGAAAATGGCGACGATGCGCTTTTGGTCTACCATGCGCGCACTTACACGGAAATTGTCGGCGATCCCCTTTGGAATCCGGACCGGCATACGTTCGTTAAGATACTCAGCTGGGATGGGCACGGCATGCCGGTGTTCGGCCGGCCGTCGCTGGCTTGAGTATGCCGCTCGATATCACGAAGCCAGCACAGATGCCGCCCTTGACGATCTCGGCAGTGCCTTTCGGCAAACTGCCGGATGGCTCGACCGCTCAACTATTTACGCTGGAAAATCGCGGCGGCATTAAGGTGTGCATTAGCGATTTCGGCGGCATCATTACGCAAATCCTCGCACCGGACCGGCATGGCGTACTGGCCGACGTCGTGCTCGGCTACGATACGCTGGCCGACTATGTCGCCGATCACGCCTATTTCGGCGCAACCATCGGGCGCTTCGGCAACCGCATTGCCGACGGCAGGTTTTTGCTCGACGGCGTAACACACCAGCTTGCCGTCAACGACGGTACGCATCACTTGCATGGCGGCCCGCAAGGGTTCCACAAGGCCAAATGGGACGCCTACACGATGCACCTGCCGGGCACGGTCGCACTCGTATTGCGCCACGTCAGCGTAGACGGGGATCAAGGCTATCCTGGCAAACTTGATGTGACGATTACCTATGAGCTCAATGCAGACAATGAATTGCGCGCACGTTACCATGCGATAACGGACAAGCCGACTCCAGTCAATCTGACTCAGCACACATATTTCAATCTCGCGGGGCGGGGCACAATTCTGGATCACGAACTGACTATTCATGCCGACCATTACACGCCGATCGATCGAACCCTGATTCCGCTGGGTATTCACATACCTGTGTCCGGTACGGCCTTCGATTTTCGTGCGACGCGCGCCATCGGCGCACGTATTGGCGACGGTGATGAACAATTGCGCCATGGCAACGGCTACGACCACAATTTTGTGTTGAGCGGCGCCTCGCAAGCGGGCTTCCGTCCCGCGGCACGGCTGGTCGATCGCGCTTCGGGCCGCGTGCTGGACTTGCGCACACAGGAACCCGGCTTGCAATTTTATAGCGGCAATTTCCTAGACGGTTCGGTGTCGGGCAAGGGGCAGAATTATCCCTATCGCGGCGGCCTGTGTCTGGAGCCGCAGCACTTTCCCGATTCGCCGAATCATTCGGCCTTCCCCGATACCATCTTGCGGCCCGGAATAGAGTATCGTAGCGAATCGATCTATCGTTTATCGACTGACGCCTGAATCATGGACATTGGCGTTCCGATTGCACCAGCGGTGAAGAAATACGTGGAGCGCATATGACGGCAATGCAGCTAGCGTTAGACGTGGGCAATACTTTGGGCGAATGCGTGATTTGGTGCGAGCGAACGCAGTGTTTGCTTTGGACCGACATCGACGGCGCCACTCTTTATGCACATGAAGTCCACTCCGGCACCAACATGGCGTGGCCGATGCCGGAGCCGCTTGGCTCGTTTGCCTTGACCGATGACCCGGATCTGTTGTTGCTGGGTCTGGCTTCGCAATTGGCTTTTTATCGTTTCTCCACCATGCGGGTCGTGCCGATTTGCCGCATCGAAGAGAATTTGCCCGGCACACGGATCAACGATGGTCGCTGCGACCGGCAAGGCCGCTTCATATTCGGTACCTTCGACGGTGCAGCGGATTTTGGAGCCGGAAGTGCAATCTGCAGCTTTTATCGGCTCGATGCCGACCTCTCGGTCGAGCGACTGCCGCTGCCGGCGGTAACGGTCGCCAACAGCATTTGTTTCAGCCCGGATGGTCGAACCATGTACTACGCCGATTCGCCTTCCAGGACAATTCGTTGTTGCGCATACAACCCCATTACCGGCGCATTGAGCCACGACAGATTGTTTGCCGATCTCACCCTTCAACCGGGCGAACCGGATGGATCGACCATCGACAGCGACGGTTACTTGTGGAATGCGCAATGGGGTGGGGGCCGCATCGTGCGTTTTGCCCCTGATGGAAGCATTGAGCGGGTGATAGAACTCGCTGCGGAGCGGCCAACCTGCGTTACGCTGGGCGGGGCGCAAATGAACGTCCTTTACGCCAGCAGTGCGCGCAAGGGCTTGTCGCCCGACCAGTTGCGCGTCCAGCCTGGCGCCGGCGGGATCTTTCGATTGCCGTTGGCTGGCATTCACGGACTGCCAGAACAGCGCTTCCGCGTTGCGACATTTCCTCGTTAATTTTCTTTAGACACTCAAAAAATTGCCTCTCTGGGCTAAGTTGCGTGACGGCGTCACGCTTCAATTCCTTTGGATGTTTGGTATATCCAAATCGATATCGGTTCGGAACAAAAAGTAATTGGAAAGGCATCGAGGAAGTCTCTACTATCGCTGCATGCTTGCCGGCTATGCAGCACGGTGCCGGGACACTCCAACAAGGAACAATATGCCTGAGAAAGACAAGAAAGTCGCACTTCGCTCCGCCCAGTGGTTCGGCACCCAGGACAAGAACGGATTCATGTATCGCAGCTGGATGAAAAACCAGGGCATACCCGATCACGAATTCCAGGGCAAGCCTATCATCGGCATCTGTAATACCTGGTCGGAACTGACGCCCTGCAATGCACACTTTCGCCAGTTGGCCGAGCACGTCAAGCGCGGCATTCTCGAGGCGGGCGGGTTTCCGGTCGAATTCCCGGTGTTTTCCAACGGCGAATCGAATCTGCGGCCGACTGCCATGTTGACGCGCAATCTGGCCAGCATGGACGTGGAAGAGTCGATCCGCGGCAACCCGATGGATGCGGTCGTGCTATTGGTCGGCTGCGACAAGACCACGCCGGCGCTGTTGATGGGCGCAGCCAGCGTCGACATTCCGACCATCGTCGTGACGGGCGGCCCGATGCTCAACGGCAAGCTCGACGGCAAGAACATCGGCTCCGGCACCGCAGTCTGGCAGTTGCACGAGGCGGTCAAGGCCGGTTCGATCACGATGCATCAATTCATGGCGGCCGAATCGGGCATGTCGCGCTCGGCCGGTACCTGCAACACGATGGGTACCGCATCTACCATGGCCTGCATGGCCGAAGCGCTCGGCACCTCGTTGCCGCACAATGCCGCGATCCCGGCAGTCGATTCGCGCCGTTATGTGCTGGCGCACATGTCGGGCATCCGCATCGTCGAGATGGTGTGGGAAGATTTGCGCCTGTCGAAGGTACTGACCCGTGCCGCGTTCGAAAATGCCATCCGCGTTAACGCCGCCATCGGCGGTTCGACCAATGCCGTGATCCACCTGAAGGCCATCGCGGGGCGCATCGGCGTATCGCTCGAACTGGAAGACTGGACCACGATCGGGCGCGGCACGCCGACCATTGTCGACCTGATGCCGTCCGGGCGGTTCCTGATGGAAGAATTTTATTACGCGGGCGGTTTGCCCGGCGCAATTCGCCGCCTGGGCGATGCCGACCTGCTGCCCAACAAGGACGCGCTGACCGTCAACGGCAAGAGCCTGTGGGAAAACTGCCGTGAAGCACCGGTATATGACGACGAAGTAATCCGACCCTTGAACAAGCCGTTGATCGAAGACGGCGGCATCTGCATCCTGCGCGGCAACCTCGCGCCGCGCGGTGCCGTACTCAAGCCGTCGGCCGCCTCGCCACACCTGATGCAGCATCGCGGCAAGGCCGTGGTGTTCGAAGACTTCGATCACTACAAGAAGCGTATCGTCGACCCGGAACTCGAAGTCGATGCCGACTCTGTTCTGGTGATGAAGAATTGCGGCCCCAAGGGTTACCCCGGCATGGCCGAAGTGGGCAACATGGGTTTGCCGCCCAAGCTGCTGGCGCAAGGCGTGAAGGACATGGTGCGCATTTCCGATGCGCGCATGAGCGGCACTGCCTACGGCACCGTGGTGTTGCATGTGGCGCCCGAAGCAAGGGCCGGTGGGCCGCTGGCCATCGTGCAGGACGGCGACTGGATCACGCTCGATTGCGCCAACGGCAATTTGAACCTCGAAGTACCGGCCGAAGAAATCGAACGCCGCCTGGCGCAACGGGTTGAAATGCCGGAACCGGAAAACCGCAGCGGTTATCGCCAGCTTTATGTTGAACACGTCTTGCAGGCCGACGAGGGATGCGATTTCGACTTCCTGGTCGGTAGCCGTGGTTCCGCCGTGCCCAAGCACTCCCACTAATTTCGCAAAACGAGAAAAATCATGTTGCTCATACAGTTTATCGATCAAAGCGACGTGCGCCGCGTGGGCGTGCTGGAGCAATCCACGGTGCGCGTCATCGACGGTTATGCTTCCACTTATGCGCTGGCGCAGGCGGCGATCCGCCAACAAACCGGCTTGGCCGAACTGGCAGCGAAGGCCGGCGGCAGCGTGACCTTCGACTACGCCGATCTGGCACGACTCGGGCGCATCCTGCCGCCGCTCGACCATGCCGACCCGGCGCACTGCTACGTCACGGGAACCGGTCTCACGCACCTGGGAAGCGCCGACACCCGCGATGCAATGCACAAGAAAATCGGCGGTGACGTCGGGTCGCTCAGCGACAGCATGAAGATGTTCCGCTTGGGCGTCGAAGGCGGCAAGCCCGCCGCCGGCACCACCGGCGTACAGCCGGAGTGGTTTTACAAGGGCGATGGCTCGATTGTGCGCGGCTCCGGGCAGGCACTCGACATGCCGGACTTCGCACTCGACGGCGGCGAAGAACCCGAGATTGCCGGCTTATATGTGATCGGCGATGATGGCCAGGCTTACCGCGTCGGCTTCGCCCTCGGCAATGAATTTTCCGATCACGTCACTGAGCGGCAAAACTACCTATACCTCGCGCATTCCAAGCTGCGCGCCTGCGGCGTCGGTCCGGCTTTGCTGGTCGGGGCCTTGCCCGAACATGTCGTCGGCACCTCGCGCATACGTGATGCCGAAGGCAAAGTGCGCTGGGAAAAAAATTTCCTCAGCGGCGAGCAAAACATGTCGCATACGATAGCGAACCTTGAACATCATCATTTCAAATATGGCTTGTTTAATCGCCCCGGAGACGTACACGTGCATTTCTTCGGAACCGCCACCTTGAGCTTTGCCGACGGCGTGAGCGTCAAGCCCGGTGAAACGTTCGAAATTGAGGCGCCGCTGTTCGGCCCGCCATTACGCAACACACTGACGGTGTCGCCCGCAGCAAACGGCAAGGTACAAGCATTATGAGTAATCCTATAACCGATTTCACCATCACCGGCAAGGCCAATATCGGTGGCGAGTGGGTGCCGGGGGCAGGCGGTTCGTTCCATGCCTACGATCCGGTCTTGCGCCAGACCATCGGCCCGGCGTTTCACATGGTCGATGCGGCGCAGATCGACCGGGCCTGCCGTCTGGCGCAATCGGCATTCGATCCATTCCGTGCCTTGAGCGATGCGCGTCGCGCAACCTTCCTCGACGCAATTGGGGCAGAGATCATGCAACTCGGTGACACATTGGTCGAGCGAGTCATGGCCGAGAGCGGCTTGCCCAGGGCGCGGATCGAAGGCGAGCGTGGCCGCACCGTCGGTCAATTGAAGCTGTTTGCCGAATTGCTGCGCGAGGGTTCATGGTGCGATCCGCGTATCGACAGCGCATTGCCGCAACGCCAGCCGCCGCGTCCCGATCTGCGCCTACGCATGATCGGCCTCGGTCCTGTGGCCGTGTTCGCCGCCAGCAATTTCCCCTTGGCGTTTTCCGTCGCCGGTGGCGATACCGCTGCGGCCTTCGCAGCCGGTTGCCCGGTGCTGGTCAAGGCACATTCGGCACACCCCGGCACGTCGGAACTGGTGGCCGGCGCAATCGTGCGCGCCGCCGAGCTGTGCGAAATGCCGCGCGGTGTATTTTCGTTGATTACCGGTTCAGGCAACGGCATCGGGCAGGAACTGGTACGCCACCCGGCCGTGCAGGCGGTCGGCTTCACCGGCTCGCGCCAGGGCGGCCTGGCTTTGATGGGCGTGGCTGCGGCAAGGCCGCCGCCAATTCCGGTGTACGCAGAAATGAGCAGCATCAATCCGTTTGTGCTGTTGCCGCAGGCGCTCGCAGCGAGGGCCGAAGAGATCGCGACCGGCTTTGCGGCGTCGCTGACCATGGGTGTCGGTCAATTTTGCACCAATCCCGGTCTGGTGCTGGCGTTGGATAGTCCCGACCTGGATCGCTTTACCGCAAAGGCTGCCGAGGCGCTGGCGGCCGTTCCTTGTGGCACGATGCTGACAGCCGGCATTGCCGAGAGCTACCAGCGTGGTGTGGCGCATCTGGCGCAACACGACGACGTGCAGAGCCTGGGCCAGATTAAGTCCGACGAAGGCAAGGGCGGCGCTGCCTTGTTCCGCACCGGTGGTGCAGCTTTCCTGGCGCGTGCCGACTTGCGCGAAGAGGTATTCGGCCCGGCTTCACTGGTTGTGGCCTGCCGTGATGCGCAGGAAATGGCGGAAGTGATTGAAAGCCTGGAAGGCCAGTTGACGGCGACGTTGCAACTCGATGCCGGCGACATGGATCTGGCGCGCCGTTTGCTGCCCTTGCTCGAACGCCGCGTTGGCCGTATTCTTGCAAACGGTTTTCCCACCGGTGTCGAGGTATCGACTGCAATGGTGCACGGCGGGCCTTTCCCGGCGACCTCGGACGGACGCAGCACCTCGGTGGGCACGGCAGCGATTCAGCGCTTCTTGCGGCCCGTCTGCTACCAAAACCTGCCGATGGAACTGCTGCCGCCGGTATTGCGCGACGACGATGCGCCGAAGCCGCTGCGCCGGCGCGATGGGGTGCTCAAGTAACATTGGCGCCCGCCTTGGAATTTGCGGCACTAACAAAAAATATAAGATTTAGATGGAGACTTCATGAAAAAACCGGCTGAATTTCCCAGCCTCAAGGGCCGTCGAGTATTTGTCACCGGCGGCGGTAGCGGCATCGGCGAAGAGATCGTGTCTGCGTTCGCCAAACAGGGCGCGCAAGTTGCCTTCGTCGATATCGTTGATGCGCCGAGCGAGGCATTGTGCAAACGGCTGGTCGATCAGGGTTTGCCGGCGCCGGTGTACCGCCATTGCGACATCGCTGACATTCCCAAGCTGCAAGCCACTATCGCAGGGTTAGCCGGCGAACTCGGCGACTTCGACGTGCTGGTCAACAATGCGGCTAACGACAAGCGTCACAATACCGCAGACGTCACGCCAGAATTCTGGGACGACAGCATCGCCGTCAACCAGCGGCCGATGTTTTTCACCTGCCAGGCGGTGCTGCCGGCAATGAAGAGCAAGGGTGCGGGGTCGATCATCAACGTCAGTTCCATCTCCTGGCACATCAAGGCGGCTGGTTATCCGGTGTATGCGACGGCCAAGGCGGCGGTCATCGGGCTCACGCGCGGTCTGGCGCGCGAAGTCGGCGCTTACGGCGTGCGGGTCAACACGGTGACGCCGGGCTGGGTCATGACGCAACGCCAGATCGAGCTGTGGGTCGATGATGAGGCGAAGAAACAGATACGCGCCAGCCAATGCCTGCCGGCGCTGTTGATGCCGGAGCACATCGCCTCGATGGTGCTGTTCCTGGCTGCCGACGACAGTGCCATGTGCACCGGGCAGGAATTCATCGTCGACGCCGGCTGGGTTTGAGCGCGGCGTATCTGGTGTTTTGCCTGCCGCCAATTTAGCGGCGACAGATTTCGCGGCTCGCCGTGCGTGCTGCCTTTTCTTCGTCAATACCAACCTGGGTTTGAGCATGCTGAAAACTTTGCAGCAAATGCGTTCGATCGTATTGTTTTCGCTAACGTTTCTCGCATTGCATCCCTGTGCGGCGCAGGCACAACCCTTCCTGAGCAGCCCGGATGGCCACATCTCGGTAAAGGTCGACAACCGGGCCGACGGCTCGTTGCGTTACACCATCGACCGCGACGGCGCGTCGGTGGTGCTGCCTTCGCGTCTGGGCCTGCAACTCGAAGGCGCGGACCTTGAATCGCACCTGCAGACAGTGACGACTTCAGACGCGGTCGAGATCATCGACACCTACGCCATGCAGGTAGGCAAGAAGAGCCATGCAAGCTATCACGCTTTTGAGCGCACCGTGTCGCTGAAGAACGAATCGGGACAGGCCATGGCAGTCGTGTTCCGTGCCTCGAATGACGGCGTGGCTTTGCGCTACGTGGTTGCCGATGCTGCGATTGTGCACAAGAAGCTTGTGCACGAAGCCACCGAATTCGCCTTCCCCAAAGCGACCCGCACATGGATGCAGCCGATCGCCGTCGCGCAAACCGGCTGGAGCAATACCAACCCGTCTTACGAGGAACATTATGAAATGGATGTGCCGGTCGGCACACCATCGCCGTCGCCGGCCGGCTGGGTGTTCCCGGCTTTGTTCAAGAACCGCTCGACCTGGTTGGCGTTGACTGAGGCAGACATGGACGGCAACTACCACGCATCGCGCCTGCGGGCGGAAGCGTCGGGAGGCGTTTACCGCATCGGTGGGCCGATGCCGGCCGAGGTGATACCGGGTGGCGAGTTGCTGGCTGAAACGGATGGCGTGCTGCGCTCGCCGTGGCGTGTGCTGGCGATTGGTTCGCTACAAACCGTCATGGAATCGACACTCGGCACCGATCTGGCCGCGCCGGCCATTTTCTTCGATGCGCAACTGGTCAAGCCAGGTCATGCGTCGTGGAGCTGGCCACTGCTGAAGGACGACAATACGGTCTATGAAGTACAAAAGCGCTTCATCGATTATGCCGGCGACATGCATTGGAACTACACGCTGATCGATGCCGACTGGGATCGCAAGATCGGCTACGAGAAGGTCAAGGAGCTCGTCGACTACGCGGCCACGAAGCAGGTCGGCATCCTGCTGTGGTACAACTCGTCGGGCTCGTGGAACACGACGGTCTATTCGCCGAAGGGGCGTCTGCTGACGCACGAAGCGCGCATGGCCGAGTTTGCGCGCCTGCGCGAGATGGGTGTGAAGGGCGTAAAGATCGATTTCTTCGCCGGCGACGGGCAATCGATGATTGCCTATTACCTGGCGATCCTGCGCGACGCGGCGGACACCGGCCTGCTGGTCAATTTCCACGGCGCCACGCTGCCGCGCGGCTGGGCCCGCACCTATCCCAACCTGATGAGCATGGAAGCCGTGCGCGGCCTCGAATACACGACCTTCGCCCAGGCCGATGAAGACGCCGTGGCCACGCACGCCGCCATGCTGCCGTTCGCCCGCAACCTGTTCGACCCGATGGATTTCACGCCGATGGTGTTCGGCGCCATTCCCAATATCAAGCGCACCACGCGCAATGGCTTCGAACTGGCCGAATCGGTGTTGTTCGTCTCCGGCATCCAGCATTTTGCCGAAACGCCGCAGGGCATGGCGACCGTGCCCGCCTACGTCAAACAATTCCTGCGCGTGCTCCCACGTTCGTGGGACGACACGCGCTTCATCGATGGCGTGCCCGGCAAGTATGTGGTCATGGCGCGCAGGTCCGGCGCGAGCTGGTATGTCGCGGGCATCAATGCGCAGGGCGGTAATCAGACGATCAAGCTCGATCCGGCCGTGCTCAATGCGTCTGGTGCGCAAGGCTACCTGATCAGCGACGGTGCCGGCGAGCGATCCTTTACCCGGCGCCCTGTCCATGGCGTCAAGCCGATCAATATCATCATGAAAAGCCATGGCGGATTCGTCGCCGTGATTGAATAACCCTATAGACAAACCGAGAGACCGGTAACCATAATGAAAATCACAACCCAGAAACTCCTGGCCGCAGCCGTTGCAATGGCAGCATGCGCTATGGCCGGTGCGGCTGAGGCCGACAAGCACAGCGAAGATAGCGCCCCAATTCGCATCGTCATCGATGCCAAACGCCCTGGCCCGGTCATCAACAAAAACGTCTATGGCCAGTTCGCCGAGCACCTTGGCGCCGGCGTCTACGGCGGCATGTGGGTCGGCCCCGAATCGACGATACCGAACACGCGCGGCTGGCGTAACGACGTCATTGGCGCGCTGAAGAACTTGCATGTCCCGGTGATCCGCTGGCCGGGCGGCTGCTTTGCCGATGAATACCATTGGCGCGACGGTATCGGCGAACGTGCTGCGCGTCCGGTGCGGGTGAATACCAACTGGGGCGGCGTCGAGGAAAGCAATGCCGTCGGCACGCACGAGTTTTTCGACCTGATCGACCAGGTCGGCGCTGAAGCCTATGTCAACGGCAATCTCGGCAGCGGCACGCCGCAGGAAATGGCCGAATGGCTCGAATACATGACCGGCAAGAGCAAATCTTCGCTGGCCGAACTGCGGCGCAAGAACGGCCATGAAGAGCCGTTCAAGGTTTCGTTTTTCGCTATTGGCAACGAGGCCTGGGGTTGTGGCGGCAACATGACTGCCCAGCATTACACCGATCTGTACAACCAGTATGCGAGCTTCCTCAAGACGCCCAAGGAGAGCGCGCCGCAATTCATTGCCAGCGGCGGCCATGACGACGACACGTCGTGGTCCGACTATCTTAGCGCGCACATCCACGAAAGCTGGAACATGCATTTCGATGCCGTCAGTTTTCACTATTACACGGTGCCGACCGGCGTGTGGGAAAAGAAGGGCGCCGCAACTGGCTTCCCGGAAGAGCAGTGGATGGGCACGCTGCAACGCACCTTGCGCATGGATAGCCTGATTCGCAACAATACCGCCAAGCTCGACAAGAACGACCCGGCCAAGAAAATCGCCTTCGATGTCGACGAATGGGGCACATGGTACGACGTCGAACCGGGCACCAACGCGGGCTTCCTGTATCAGCAAAATACCCTGCGCGATGCCGTGGTTGCTGCGCTTAATTTCAATATCTTCCACGCTCACGCAGACCGAGTGCGCATGACCAACATCGCCCAAATGGTCAATGTGTTGCAGGCGATGATCCTGACCGACAAGGACCGCATGCTGTTGACGCCGACCTATTACGCCTACCAGATGTATGTGCCGTTCCAGGGCGCCGCCACGCTACCGCTGTCGATACGCAACAACGCGCAATACAAGCTTGGCACCAAAGCGATACCCGAGGTCAGTGCATCGGCGGCGCGCGGCCAGGATGGCAAGCTGTACCTGTCACTGGTCAACACCAACCCGTCCAAGGCGGCTGACGTTGTGATCGATGTGCCGGGCGTGAGTTTGAAACAATTGAATGGCAGCGTATTGACGGCCAACGACATGGATGCGCGCAACACGTTCGACAAGCCGCAGAACGTGAAGCCCGCGATCCTGATCGTACCGGCCGGCGCAATGGGCGTGGCGGTGAAACTCCCGCCGAAGTCAGTCAGCGTCTTTGCAATCGAATAGCCCTAAATAGAACTGCGGTACGCCGCGGCCGGCAGGCCGCTGCACAAGCCCGGTAGAGCCTGGACGCTGATGCTGGCTGGGGAGTGTGCCGCCAAAAATAACCTGGAGACTGAATATGAACAAGAATACGATTGCGGCTACGGCATTGCTTTGCGCGCTGGCTATTTCTGCTTGCGGCGGCGGATCAAGCGCAACACCAACTCCGACGCCAACGCCAACGCCGACACCGACACCGACACCGACTCCGACGCCGACACCGACACCGACACCGACACCGACACCGACACCGACACCGACACCGACACCGACACCGACACCGGTCACATCGATCAGCTTCAACAACGCCCAGGTGCATGACCCGGCGCTGATCTTGGTAGGTTCCACGTTCTACCTGTTCGGCTCGCACCTGGCGGTGGCCAAGTCGACTGATCTAATGAATTGGAACAGCGTCGCCAACGGCGTCAATGCTTCCAATCCACTGTTCAACGATGTCACCACGGCACTATCGGCCACGTTCGCCTGGTCCACCGTGGTGGATCTCTGGCGTCCCGATGTGATCCAGCTGGCCGACGGCAAGTTCTACATGTACTACGATTCCTGCCAGGGCAGTTCGCCGCGATCTGCGCTTGGTGTGGCGGTGGCCGACAAGGTTGAAGGTCCTTATCTGAACAAGCGGATCATCCTCGAATCGGGCATGGCCGGCTTGAGCGCCGATGGCGTCACGAACTACAACCAGCAGGTGCAGCCGAACGTGATCGATCCCTATCTGTTCCATGACGTCGCGGGCAAGCTGTGGATGATTTACGGCTCCTATTCCGGCGGTATTTTCATCCTGTCCATGGATGAAGCGACCGGCTTACCGACATCGGGCCAGGCTTACGGCAAGCACCTCATGGGCGGCAACAACAGCCGCATCGAAGGTTCCAATGTGATGTACAGTCCACAGAGCCACTACTACTACATGTTTACCGCCTTCGGCGGGTTGGACGCGGCGGGTGGCTACAACATACGCGTGTCACGCTCGGTCAATCCTGACGGCCCCTATCTCGACGCCAAGGGTAACGACATGGCTAATGTGAAATCCAATGCGAGCCTGCCTTTGTTCGACGATGCCAGCATCGCGCCCTATGCGCAAAAGCTGATGGGCAATTATCAATTCGCGCTGTCAGCAGGCGAAACCGGTGCCCCGCTCGGCTATGTCTCGCCCGGCGGATCATCAACCTACTACCAGGCCGCGACCGGGCAATACTTCCTGGTGTTCCACACGCGCTTCCCCAACCAGGGGGAGTATTTCGAAACGCGCGTGCACGAGATGTTCATCAACAGCGACGGCTGGCCGGTGGTGGCGCCGTTCCGTTACGCGCCGCTATCGCTGAACGCCACACCGCTCTCGGCTTCGGTCACGGCGGCCGACGCACAAGGAAGCTACAAGATGATCAACCATGGCAAGGATATCTCCGCGACCATCAAGGCCTCGCAGAATATCCAGTTGAATGCCGACGGCACGGTGACGGGCGCAGCGAGTGGAACCTGGCAAAATATGGGCGGCAACAATGTCAACATCACCTTGACGACGGGAGGAAGTTTCAACGGCGTATTGTCGCGTCAGTGGAACAGCAACGCCAATGCCTTTGTCGTGACGTTCACTGCGCAGTCGGTTGACGGCGTGTCGATTTGGGGCGCGCGCACCGGATCGTGAACCGTTTTGATCGCCGGGAAAAATTCTGAGGCAATTTGATTGAGGATGAAATCATGATGCATACATTGCAGTTGGCGAGTTTCCTGAAGTTGCGCCGAGCCCTGATAACGTTCACGCATAGTGCGCTTGGGCTGCTGTTTGTGTTTGCCTGCCACGCGACCCAGGTCAGCGTGCACGATCCGGTCATGGCGAAAGAAGGGGATACCTATTACCTTTTCAGCACCGGGCCGGGCATCACCTTCTACAGTTCGCAGAACATGCGCGACTGGCATGCGGAAGGGCGCATCTTCAAGGGCGAACCGGCATGGGCGCATGCCGCCGCACCGGCCTTTAACGATCATATCTGGGCACCCGATATCCAGTTCCACGACGGCAAATATTATCTCTACTACTCCGTCTCCGGTTTCGGCAAGAATACTTCCGGCATCGGCGTGACCGTCAACAAGACACTCAACCCGCGTGCACCGGATTACCAATGGCAGGATCAGGGCATGGTGTTGCAATCGGTGCCGGGGCGCGACTTGTGGAACGCCATCGATCCGAACGTGGTGCAGGATGCAGCGGGCAACGGCTGGATGGTATTCGGTTCGTTCTGGAGCGGCATCAAGCTGGTGCGCCTCGACGCGGGCTGGACCCACGTTGCGGAGCCGCAGGAGTGGCACACCGTCGCGCGACGCGAACGTCCGGCCTTCACGGCGGACGATTCGGCCGGACCGGCGCAGATCGAAGCGCCGTTCATCTTCAGGAAGGGCGAGTATTACTATCTGTTCGTATCCTGGGGGCTGTGCTGTCGTGGCAAGGACAGCACCTATCGCGTCATGATCGGGCGCTCGAAGTCCGTCACCGGACCTTACCTCGACAAGTCCGGCAAGGACATGGCCGAAGGCGGTGGATCATTGGTGCTGGAAGGCGACAAGGATTGGGTCGCGCTTGGTCACAACAGTGCCTATTCCTTCGGCGGCAAGGATTACATGGTGCTGCACGCATACGAGACGGCAGACCGCTATCTGCAAAAGCTGAAGATCATGGAAATGCACTGGGATGCTGAGGGCTGGCCGAATGTCGATCCGCGCGACCTGAACCGGTTTCAGAGCACATTGCTTCCAGAGGCGAAATGAGGGGGCAATGAAGCGCCCCTGCATTGCAGCGCTGGTTACGGCATTTGGTTTGGTCAGTGCTACGGCGTTCGCCACCCCGGCGCAGCCGGCGGTGCAATTGTTCCCGCTGGCCGACGTGCGCCTTGGCGCCAGCCCTTTCCTTGAGGCGCAACAGACCGACTATCGCTATCTGATGGAGCTTGACCCGGCGCGCCTCATCGCGCCGTTCCAGCGCGAGGCAGGTTTGCCGCTTGCCAAGGCGAGTTACGAGAACTGGGAATCGAGCGGCCTCGATGGTCACATGGGCGGCCACTACCTGTCGGCGCTGGCGCTGATGTTTGCGGCCACCGGCGACGAACAGGTGCGGCAACGCTTGAACGAATTCGTCACCCAGCTGAAGGCATGCCAGGACAAGAATGGCGACGGTTATCTCGGCGGCATTCCCGGCGGCAGGGAAATCTGGCAGGCCATCGCGCAGGGCAAGCTGCAAGCCGATAGCTTCCAGGTCAATGGCAAATGGGTGCCGTGGTACAACCTGCACAAGACCTTTGCCGGCCTGCGCGACGCCTACCGTTACGCCGGCAACAGGGAAGCGCGCAGCATGCTCATCGCGCTGTCGGACTGGGCCTTGCGCCTGACCAGCCACCTGACGCCCGAGCAGATGCAAACTATGTTGCGTAGCGAGCACGGCGGCATGAATGAAGTGCTGGCCGATGTGGCGCAAATGACCGGCGAGAAAAAATACCTGGTGCTGGCCGAACGATTTTCCGACCGCAAGCTGTTGCAACCCTTGAGCGAAGAACAGGACCAACTGACCGGCCTGCACGCCAACACGCAGATTCCCAAGGTGGTCGGCTTCAAGCGTATCGCTGACATGACGGGTGAGCGGCAATGGCAGCAGGCCGCGCAGTTTTTTTGGCAAACCGTGCACGACCATCGCACTGTGGCCATCGGCGGCAACAGCGTCAAGGAACACTTCAACGACGAGCACGATTTTTCCTCGATGATGGACGATGTCGAGGGGCCGGAAACCTGCAATACCTACAACATGCTCAAGCTGACCGAGCTGTTGTTCCTGACCGACCCCAAGGTCGCCTACAGCGACTACTACGAGCGCGCGCTGTACAATCACATTCTCTCGTCGCAGAGGCCGGAGAGTGGCGGCTTTGTGTATTTCACGCCGATGCGGCCGAACCACTATCGCGTCTATTCTCAGGTCGACAAGGCCATGTGGTGCTGCGTCGGCTCTGGCCTGGAAAGCCAGGCCAAGTATGGGGAGTTCATCTACGCGCACACGCGCGACGCGCTGTATGTCAACCTGTTCATTGCTTCCACGCTCGAATGGCGTGAGCAAGGCGTGCGGGTGACGCAAATCAATAACTTTCCCGATGAAGCCGGCAGTGCCATCGTGCTGCATGGCGACAGGACCTTCACCTTGCAGATACGCAACCCCGAATGGGTGGCAAACGGCCAGTTCAAATTGCGCGTCAACGGCAGGGCCGTGGCCATGCCGGCAGCAGCGGGGCGCTATGTCAGCCTGCGCCGCCATTGGCGCGACGGCGACCGCGTCGAGATCGATTTGCCAATGCAAACGCATCTGGAGCAAATGCCCGACAAGTCGAATTACTATGCCGTGTTGCATGGACCGATCGTGCTGGCCGCCAAGACCTCGGTATTTGCCGGGGAAGAGTTGAATGTCTTTGCCGACGAATCGCGCATGGGGCACATCGCACATGGCCAGATCTGCCCGCAGGATTCGGTGCCGGTGTTGGTCAGCGATACGCGCGATTTTTTCGACCGGTTCAAGCCGGTTCCGGGGCGACCGCTGACCTTTACGGCGCCTGGGCTGGTGCAGGGCAAAGATGTCGACAACGTGATCTTCATCCCGTTCTTTCGCCTGCATGATTCGCGCTACATGATCTACTGGCCATATTCAACGCCGGAAAACCTCAGTCGGATGCAAAGCAGGTTGGCCGAAACCGGTGCAGGGCTGGCGGCGCTCGCGGCGCAAACCATCGATCAAGTGGCGCCAGGCGAACAGCAGGCCGAGGTCGACCACGCTTACGCAGGCGAGGGCGCGGAATCCGGCATTGCCAACGACACGCACTGGCGGCGTGCGAGCAGCTGGTTCAGCTACCAGTTATCGGATACCAACCGTGAAGCGAAAACCTTGCGCCTGACCGTTGCCACGCAGGACGCCGGGCGGAAATTCGACGTTCTGGTCAACGGACAATTGCTCAAATCGGCAGAGCTTGCCGGCGATGCGCCGCAGGCGCTCTACACGCTCGATGTCGCCTTGCCCGAAACATTGGTGCACGACTCGGGTGGGCGCTTGCTGGTCAAATTCGTCGCCCATCACGATGCGCCGACCGCTTCCATCTATGGGGTACGGCTGCTGCGCTAAGTTATGCGGGCGGAAGCCACGCCGCCTTTAGCGAACTCGCCAACAGTGAAAGGGGCGGTGATGGCGATACCGAAATCGATATCGATTATCTAAATAATTTGATTGGATTGCTATAAGTCTTTTCTCCTATGATGGTGCTCCAGAATGCGATTTGGTGATGGCACAAGGGCGAATTCGCCCGTGCTGACCCGGAATCCGCGAGAACAATAGGCCGAAGCGCACCGCGTTGCGGCCATATCATGGAGACAAGAGATGAAATTTGCGACCAAAGGCATGCTCGGCATCATGGCGGTGCTGGCATCCGGCCTGATGGCAAGCTTCGCTAGCACACAGACGGCCGTTGCGGCGCCTGCGCTGTCCATGGGATTTTCTCAGGTGGGGGCCGAGAGCGAATGGCGTAGCGCAAATTCCGCTTCGATCAAGGACGCGGCGAAGAAAGACGGCGTGAATCTCAAATTCGCCGACGCTCAGCAAAAGCAGGAAAACCAGGTCAAGGCGATCCGCTCGTTCATTGCGCAAAAGGTCGATGTCATCGCGTTTTCCCCGGTGGTTGAATCGGGCTGGGAAACCGTGTTGCGCGAAGCCAAAGCAGCCAACATTCCGGTGATCCTGACCGACCGCGCAGTCAACGTCAGCGATCCGTCGCTGTATGCCACCTTCATCGGCTCCGATTTCGTCGAAGAGGGGCGCCGCGCCGGACGTTGGCTGCTCGAGCGAGCCAAGAAAACGCCGGGCCAGACCATCAACATCGTGGAATTGCAGGGTACGGTCGGCTCGGCCCCGGCGATCGACCGCAAGCTCGGGTTCGAGCAAGAAATCGCGGTCAATCCCAGGCTGAAAATCATCCGCTCGCAGTCCGGCGATTTCACGCGTGCCAAGGGCAAGGAAGTGATGGAAGCCTTCTTGAAGGCGCAGGGCAAAGACATACAAGTGCTTTATGCACACAACGACGACATGGCGATCGGTGCGATCCAGGCCATCGAGGAGGCGGGTTTGCGTCCCGGCGTCGATATCCTGGTGATTTCCATCGATGGCGTGAAGGGGGCGTTCGAAGCCATGATGGCCGGCAAGATGAATGTCACCATCGAATGCAATCCCCTGCTCGGCCCGCAGTTGATGCAGGCCGCGCGCGATGTGGTTGCGCACAAGCCGGTGCCCAAGCGCATCACGACGGTGGAAAGCGTGTTCCCGGCAGATGTTGCGGCGCGCGAATTTCCGAACCGGAAATATTGACCGCGCCATGCTGCGTCACCGTCAACCGGCACGCCTGACAGGGAACATGACAACAATCGGACCTGGCGATATGGCTGCACGCGCGTTTGCCGTGGCGGTGCAGACTGACGCCATGGACGCATCTGCCTGCGCCGACAAGCACCAGGTCAGGTGCTGGATGAAGCAACGCCTTCAGGAACGCAGCCCGCTACCGGAAATCGAGCAGATCCAGTCGGCCATCGGCTGGGTGCCGCGGAGCAATGATGCTTCCTAGGCACCAGTTGTCGATGACCGTCTTGATGACGCCGGACATGGCTAACTTTGCCGGCAACGTCCACGGCGGTACAATTCTCAAGTTCCTCGACCAGGTTGCCTATGCCTGCGCCACGCGTTATGCGGGGCGCTACGCGGTTACGCTGTCGGTGGACAAGGTGACTTTCCTGCAGCCGATCCACGTCGGTGAACTGGTGACGTTTCTCGCGTCGGTCAATTACACCGGCAACACCTCGATGGAAATCGGCATCAAGGTGCTGGCGGAAAACATCCAGACCCAGGCCGTGCGACATGCCAACAGCTGCTTCTTCACCATGGTGGCAGTGGACCCGGATAGGAAGCCGACCGCAGTTGCGCCGCTGACGCCGCAATCGGCAGAAGAGCAACGACGCTATGTTGAAGGGCGCGCGCGCAAAGACATGCGCAAGGCGGGTATGGCGTGACGGCGGCGAATCTGAGCCAGTCAACGGCCGCCGACCCCAGGCCGGTGCTGGAATTGCGGGGAATTCACAAGCATTTTTCCGGCGTGCAGGCGCTGACCGACGTCAACCTGCGCCTGATGCCCGGTGAAGTCCACACATTGATGGGGCAGAACGGCGCCGGCAAGTCTACCCTGATCAAGGTGTTGACCGGCGTGCATGCGCCCGATGCCGGTACCATTCTGGTCGACGGCGAGGCGGTGCAGCCGCGCTCGACGCTGGAAGCGCAACGCCTCGGCATCAGCACCGTGTACCAGGAAGTGAACCTGTGCGGCAACCTCTCGGTGGCGGAGAATATTTTCATCGGGCGCTACCCGCGCCGCTTCGGCGTAATCGACCGCCGCTCGATGGCGCAGCGCGCCTTCGCACTGCTGCGCAAGCTGCAGCTTGATATCGATGTGGCGCGCCCGCTGTCGTCATTTTCGCTGGCGGTGCAGCAAATGGTCGCGATTGCGCGCGCGCTGGACATTTCGGCACGTATTCTGATACTGGATGAGCCGACTTCGAGCCTCGACGAGGCAGAAGTCAAGCTGTTGTTCGACACCATGCGCGAGTTGCGCGCGCAGGGCATGGCGATCTTGTTCGTCACGCATTTTCTCGACCAGACCTACGCCATTTCAGACCGCATCACGGTCATGCGCAACGGCCAGCGCGAGGGCGAATACCTGTGCGATACACTGCCGCGCCTGGATCTGGTCAACAAGATGCTCGGCCGGCAGGCCGGCGTATCGTCATCGGCAGGCGAGGGAAGAGCCGACTTGAATTGCGAGCAAGTCGATGGCGGAAAAATATTTCTGCGCGCACGTGGCCTCGGCAGGCGCGGCGCCGTGGAGCCGCTCGACCTGGATATCCGCGCCGGCGAATCGCTGGGTTTTTGCGGCTTGCTCGGTGCCGGGCGCTCCGAGACGGCGCGCCTTCTATTTGCTGCCGACAAGGCCGACAGCGGCACCATCGAGATCGACGGCAAGCTAGCCCGCATCGATACCCCACGCGCGGCGATTGCCGCCGGCATCGGGTATTGTTCCGAAGACAGAAAACACGAAGGCGCGATCCTCAGCCTGTCGCTGCGGGAAAAC
>DATBQE010000207.1:0-18828 GCA_036561005.1 Burkholderiaceae bacterium | reverse complement strand
GCGATCAGGTCGGGTGCATCGGCAGGCGTAACGCGGTGCAGGGTGAGTGTGGACATGGCGTTGGATGTTGGCGGCAGGAGCTCGGAATTCTACCCCAGCTCGCCACCGGCCGATAAAATCGGCCGAGGCTGTCAAGTGCGCTTCGCACATAAACGGAGCCGCGCGACGCATCGCAAGGCGTGAGGTAATAGAGCATGAGCGAACTCCCTGTGAAGATTGAGTGGCCACGGGAAGTTGGGGCTATCTCATTCATGTAGAATCCTCAATGGCAAGACCGCCCTGGTCGCCAGCTAGAACTTACCCGTCGTCATACCTACCTGATTGTGTTCCCAGAATGAAAATTTCTCACTTCACGGCTTGTTTTCTCTCGCTACCGCTTCTGCTCACCGGTTGTGGCGGCAAGACGTCAAGCTCAAGTGGCCCGCTGGCGCAGCAAGCGGCACAGATCCGTCCAGCGCAAAAGCAGACGGGCACAGGGCAGACTGCCGCTGATTACGCCAATGCAGTGCAGGAGCTCTATGTCGCATACTTCGGTCGCCCAGCCGATCCTATGGGCCTGACAAATTTCGAAAATGCCTTGCTTGCTGCAGGTGCGCCAACTGATCTGCAGGGTTTGAATGCGGCCTACGCCACTAACGCCGGTGTGCGCGCACTCATCGACAGCTTCGGCACCAGCGCCGAAGCGAAAAAGCTTTACGGCAGCGGCGATACCAACGCCTTTGTCGCGAACGTGTTCCAGAATGTCATCGGGCGCGCGCCCCTTGCAAGCGGGCAGAGCTTCTGGGTCGACGCCATCACCAGCGGCAAGCTGACTCAAGGCGATGCCGCACTTTCGATCATGGCGGGGGCATTGACGAATACGACAGGCCAGGGCTTGATCGACGCGCATTTGATCAATAACCGCCTGGCAGTGGCCGCATACTTCACCTCGCAGGTGGCCAGCACCGGCACCATAGCAGCGTATTCCGGCACCAGCGCCGCTGCGGCTGCGCGCAGCATGCTTGCCAATGTCACCTCCAATACCGATCCGGCCGCATATCGAGCGACAGCCGGCGCGGTCATTTCGGGCCTCGGGGGTACAACCGGTAACCAGGTCCTCGCGGTATTTGCGGGCAGCATGGCCGGCGGTGGCGACCAGGATGGGCCAGGCATCAACGCCACGTTTTCCCAACCCTGGGCGGTGGCCGTTGATTCAATGGACAACCTGTACGTTGCAGACACCGGCAACCAGGTCATTCGCAAAATCACCGCGCAGGGTGAAGTGAGCATCTATGCCGGCTCGCCAGGTTTGAGCGGAGGCGCAGATGGAACCGGCAGTGCGGCCCGTTTCAACACCCCTCGCGGTATTGCAGTCGACAGTGCCGGCAATGTCTATGTGGCCGACACCGGCAATTGCACGATCCGCAAAATCGATCCTTCGACTGTCGTTACCACGCTGGCCGGCAGCGCCGGACAGTGCGGCAATGTAGAGGGCACGGGCGCAGCAGCACGTTTTTCCGCACCCTTCGGCGTCACAGTCGACACAAGCGGAACGGTGTATGTTGCCGACACCTACAACAACAGCGTGCGTCAGATCACGCCTGGCGGACTGGTCACGACATTCGGCGCCGGATTTCACTCGCCGCAAGGCATCGTGGCGGGTAGCCAAGGAGTGATTTGGGTTGCCGATACCGGCAATGCGCAGATCGTCGGCATATCCACGTCGGGCAGGTCGGCCCTCAATGTGCAAGCAGGCGTCAGCTTCCACGGCGCGACCGGTATTGCATTCGACAAGCACTATTTTCTTTACGTCGCCGACGCCGGCGACAACACTATTCGTCAGATCGATATCAGCACGCCGATTTATCCTGTTGTCACGACCGTGGCGGGACTTGCAAATAGTCCGGCAGGAAGTGCGGATGGCACATCTGCCACAGCCACGTTCAACAAGCCGCGCGGGGTAGCGGTTGATGCCTATGGTCGGGTCTTCATCGCAGACACTAACAATGATACGGTCCGGGAGTTCGAGGGTAGCGCACGCATCACGACATTCGCCGGCATTCCGCCAGAGATGGGCAGCGCCGATGGAGCAGGCGCCATTGCAACGTTCAATGGCCCGCAGAGCCTTGCTTCCGACGGCGCCGGCAACATCTACGTTGCCGACATGAACAATAGCGAGGTGCGCAAAATAACGCCCACGGGTTCGGTGACGACGCTCGCAGGCCTGGCCGGGGCGATGGGCTCGGCAGATGGCAGTGGATCAGCGGCGCGCTTCTACCAGCCTCCTGGCGTGGCAGCCGACACGGCCGGCAACGTGTATGTAGCTGACGCTCAAAATTCCTCGGTTCGCAAAATATCGTCGTCGGGTGTAGTGACAACGCTGGCAGGTGGCACCTACGGGAGCGCCGACGGAACGGGCAGCGCGGCAAGTTTTTCGTTTCCCAGTGGGGTGGCGGTTGACGGCGCCGGCAATGTATTTGTCGCCGACTACGACAGCAATACCATACGCAAGATCACAGCGGCAGGTGTAGTCACAACGGTCGCTGGCACGACCGGCGTCAGTGGCGACACAGACGGCATCGGCAAAGCCGCGACGTTCAACGGCCCCTGGAGCATTGCTGTCGACGGTTCTGGCAATCTCTACGTGACGGAAGGCTCCAATATCGTTCGCAAGATCACGCCAAACGGTTTGGTAAGCACACTGGCGGGAACTGCAGGCGTTTCAGGAAGTGCCGATGGCACCGGCGCTGCGGCGCAATTTTGCAACCTGTGGCAAATCGCGGTTACCAGTTCGGGTACTGTCTATGTTGCCGATACTAGTAACGCGGTGATTCGCAAGATCACACCCTCCGGCGTTGTCACTACTGTTGTTGGTGTAAAAGGGAAAGCAGGCTTCGTCGCCGGTGCGCTTCCCGGCGGCTTGCCTGCACCATATGGTTTGACGATCAGTGGCAACTTGCTTTATGTATCCGGCAATGATGGCATTGCCGTTGTGCACACCTTACCCTGATGGGGGTTGAGCGGGATCGCAGAAAAAACGAACGGCATTGTGAACAGAGTCGAGCTCTACCTCAATATGGCCACGCTCTTCGGCGCCGCTTTCGAAATGCAGTGTAGAACCGCTATGTTTGATCGGTTGACCGAGGCGAAACACAAGATCTCGTTCGGGCGTGCCGACTGGCAGACTTTTACAAATAGTGGTGTTGGCGTAGTGTGGCAAGCAGTTGTGTGCATCAACGCAATCCGGTGATTGCCTGTTTGGCGAGCGATACACATAAACGGCGCAAACGGCTGCCCCAATAACCAAAAAGGCAGAGACAGCTATGACGTTGAATCTACCCATATAGTTGTTGAGGTCCGTCGGCCATGACGCAAAGAGCGGCTGTCACTTTGACCAGCGCTGCGTAGCCATATTGTTTTAAAACCGGAAACTCAGGAACGGCAATGCTGTGAGGTAAACCGCAAAGCGGATCGCCCTACTTCCAAACACGCCACCAAGGCTTGGCCGCAGCCGCAAGTGGCACAATCTCCTTGCCATCCTTGCCGTACAACTCGCCGTCGTCACCCTGCACCTTGGCGGACAACAAATCGGCCAGATCCCACATCTTGCGTATGACTTCTTCGTCGGCGCCCTTGGTCATCACGTTGCCGCTGGAGTGGCAAAACCAGGCCAATCTGCCGTCGACACCGTGCTTCGAATACTTGAGCCACACTGCCATGCTCGAATCTTCCAGGCGGATCAAATCACCGCTGGTGAGATCGGTTTCTTCGTAGCCATCAAGACGCAGTTCGGGGTCGGTGCGCACCAGATCCAGCCACTCCGGCAGGGAGATCTCTTCGCCTTCCTTGTCAGACCAGCGTTGACGTCTTGTAATGTGGATGTCATAGGCCATGATTTGGGGTGTGCCTCAATGAATGGTTGGAACGACCATTTTCCAAGCGATACCGCGCGCAGTCAAGCGCGGTTTGATCCCGTGCGGCGATTGCGGACAATTTACCAGACGTTTTCGGTGGCGAATGCGCGCGCGCATGCAGGAACCTGCCCGCGAGTAGACAAGCTGACAATGCCAATTGTCAATCTACTACGGGGAAGTGCCCAAGTTGGCTACTTCCCGATACAAAATCGCGAGAAGATCACACCCAGCAAATCGTCCGACGTGAATTCCCCGGTGATGCTATTAAGGCGCTCCTGCGTCAGGCGCAGCTCTTCGGCGAACAGGTCCAGCGATTGGTCGTCTTGCGCCGCGAGTTCGGCGGCGTTGGAAAGATGGAGGTGGGCGGCCTTCAACGCGATCAGGTGACGCTCGCGCGCCAGATACAGCGATTCGCCGGTTTGCTGCCAGCCCACCACGCGCAGCAATTCGCTGCGCAGCAAATCAATGCCGACGTGGTCGGAGGCCGAGAGGTAGACATGCGTCGCGTCGCCGACCAGGTCGACGGCGGGCTTGTGGCCCGAGAGATCGATCTTGTTCCAGATCCGCATGACCGGCACGTTGTCGGGAAAGCGCGCAACGACTTGTTCGTCCGCCAAAGTCGGCCCCATGCTGGCATCGAGCACATGCAGAATCACATCGGCGTTTTTCACGGCACCCCAGGTGCGCGCAATCCCGATCCGTTCGACTTCGTCGCCGGTTTCGTGTTCGTCGCGGATGCCGGCGGTGTCGATCACATTCACCGGAATGCCATCGATCTGGATTGTCTCGGTGACCTTGTCGCGCGTGGTGCCTGCAATCGCCGTGACGATGGCGACGTCGGAACCGGCCAGGGCGTTGAGCAACGACGACTTGCCGACGTTAGGCTGGCCTGCCAGCACGATATTCAATCCATCGCGCAGCATGGCACCTTGCGCGGCCTGGTTGAAGACCTGGTCGAGCCCGTTACGGATACGCACGAGCTGGCCGCGCGCATCGGATTTTTCCAGGAAGTCGATTTCTTCCTCGGGAAAGTCGAGCGTCGCTTCCACCAGCATGCGCAGGTGCACCACCTGTTCAACCAGTTCATGGATCGCACGGGAAAAATTGCCCGACAGCGATTGCGAAGCCGACTTCGCCGCCGCTTCGGTGGAAGCGTCGATCAGGTCGGCCACGGCTTCGGCCTGCGCCAGGTCGAGCTTGTCGTTCAAGAAGGCGCGATGCGTGAATTCGCCAGGCTGCGCCAGGCGCAGGTCGATGTCTTCGCCGGCTTCCAGGCAGCGCGCCAATAGCATTTGCAACACCACCGGGCCGCCGTGGCCTTGCAGTTCCAGCACGTCTTCACCGGTGTAGGAGTGCGGTGCAGCAAAGTAGATCGCCAGACCCTGGTCGATCATGCTGCCGTCGGCATTCTTGAATGTGGTGTAAGTGGCATGGCGCGGCTGTAGTGCGCTTCCCTGCGGCAGCTTGCACAGTTGCGGAATCAGGGTCGCGATGTTTTTTCCGGAGAGACGTACTACGCCGATGCCGCCGCGTCCGGGGGCGGTGGCAATGGCTGCGATGGGTGAGGAGTCGTAAAGCATTTCAGTGTTCAGGTTGAGGCTTGAGCCTATTATCGCGCCTTGCTGTGCGGAATTGCCAGAGGGAATGAGGGAGTGATGTTTTTATGCATCAGTAGGTGAGTTGAAGTTTTTGGTTTCCTGCTGGATGAGATTGCCAAAGGAGCAGGCGCCCACGCTTTTCTCCCCTCTCCCGCCCGCGGGCGAGGGGAGTATCGGCGCAAGATAAAAAAACCGGCGCCAAGTGCGCCGGTTTTTATTCATCATTACGATAAATAATGCAACTTACCACATGATCACGCGCTGCTCAGGCGACAGATACATCGCGTCGCCCTCCTTCACGCCAAAGGCCTCGTAGAAGCCCGGCTGGTTGCGCACGGTGCCGAAGGCGCGCACGCCGCCTGGCGCATGCGGGTCGGTAGTCAAGAGGCGCACCAGCGCGTTGTCGCGCGCTTTGTCGGTCCAGACCTGGCCGAAGCCGATGTAGAAGCGTTGGACGCCGGTGAAGCCGTCGATTACCGGGGCTTCCTTGCCTTGCAGCGAGATCTTGTAGGCTTTGTAGGCAATCGCCAGGCCGGAGTTGTCGGCGATGTTTTCGCCGAGTGTCAATTTGCCGTTGACGTGGTAGCCCTTCAACGGCTCATAGGCCGAGTATTGCTTGACCAGTGCCGCAGTCTTGCTGGCGAACTTCTTCTTGTCGTCGGCAGTCCACCAGTTGTGCAGGTTGCCGGCACCGTCGTATTGCGCACCCTGGTCGTCGAAGCCGTGGCTGATTTCGTGGCCGATGACGGCGCCGATCGAGCCGTAGTTCACCGCATCGTCAGCCTGCGCGTTGAAGAACGGCGGTTGCAGAATGGCGGCCGGGAACACGATCTCGTTCATCTCCGGGTTGTAGTATGCGTTGATGGTTTGTGGCGTCATGCCCCATTCGCTGCGGTCGACCGGCTGGCCGAGCTTGTTCAGGTTGCGCTGATACTCGAACATGGTGGCGCGCTGCACGTTGCCGAACAAATCATCCTTGTTGATCTTCAGGCTCGAATAATCGCGCCACTTGGACGGATAGCCGATCTTGGGATTGAAAGTGGCAAGCTTGGCCTTGGCCGCCTGTTTGGTCTCGGGGCCCATCCAGTCGAGCGTATCGACACTTTGGCGGAAAGCTTCGAGCAGATTTGCCACCAGCTTTTCCATGCGGGCCTTATTCTCCGGCGGGAAATACTTGGCCACATACAGCTTGCCCACGCTCTCGCCAATTGCGCCCTCTTCGAGGTTGATGGCACGCTTCCAGCGCGGCAACTGCTCCGGTGTGCCGTTCAATTGCTTGCCGTTGAAGGCGAAGTTTTCTTCATCGTAGGCTTTCGACAGCAAAGAGGCATTGTTCGACAGCGCCATCCACGAGAAATACTCTTTCCACACCGGCAACGGCGTCGACTTGACGATCTCGTTGAAGCCCTTCATATAGCTCGGCTGGCTCACGATCACGTAGTCGACCTTGCCCGTGATGCCTGCGGCATCGAGATATTGCTTCCAGTCGTAACCCGGCATCAATTTGTCGAGCTTGGCGATTTCAAACTTGTTGTAGGCCTTGACCGGGTCGCGTAGCGTCACCCTATCCCACTGCACCTTGGCCAGCGCCGTTTCCAGTGCAACGATATCCTTGGCCTTCTTTGCCGCATCCTTGTCGCCGCCGATGGCGAGCATCTTGACGATATGCTGCTCGTACTTCTCGCGCGCTTCATGCAGCTTGGGGTCGTTCTTTTTCAGGTAATAATCGCGGTCTGGCAGACCCAGGCCGCCTTGGCCGAAATCGACGACGTACTTGGTCGAATCCTTGTTGTCCAGATGCACGCCCGGTGAAAAAGGCACATTGACCCCGACTTGTGCGAAGTGCGCCATCAGTGCCGGAATACCGGACTTGTCTTTCAGGCCGTCCACCAATGCAAACTCGCCGGCCAGCGGTTTCAATCCCAGTGAGTCAAGCTTGGCCTGGTCCATGAAGCTGGCATAGAGATCGCCGATCTTTTGCGCATCGGAATCCGGCGTTCTCTGCGGGTCGGCTGCGGCTTCCTCGATGATGCCGCGCAGTTGCGGCAGCGTCGCTTCATACAATTCGTCAAATGCGCCCCAGAATGCGCGGTCGCTCGGAATCGCGGCTTCCTTGACCCATGTGCCGTTGACGTGCAGGTAGAAATTGTCCTGGATACGGACGTTGTTGTCGAAGTTCTTTTGGTTGATGCCCGACAGCAGCACGGCGGGCGAAGAGGCCGTGCCGGGTGCGGCGGCAGGGGCCGGCGCAATGTCGACGGCCGATGCGCTGGCGGCGACAAAAAGCGCCGGAATGACGGCTAACAAATAACGGTTCATGGCTATGTCCTATTTTTATATCTGTTCAGGGTAGGTTTTTGGACAGAGTCGTCTCAAGATGACTTGATGCCTCTTTTGGTCCTTGTGCTTCGCTTATTGCGAAGTATTATCCCGGAAATAACGAAGAGACACTACTTGCCGCAAGGCATCGTTCAACAGTGGCCCCATTCGGCGATAAAGGCAGACCGGAAGGCCTGGACCAAACCAAGGCGTTGCGCGCCGAGAGAGCGTCCCGCCTCGGTCTGCATGCTGGGCGGCAGATTTTCCAACTTGATGGCGATGTGGTCGAGTGCGAAGGCGCGGTCATCCGCCGGCCGGTTCTCCGCCAGCGGGTCGCTCGGGTGCGCCAGTGCCGAATTCATTTTGCCTGCCGTGTAAAACAGGCGCGCCAGGCCGACTGCACCGAGCGCATCGAGCCGGTCGGCGTCCTGCACGATTTTCGCTTCGATCGTGGTCGGACGAATTGCTGCGGAAAAGCTGTGCGCTTCGATTGCATGTGCCACGCCCGGCAATTTGTCGGTGGGGAAACCTAGTTGCGACAACGCGGCGCTCGCAGCGAGCGCCGCCATTTGCGATGCGCCCGCGCGCTCAGGGTGGTTCTTCGGCAGATTCACCAGGTCATGCAGGAAGCAGGCCGCCTGCACCACCAGCGCATCGGCTTCCGGGTGCGCCGCCAGGAGCGTTTGCGCAGTTTGCCAGACGCGCTGCAGGTGATTGATGTCGTGCGCGCCGTCATCGTGTGCGTCGGCTGTGGCGATGGCAATCAGGCGCGGTTGCCAGGCCAAAAGGGCTTCGTTCATGCGCCGCCCCAGATCGCACTCTCGCTCCAGCCCAATTCGGCAAAATCGTCAGCGCGGTCAGCGGCATCGGTCTGACGGAAAAAATCGTCGAGCTGCGGCGGTGCCACTGTTGTGCCGGAAAGCATCGCGTGCACCTGACCACGATGATGGATCTGATGCTGGAACACATGCGAAAGCAGGCGCGTGCGCGTTTCATAGATTGGTCCGGCCGGGCGCAAGATGGTGATGACGCGATCAAAATCAGCATCCCGCAACGTCTTGCAATAGGTGACCAGCCGCGCGTCGACCTTGGCCTGTTCCGCAGCCCAGCCTGCCGCCGTGCCGCACGGCTCGCGCTCGGCCAGGAATACATAGGAATTCGGATGCGGCGCATCGCCACGCCCCTCGCGCTCGAGCGCCTCAACGTAGACCCAGTCGACGATCAGCAGGTGGTTCAGCGTGGCCTTGATGCTGGGGAAGAAGCTGATGCGCGGGGCGATGAATTCTTCCTGGCTTAGTTGCGCGCAAGCCTTGGCGAGGCGGAAGTTGGCCCAGGCGTTGTTGTAGGCCATGGTGAGGAAGTGGTGCGAGAGCGGATTTGCTGTGCTGGCAGGCATGGGGTTTGTATTGCAGATGGTTGAATTGGCTAGCATAGCGTAAATGACGCACCGGCGAGACACCCCTCGCCCTCGGGCGAGGGGAGAAAGACACAAAAAACCCGCGACTAGCGCGGGTTTCTATTTACAGCCATCTAACTAAATCAATCTCAAGCCTTCACAGCCGGCGCGCTTAACTTCTTCGTGATCAACCACTGCTGCATAATCGACAGCACATTGTTCACCACGTAATACAGCACCACGCCGGACGGGAACATGAAGAACATGACCGAGAAAATCAGCGGCATGAACATCATGACCTTGGCTTGCACCGGGTCAGGCGGCGCCGGGTTCAACTTGGTCTGGATGAACATCGACACCGCCATCAACAGCGGCAGGATGCTCAAGGGATCAGGCGTCGAGAGGTCGTGAATCCAGCCGACCCATGGTGCATTACGCGTTTCCACGCTGGCTTGCAGCACGGAATACAGTGCAATGAACACCGGCATCTGCACCAGCACCGGCAGGCAGCCGCCGATGGGGTTGACCTTCTCCGTCTTGTACAACTCCATCATGGCCTGGTTCATCTTTTGCGGGTCGGCCTTGTGGCGCTCGCGGATGGCCGTCATCTTCGGTGCCAGCAGCTTGGTCTTGGCCATGCTGCGGAAGCTCGAAGCGGAGAGCGGGAAGAACACAATCTTCATCAGCACCGTGAAGGCGATGATGGTCCAGCCCCAGTTGCCGAGGACCTTGTGGATCTGGTCCATGACCCAAAAGATCGGCTTGGCGACGATAGCGAACATGCCGTAGTCGCGCGTCAGCTCCAGGTTCGGCGCAACCTTTTCCAACGCCGCACCTTCTTGCGGTCCGCTATACAGCGTGGTGTCGATGCTGGCGCTTGCGCCGGGCGCAATGCTTGGATACTGCATCGTCGTACCGATGGCAAACATGTCTCCCGGCAACGCCTTGGTGTAAATCTCGCGCGTCACATTTTGCGGCGGTATGAAAGTCGAAACAAAGAAGTGCTGGATCATGGCGATCCAGCCATCGTTGGCCTTCTTCACATGTTCATCCGTGCCCTTGCCGATTTTCTCAAATGGCATCTTCTCGAAGTGTGCGGTTTCGCTCGACATCGCCGTGCCGGTGTAAGGGGTCGGCGCGAAGCGTGGTGTCGGCGGTTGTTTGCCGTCGCGCACCAGGCGCAGATCGAGCGTTGGTGCAATTGCCGCGGTCGTGTTGTTGGTTACGTCATGCTTGACGTCGATTGCATATTGGCCGCGCTTGAACGTGAAAGTCTTGGTCAGCTTGACGCCGCCCTTTTCCGAATCGAACACCAGTTGCAAGGTATCGCCGGCATCCAGCGAACGCGGGCCGGGGCGTGCCACATAGCCGGAACTCATGCCGGGGAAATTGGCGTCGGTCAGGCCGGTCTGCGCCAGGTATTTATGATCGACGGCATCGTCGAAGATCACCACGTTCTTGGGCGGCGCATTGTCTTCGGTATGGCGGAATTTCCCCACCACCACGTCCCACAGCGTTTCGCTCTTGGTTTCCTGATACTGCAGCAACTCCAGGCGCTTGAGTTCGCCGCCGGCGGTGTCGAAGGTCGCCTTGAACACGTCGGTGGTAATGACGATGTCTTCGCTCTTGACCGGCGTTTCTCCCGGCGCAGTCACGGCCGCAGGGTTTGCGGCAGCCGCAGCAGAAACTTCGGCCGCAGTGGGCGTGGCCGGGTTGCCTGAAGCGGCGGGCGCGCTTGCTACCTGGGGTGCAGGCGAGAAGAGCGCTGGCCGGCCGTTGTATTCGTTCCATTTGCTCCAGATGAGCAATATGGAAAACAGGAACACGAACCACAGAATGCCACGTTTGATATCCATAATTGTCGTTGATTGATGTTCAGAAATTCAGGGATGAAGTTTAGTGACGCGAGCAGCCGCATGCAGCACGCGCGTTTGGATTGTTCGGGCCGGGACCAGCCTGGCTGCCTTCCTTCTTCGGCACCGGATCATTCCCACCGGGATGCCACGGATGGCACTTGCCCAGTCGCACGGCGGCAAGCATAACGCCTTTCAGCGGCCCGTGCTTACGTATCGCTTCCATTGCATAGTTCGAGCAGGTCGGATAAAAGCGGCATGACTGCCCAAGCAGCGGGCTGATGGCCAATTGATAGCCGCGCAGCAACACCAGCAAGAGCTTGGTCAGCAAGGCTTTCATGGCTGCTCCGGCGCAGCCGCCGCATCATGCGAATCAGGTGCATCAGGCACAACAAATTGCGCCGCGAACAGGCGCGACAATTCCACCTTAAGCTCGCGCTTCAAGGCGGCAGTGGTTGCGGGATTCGCCTTCGTATTGACCGGTTTGGACAAACGCACCACGCAATCGACCGCCTGCAACGAAGCCTGGCGGAACAACTCGCGGGAAACACGTTTGATGGTATTGCGGGTGACGGCGCGCGGCGCAAAGCGCTTGGCTGCGATCACCCCCAGGCGGGCGTGCGCTAAATCGTTTGTGCGGATATACAGCACAAAATGTGCGGTCCGTTGCACAGGGCGCAAACGAAAAACGGATGAAAACTCATCCGTTTTTACGATTCGCCGATCGCGCGCATAGTCGTGGCTATTATCTCGACTACCCGCTTTGCGATCGCCGGTCACGCCAGCAGCAAACTGGTTTGCCGGGCTTAAGCAGCCAGGCGCTTGCGGCCCTTGGCGCGACGTGCGTTCAGCACTGCACGGCCACCACGGGTTGCCATACGGGCGCGGAAACCATGAGTGCGCTTGCGGCGTACGACGGAAGGTTGGTAAGTACGTTTCATTATGGACTCGCTAATCAGCAAAAAATAAATCGGATCATCACGCCCAACACCAGGCTCTCAAAATGCGACCGAGGCCGGCGTATGCTGATGCTGCTGACGCCTTGGGGCCACAACAGAAATTCCAACATCGCGGGGAGTGAACCCGTGATTAGACAGCATTTTTCCCTTGCTTGTCAATCATTTAGCGTGATTTGGCGCGGGGATTGGGGGATTTTGTAGTGTTATGGATGGGGCTGTTGGTTGGGTGGCAAGTAAACCCGCATCATAGCGCTTGGCTCCCCTCGCCCCTGTGTCCCAGTAAGGACGGAACGTGCGCTTGCGAGCGCACATCGTTCCATCGGCGGATTGCATGCCATCCGAAACCCCGATTTCACCGTGGGCGAGGGGAGCCAATCCATACCACTCCCACACCAGCACAGCCAAATCATTCAATACCACCTTCGGCAATCCCACTCACCCAAAAACCCACCCTCCTCCAGGCTAAAATTGCACAATTGTTGTAACTACAATAGAATCCCTCCCCCGCTCCCGAAGTGCAGAAATTTCCCTATTTTGCAAGCCGCAAAACATAAATTTTCTCAAGAAAAAATTCGTCCAGCCTGTGGATAACTCGGCATCGCGGGGGTAGAATAGCGCCAACGTGTGGCAAGCCTGCGGAAGGACAAAACCTTTCCTATATGGCAACAATAACGCGACGCCCACACCTTTTACACTGTTGATTCATGGATAACTTTTGGCAGACCTGCTCCGCCCAGCTGGAGCAGGAACTGACTCCGCAACAATTTAGCGCATGGATTAAGCCGTTGACTCCCCTCGATTACGAGGATGGCCGACTGCGCATCGCCGCGCCGAACCGCTTCAAGCTCGACTGGGTCAAGACCCAGTTCGCCAACCGCATCACCACGCTTGCCGCCCAATATTGGGAATCCAACGTCGAAGTGCTGTTTGTGCTCGACCCGCGCCTGAATGCCAAGAAGCCCAACGGCATGATGCCTACCGGCAACGTCGAACTCAACACGGCCGCCGGCCTGCCCGAGCGCGTGACCGAAGTCATCGACAACACGCCACGGCGCGACCTCTCGCGCATCAACACGGCGCTGACTTTCGACAGCTTCGTCACCGGTAAAGCCAACCAGCTGGCGCGTGCCGCTGCCATCCAGGTAGCCAACAATCCCGGCGTTTCCTACAACCCGCTGTTCTTATATGGCGGCGTGGGCCTCGGCAAAACCCACTTGATCCACGCTATCGGTAACCAGGTGTTGGCCGACAATCCATCGGTAAAGATTCGCTACATTCATGCAGAACAGTATGTTCGTGACGTAGTGACCGCTTACCAACGTAAGGGTTTTGACGACTTCAAGCGCTACTATCATTCGCTTGATCTGCTGCTCATCGACGATATCCAATTCTTCGGCGGCAAGAGCCGCACCCAGGAAGAATTCTTCTACGCCTTCGAAGCGCTGATTGCCGCCAAGAAACAAATCATCATCACCAGCGACACCTACCCGAAGGAGATTTCGGGCATGGATGACCGCCTGATTTCCCGTTTCGACTCCGGCCTGACGGTCGCCGTTGAGCCGCCCGAGCTCGAAATGCGCGTTGCCATCCTGCTAAAAAAGGCCCATTCGGAAGGCGTCAACATGTCCGACGACGTGGCCTTTTTCGTTGCCAAACATCTGCGTTCCAACGTGCGCGAGCTCGAAGGTGCACTGCGCAAGATCCTCGCCTACTCCCGTTTTCATGGCAAAGATATAACGATTGAGGTCGTAAAAGACGCCCTCAAAGATTTGCTGACCGTGCAAAACCGCCAGATTTCGGTCGAAAACATCCAGAAAACCGTGGCCGACTTCTTCAATATCAAGGTCGCAGACATGTATTCCAAGAAACGTCCGGCCAATATTGCGCGCCCGAGACAGATCGCCATGTACCTCGCCAAGGAGCTGACACAGAAAAGTTTGCCCGAAATCGGCGAGCTTTTCGGCGGCCGGGACCACACCACGGTGCTGCACGCTGTGCGCAAAATTGCCGCCGACCGCGGCAAGAGCCCGGAATGCAATCACGAATTGCATGTGCTTGAGCAAACCTTAAAAGGTTAAATCCGGCCGGCTTTCACTGTTAAATATTTCGAAAACCAGCTGCCTATCGGCCTGTGGATAACTTTGTTGATAACCATGTGGAAAACCGGTTTGCAAATTGTGAATAGCTTCAAATTTGACAAAAGAAGTCCTGCTGAAAACCGGTAATTGATCGGCTTTCATGTCAAAATAGGGGGTGCTCGGAAATGCCCCGCTATTGAGAGTGAAATCGAGGGTAAAGCGGGCGGTTTGCGTGCGATGAATTTGGTGGGCATCGCTGCACGAGCAAGATGCAGGACAGCAGTAACTCGATCATGGCCATGCTGTGTGACACGACACTGAACCAGGGGGAAAGCGGTGCGGCAGTTCGGGCGACTCCGAACGCTGCATAAGACTCAGAGATTTTGTCAGTAAATTAGCGACCCGTTAAATAATTACTCACAAGGAACACTATGCAATTGGTCAAAACCAGCCGAGATACGCTTCTCCGGCCCCTGCAAATCGTGAGTGGTATTGTCGAGCGTCGGCACACATTGCCGATTTTGGCCAATATCCTCATCCGCAAGGACGGTGAAAAAGTCTCATTCCTCTCGACCGACATCGAAGTGCAAATCACCACGCACGCCGAAGTCGGTAGCGGCGGCGAAGTGGCTGCCACCACGGTCGCTGCGCGCAAGTTGCTCGACATCTTGCGCGCCCTGCCCGAAACCGGCGAAGTCTCGCTCACGCTGGCCAACAAGCGCATGACCGTGCAATCGGGCAAATCGCGCTTCGCCCTGCAAACCCTGGCGGCGGAAGAATTCCCCACCGTGGCCGAGGCCGAGCACTTCAACGCCAAGGTCACCCTGCCGCAGAAAACGCTCAAGCATCTGTTCAACATGGTGCACTTCGCCATGGCCCAGCAAGACATCCGTTATTACCTGAACGGCCTGCTGCTGGTGGTGGACGGCAAAAACATCATCGCCGTTGCCACGGACGGCCACCGCCTCGCTTTCTGCCAGGTCGAAACCGACCAAAACTTCCAGCGCCACGAAGTCATCATCCCGCGCAAGACCATCATGGAACTGCAGCGCCTGCTCGACGACAACGACAACCCCGTCGAACTGCAGATCGCCAACAACCAGATCAAGCTCAGCTTTGCCGACATTGAGCTGATCTCCAAACTGGTTGAAGGCAAATTCCCCGATTACACCCGCGTCGTGCCCAAGGGCTACAAAAACAACTTCACCGTCGGCCGCGACCAGCTGTTGCGCTCGCTGCAACGCGCCGCCATCATGACGTCGGACAAGTTCAAAGGCGTGCGCTGCGTGGTCACCCCGGGCAGCATGAAAATCAGCTCCACCAACGCCGACCAGGAAGAAGCGGTTGAAGAACTCGAAATCGATTACGGCGGCGACAGCGTCGACATCGGCTTCAACGTCACCTACCTGTTGGACGTATTGAACAATCTGAAGTGCGACAGCATCAACATCGCCTTGGGCGATGCCAATTCTTCGGCGCTGATTACCGTGCCGGAAAATGCCGACTTCAAGTATGTGGTGATGCCGATGCGGATTTAGTGCAGGAATTGTCGAATCATGGCCAGCGGCTGTCACAGGCAAACGGCCGCAATTCATATCGAACGACGACAAGCCTAAGCGACTGCAACCATAAACAACCGCAAAAATATAATCCGTCGTCCCCGCGAAGGCGGGGATCCATAGTGAGGTAGGTCGAGCACAGGCCCCATGGATCCCCGCCTACACGGGGACGACGAAATAGAGAAGTGAGTAGATTAATAACGGGGCTGGTACCGTGTCCGGTAAGTAAAGGAACAAATAAAAGCGATGGATTTTTGTGTCAGGCTAGGCGTAAGCCGCAGCGATAGTTCTTCCTATCGCGAGGATTTACAACGACGCATGGCGCAAAAAGGCGCGCTTTTATGTTTCTTTACTTATCGGGCACGGTACCGATGCCCCTTTGCCACATTTTAGTAACCGTGTTTTTGTACCAGCAACAACCAGAGAAAGCAGTCCATGTCCGCAAACCCGAACGAAATTCCGCCAAATAACCCTGAAGCCAACCCCTCCGCAGCACCCGGTAAGAGCGACTCCTACGGCGTTTCCTCGATCCAGATACTCGAAGGCCTGGAAGCGGTGCGCAAGCGCCCCGGCATGTACATCGGCGACACCTCAGACGGCACCGGTCTGCATCACCTGGTTTTTGAAGTGCTCGACAACTCCATCGACGAATCGCTGGCCGGCCATTGCACCGAAATCCACGTCACCATCCATTCGGACAACTCCATCTCGGTGACCGACAACGGGCGCGGCATCCCCACCGGCATCAAGTGGGACGACAAGCACGACCCCAAGCGCAGCGCGGCCGAAATCGTCATGACCGAGCTGCACGCCGGCGGCAAGTTCGACCAGAACTCCTACAAAGTCTCAGGCGGCCTGCACGGCGTGGGCGTCTCCTGCGTCAACGGCCTCTCCAAGCTCTTGCGCCTGACCGTGCGGCGCGACGGCAAAGTGCACCAGATGGAATTCGCCAAGGGCATACCACAACACCGCGAAATTGAAGTCATCGACGGCGTTGCCACTTCGCCCATCAAAGTCACCGGCGACACCGACAAGCGCGGCACCGAGGTGCACTTCTGGGCCGACGAAGAAATCTTTAGCCACATCGAATTCCACTACGAAATCCTGGCCAAGCGCATCCGCGAACTGTCCTTCCTCAACAACGGCGTGCACATCCGCCTGACCGACCAGCGTTCCGGCAAGGAAGAAGACTTCGCCTTCGAAGGCGGCACGCGCGGTTTTGTGGAATACATCAACAAGAGCAAGAGCGTTCTGCACCCCACCATCTTCCAGGCCACCGGCGAACGCATGTCGGACCAGAACACCAACATCACCGTCGACGTCTCCATGCAATGGAACGACGCCTATAACGAACAAGTGCTCTGCTTCACCAACAACATCCCGCAACGCGACGGCGGCACCCACCTGACCGGCCTGCGCGCCGCCATGACCCGCGTCATCAACAAATACATCGAAGAGCACGAGTTCGCCAAGAAAGCCAAGGTAGAAGTCGCCGGCGACGACATGCGCGAAGGCCTCACCTGCGTGCTCTCCGTCAAGGTGCCCGAGCCAAAGTTCAGCTCGCAAACCAAAGACAAACTCGTCTCCAGCGAAGTGCGCGGCCCGGTGGAAGAAATCGTCGCCAAAACGCTCACCGACTTCCTCGCCGAAAAACCGCACGACGCCAAAATCATCTGCGGCAAAATCGTCGAAGCCGCCCGTGCCCGCGAAGCCGCCCGCAAGGCGCGCGAACTCACGCGCCGCAAAGGCATCATGGACGGCCTGGGCCTTTCCGCCAAGCTGGCCGACTGCCAGGAAAAAGACCCCGCCCTGTGCGAACTCTACATCGTCGAGGGTGACTCCGCAGGCGGCTCCGCCAAGCAGGGCCGCGACCGCAAATTCCAGGCCATCCTGCCACTGCGCGGCAAAGTGCTGAACGTGGAAAAAGCCCGCTTCGAGAAAATGCTCTCGTCCGAGCAAATCACCACCCTCATCGCCACGCTGGGCACCAGCATCGGTGCTGACGAATTCAATATCGAAAAGCTGCGCTACCACCGCATCATCATCATGACCGATGCCGACGTTGACGGCGCCCACATCCGCACCCTGCTGCTGACATTGCTCTATCGCCAGATGCCGCAACTGGTCGAGCGCGGGCACGTCTACATTGCCCAGCCGCCGCTCTACAAGGTAAAGCATGCGCGTGACGAACGTTATCTGAAAGACGACGTGGAAGAAGCCAGCTACATGATGCAAATCGCCCTGGCCGAAGCCGCACTCGTGCCGACCGAAGGCGCAGCGCCCATCGCCGGCGACGCCCTGGCCGAACTGGTTCGCCAATACAACACCGCCAACGCCATCATCATGCGCCTGACGCGCGCGGTAGACACCGCCGCCCTCTCCGCCATTATGACCGGCGTCACCCTGCAGCTCGACACCATCGCCGACGCTGAGAAATCCGCCGCCGCCATGGCTGCAGCGATTAACGACCCGGCCGTGCACGTCATCGTCACCTCCGACGAATTGAGCGACAAGCACGCCCTGCGCATCAACCGCCTGTTCCACGGCAACATCAAAGTCAGCGTCATCGACGCAGACTTCGTCAACGGCCCCGACTACGCCGTCCTGGCCAACGCCGCCGCCACCTTCAAGGGCCTGATAGGCCCAGGCGCCCTGGTGCGCCGCGGCGCCGGCGAAAAGGTCAAGGAACTGGGCATAGCCGACTTCCACCAGGCCATGGCCTGGCTGCGCGAAGAAGCCGAACGCGGCGTCACCAAGCAACGCTACAAGGGTCTGGGCGAAATGAACCCAAGCCAACTGTGGGAAACCACCATGGACCCAACAGTGCGCCGCTTGCTCAAGGTGCAGATTGAAGACGCGATTGCTGCGGATCAGATCTTTACCACATTGATGGGTGATGATGTGGAACCGCGCAGAGCTTTCATCGAATTGAACGCGCTGCAGGCGGGGAATATTGACGTATAAATGTTTGTAGGTTCTCAGAATAGATGAGATTTTTCTCAAATAAATGAGACAAATATAGCGATTTCGTTGGAATTCGCGCAAAGAGCAAAAGGCCGATGCAAATCGGCCTTTTGCTTTTATTAATTGGTGTTTTTCGGTGAGTAGTATGTTTTCGATTCAATTCTTTTGACGAGGAGTATGAAATGACCGTTTCAACGATTCAAGAAAAA
>DATBQE010000206.1:0-3634 GCA_036561005.1 Burkholderiaceae bacterium | reverse complement strand
TTGTTTGTCAGCAGCAGAGAAACGAGATTATGCAGCTTTTTTCCTACCTCGTCAACTACTTTGTTTTCTTTTTTCTTCAAAAACTTCGTAGCCAACCTTGCCGCACCACCCTGCTTCACTACCATTTTCTTACTCTTCCCGCCTACTCTTCGCTGCTTGTTTCAGCACCGTTTCGCGACGGGAGCCGAACTATAGCAAGGCTTGATAATGCTTGGCAACCCCTTTTCGAAAATAATTTTTATTGACGATTCTGAATTCAAAAATAACATCCACAAAACGTTGGCAAAAAATAGGGCCGCTTGCGCGGCCCCCTATATTATGCATCGACATTTCCGCTATGGGCGAGCGATGCTTTCGCTCTGCACGCCCAATCAAAACACCATCAAAGATTCTTGAACTGCGGCGCGCGTTTCTCCATGAATGCCTTCATGCCTTCCTTCTGATCTTCGGTGCCGAAGGTGCTGTGGAACATGCGGCGTTCATACTGCACGCCTTCGGCCAGCGTGGTTTCGTAGGCTCGGTTCACTGCGTCTTTGGCCATCATCACCGATGGCAACGACATGCTCGCAATGACGGTGGCTGCCGCCAGTGCTTCTTCGATCAGTTTGGCGTCGGGCACGATGCGCGAAACCAGGCCGGCGCGCTCAGCTTCAACGGCGTCCATCATGCGTCCGGTCAGGCACATGTCCATGGCCTTCGATTTGGAAATGGCGCGCGGCAGGCGCTGCGTGCCACCCGCACCGGGGATGGTGCCAAGCTTGATCTCGGGCTGGCCGAACTTGGCATTCTCTGCCGCGATGATGAAGTCGCACATCATGGCCAGTTCGCAACCGCCGCCCAGGGCATAGCCGGCCACAGCTGCAATGACCGGCTTGCGCACGCTGCGGATTTGCTCCCAGTTGCGCGTGATATAGCCGCTCTTGTAAGCGTCCATATAGGAGTAGTTGGCCATGGCGCCGATGTCGGCGCCGGCGGCAAAAGCCTTTTCGCTGCCGGTCACGACGATGCAGCCTACACCTTCGTCACCATCGAATGCCAGCAGGGCGTGGCCGAGTTCGTCCATCAGTTGGTCGTTCAAGGCGTTGAGCGCCTTGGGGCGATTCAGGCGGATCAGGCCGACCTTGCCTTGTTGTTCGACTAGGATGTTTTCGTATTGCATTTGGGTCTCCGGGGGGGTGTTTGGATACACGGGTATTGTAAACGTTGGCGAGACGTGTCGCGCTCCCCTCGCCCGCAGGCGGGCGAGGGGAGAAATCAGTTCGCCTGCGGCATAGATTTCGGCAGCAACACCCACATCGCCCCGCGCTGCTTCATCTTCCCAGCCTTTTCCTGCGCGTCACCACCGAAACCCCAGAAGAAATCCGCCCGCACGGCACCGCGTATCGCGCCACCCGTGTCTTGCGCCAGCATCAACCTCTGCAGGTCAACGTCGCTATTGGGCTGCGTGGTCGCAAGAAACACCGGCACGCCGGGCGGGATAAACTGGTTATCGACCGCAATCGAACGTTGCGGCGTCAGTGCCACCCCGAGCGAGCCCTTGGGGCCCACATTCGGGTCGCTCACCTTCTCTTCCTTAAAGAAGACATAACTCGGATTGGCATTCAACAATTCCTGTTCGCGGTCGGGATGGGTCGCAGCCCAGGACTTGATGCTTTGTGCCGAAGCCTGGTCGAGCGTCATTTCGCCCTTGTCAACCAGGTAGCGACCGATCGACTTGTAGGGATAGCCGTTCTGGTCAGCATAGGCGACACGCACGGTTTCCTTGGTATCGGTCAATTGCACGCGACCCGAACCCTGCACCTGGAGGAAGAATGCCTCAATCGAATCGTCGACCCAAAGCAACTCCTTGCCGTTCAACGCGCCGCTTTGCATCAGCTCGCCGCGCGAACCGTAGGGCACGACCTTGTTGCCGACCAGCTTGCCGCGCAGGCGCATGTTCTTCAGATCGGGATAGATCGAGGAGAGATCGATAGTCAGCAGGTCGTCAGGGGTGCGATACAGCGGCGTCTGGAAGGGCCCGCCGCGCTTGCGTGCTCCGCGCAGCAAGGGCTCGTAATAGCCGGTGACCATTCCCTGCTCCGTGCCGTCGGCGTTAATGACCTGATAGGGCTGCAGGAAGGCCTCGAAAAAATCGCGCGCGGCCTTGTCGTCATGCACGTCGACATCGCGCGCCAGCGTACAAGGCTCTTTCCATTCTGGTTTCTTCACGAGCACGATGCATGATGAGAGGAACGGCTGCCATGCCTCACGCAGATTGTCGCGCTCCCAACCGGGTATGGCCGAGAAAGCACCGGGGCGCAGCGTGACTGCAGGCACAGTCGGCTGGACCGGCTGTGTCGGCGTCACGGGTTTGACGGGCTGGGGCGGCACTTTTTCCGGCACGGTGGTTTGGCAGCCAGCCAGCCATAATGCAACAAAAGCAGCGGATGCGAGTAAACTTGCGCGTATCAAAGCCATGGGAGCGGTATTTATGTGGGTAATTTTCGTGGAAGCAGGCGCGGCCATGCTGGTATTTGTGTTCATCGTATGGTGGACCATGTTTTCCGGCAGAAAGCCGGAGCCGCCGCCCGAGCAATCGAAACCTGACGCGGAATCAGGTGCCAAGGGCGGCGCAAAGGAATGACAAGGCCGCTGCGGCGAAGTTCAGTTCATCAATGGAGGGTGCGCGGCAACGACAGGACAAATTCCTCGATATTGGTTTCGAAACGCGTGCCGTCTTCGGCCACAAAAAAATACTCGCCTTTCATCGATCCCTGCGGGGTGGCTAGCGCCGTGCCGCTCGTGTATTCGAACTGTTCGCCAGGCTGCAGCAGCGGCTGGTGCCCGACCACGCCGAGTCCGCGCACTTCCTCGATCCGGTTGTTCCCGTCGGTAATAACCCAATGGCGCGAGATCAATTGCGCGGCAACCTGGCCCGTGTTCTTGATGGTGATGGCATAGGCAAACACATAGCTCGCCCGTTCCGGATCGGACTGTTCCGGCAGATACTGTGTTCTGACGGTAACGGAAAATTCGTAATCGGCCATCCTGATGCCACTCCCACTTATAGTTATCTTGCGCGTCAATCAGCGCCTCATTCCACACGAAAATCCGGCGCGACGCAAGGCCCAAACCGGCTGCCGCGCAGATTCAACCGGCCAACGCGGTAAAATAGCGCATCTTTTCAGGAATTTCTCGCCATGCCACATTACCAGATCGCCCCCAGCATTTTGTCCGCCGATTTCGCCCGCCTGGGTGAAGAAGTGCGCAACGTGGTCGCCGCCGGCGCCGATATCATCCACTTCGACGTCATGGACAACCATTATGTTCCCAATCTGACAATCGGGCCGCTCGTATGCGAAGCAATTCGCCCGCACGTGCAGGTGCCGATCGATGTGCACCTGATGGTCAAGCCCGTTGATCGCATCATTCCCGACTTTGCCAAGGCCGGTGCCAACATCATCAGTTTTCACCCGGAAGCGTCCGAGCATATTGACCGCACCTTGCAATTGATTCGCGACAACGGCTGCAAGGCCGGCCTGGTCTTCAACCCGGCCACGCCGCTCAATGTGCTGGAACATGTGATGGACAAGCTCGATCTGATCCTCATCATGTCGGTCAACCCCGGTTTCGGCGGCCAGTCCTTCATCCCCGA
>DATBQE010000205.1:0-24111 GCA_036561005.1 Burkholderiaceae bacterium | reverse complement strand
TTGAAAATGCCGTCGCCCAGATTGGCTTCGGTGCTGGGGCAAATGCCGGCGATTGCGCCGCTCTGCGCCAACGCGATTGTCTCGGCCTCTGTCATGTGTGTCGCATGCACCAGGCACCAGCGCTGGTCAACGTCGAAATTGTCGAGCAGCCATTCGACCGGCCGCGCCCCGCAAAAAGCCACACTGTCTTCGACTTCCTGCGTTTGCTCGGCGATGTGGATGTGCACCGGCGCCGAGCCATCGAAATGCTTTAGTCCCGCCAGCAGTGCCCGCAACGAATCCGACGCGACGGCGCGCAGCGAATGCGGCGCCACGCCGTAACGCAAGCCTGTGTGCTTCGGATGCGCAGTTTGCAACTCCTGCAGCAATTTCAGGATCCAATCCGGCGAATTGATGAAACGCGCCTGGTTATCGAGCGGTGGCTTGCTGCCGAAGCCGCTGTACTGGTACATCACCGGCAGCAATGTGAGGCCGATACCGGCTTCTTCTGCTGCCGCAATCAGGCAGGCAGAAGTCTCGGCGCGATTGGCATAAGGTTTGCCGCCGGCGTCGTGATGCAGGTAGTGAAATTCGCAAACGGACGTGTAGCCGGCTTGCAGCATTTCGACATAGAGCCGGCGCGCAACAGCCTGCAATACGGGTGGTGTCAGCTTGTGCGCGAAGCGATACATCAGCGTGCGCCAGCTCCAGAAACTATCGACCGGGTTGGCCCGGTATTCGGTCAAGCCCGACATGGCGCGCTGGAAGGCATGTGAATGCAGGTTGACCATGCCCGGGATCACAAGCTCGGCATTTTCCCCATCGTGAGTTTGTGAAAAATCGGGCGAGACCGAGGTAAAACAGCCTTGCTCATCCCACTCCAACATGACATTGGCGCCCCAGCCGTCCGGCAGCAGGGCTTGCTTGGCCAGCACACGACGGCTGTGATTTTTAATATCGATTTGCATGAAAGTCGCTCGAATTCTGAGTAGCGCCGCCGCGTACGATGCTGGCGCAGGGATTGCTGCCGAAACGGTAGGCCAATTCGGAGAGCGAGTCGACATCCCAGACGACGAAGTCGGCAGCCCGGCCCACAGCCAGTGAACCGTGACGATCCGATTGTCCGAGCGCCTTGGCCGCGTGGGTCGTGACACCCTGCAAGACTTCAGGCACGGTCAAACGGAACAGGGTGCAAGCCATGTTCAACATTAACAGTAGCGAGGTGACGGGTGAGGTGCCGGGATTGCTGTCGGTGGCGATCGCCATCGGGATATCGTACCGGCGCAGCAGGTCAATTGGCGGCAATTGCTTTTCGCGCAGAAAGTAAAAGGCGCCCGGCAGCAGAACTGCCACCGTGCCCGATTCCTTCATGGCGAGCACATCGATTTCCTGCAGGTATTCGAGATGATCGACCGACAGCGCGCGGTGGCGCGCCGCGAGTTGAGTGCCGCCCATGTTGGACAATTGTTCGGCATGCATCTTGACGGGAAGATGCAATTTGGCTGCCGCCTCAAACACACGTTCGCTTTGCGCCACGGTAAAGCCGATGTTTTCGCAAAACACGTCGACAGCGTCGACCAAGCCATCGGCGTGCAGTGCAGGCAGCATCACATTGCAGACGAGATCGACGTACTCGTCGGCCCGGCCGCGATATTCGGGTGGGAGTGCATGTGCACCGAGGAACGTTGTATAGACATTGACAGGAAATTCGTGTCCGAGACGGCGCGCCACGCGCAGGATCTTGCGTTCGCTTTCCAGATCCAGCCCATAGCCGGATTTGATTTCCACCGTACCGACGCCTTCGGCCAAGAGCGGGTGCAGGCGCCGCGCCGATTGCCGGTAAAGCGACTCTTCATCGGCTGCGCGGGTGTTGTTGACGGTAGAGACAATGCCGCCGCCGCGCCGCGCAATATCTTCATAGCTGGCGCCGGCCAGGCGCATGGCAAATTCGTCGGCGCGATTGCCGCCGTAGATCAGGTGGGTGTGACAATCGATTAACGCGGGAGTGATCCATAGACCGCCCACGTCATGTTGCTGCAGCCCCGCGCTTGCTTCCTTCGGCATTGCAGCGGTTTCGCCGAGCCAGGCAATTTTTCCTTCGCGGACTACCAGTGCGGCGTCCTCGATCACCTGCTGCGGATCGCCCTGCGGCGCGATGCGCGCATTGGTCCAGATACCGTCTTGTAAGGCAGCCCGCATGTCTGTTTTCAATCTGTCAGGTTGATCTTGACGCAAAGCAGGGCGCCATCCGGTTCCAGCATGTCGATCTTTGCACCAGTCATCCCGCCTTCGAGCAGCACGTGATCGCCGGCGTGCAACACGCATTCTTCAGTGCCGAGTCGCCATCGCCCGCCAACGCAATAGATCAACATGTTGTTTGATGCAATTATGCCCGAAGCGCGCAGCACATCGACGCGGCCTGTTGCGCGACCACGGCGCAGCATCAGGTTGAAATCGCGCGAAGGTGCACCGACCAATTCGGCGTGCACTTGCGCTTCGCCGGGGAAGGAAAACGGCAGCAATTTCTCTGTCAAGCCATGCAGCTTGCAGTCGGAAAATTCCAGACGCATGCCGTCACCATCGAGCAGGGTGATGATTCTGTCTATGCCGGGGAAGCTGGAAAATGGCCCGGTAGCATTGACATCGGCAATACTGATGCGCCAGGTGAAGTCGTCGAAACCCGCGCCCGGCGGAAAGCAGGCCAGCTCACGCGTCACGCCGCCGCCGTTCTTCCACGGCACGGCGTGCAGATCGTTGAAGGCTGTTGGCTGCATCGATACGAATCAGGCTTGCTGCAGGTTGGCGAACAACGCCTGGCAATCGGCGCTGACTTGCCCCTCGATCACCATCGTCTTCGCGGCTTCGATGTCGGGTGCAAACAGACGATCCTTGTCGAAGAAGGCGACCTTGGCGCGCAGGCGGCGATGCACCGCCGTCAGATGTGACGAGGTTGCCATCGGGCGGTGGAAATCGATGCCTTGCGCCGCAGCCAGCAATTCAATGCCGATGATGGTCGCGGTATTGTGCGCCATGTCATGCAGGCGGCGTCCGGCAAAGGTCGCCATGCTGACGTGGTCTTCCTGGTTTGCCGATGTGGGCAGGCTGTCGACACTGGCCGGGTGCGCGAGCGACTTGTTTTCGGATGCGAGTGCGGCCGCCGTGACATGTGCAATCATGAAGCCCGAATTCAAGCCGGACGAGGCCACCAGAAAAGGTGGCAGACCGGAGAGCGAGGAATCGATCAGCAGGGCGATACGGCGCTCGGCAAGTGCGCCGATTTCAGCCAGTGCGAGCGCCAAGGTGTCGGCGGCGAATGCCACCGGTTCGGCGTGGAAATTGCCGCCCGAAATCACTTCGTCCTTGTCGGCATAAACCAGCGGATTGTCGGTCACCGCGTTGGCTTCGATCAGCAAGCTACGCGTGGCATTGGCAATGATGTCGGCGCAGGCGCCCATCACTTGCGGCTGGCAGCGCAAGCTGTACGGGTCCTGCACGCGTTCGTCGTTGACCAGGTGCGAGCGGCGGATTTCGCTGCCATCGAGCAGTTGGCGATAGATTTCGGCGAGGGCAATCTGGCCCGGCTGTCCACGTACGGTATGCAGACGCGGATCGAAAGGTGCATCGCTGCCCTTGGCCGCGTCAACTGCCAGCGCGCCGGTGACGGTGGCGGCCTGCAACAGGCGCTCGGCATAGAACAAGCCGTTCAATGTCAGCGCTGTCGACACTTGCGTGCCGTTGATCAATGCCAGACCCTCCTTGGCGGCCAGCACGACAGGCTTGATGCCGGCTTTGGCCAACGCTTCGGTGGCAGGCTGCAATTTGCCCGCAACGCGCACATCGCCTTCGCCGATCAAGGCCAGCGTCATGTGCGACAGCGGCGCCAGGTCGCCCGATGCGCCAACCGAGCCCTTGGCTGGAATGCACGGCATGACGCCGGCATTGTATAGCGCGATGAGCGTATCGATGACTTCGGCGCGGATGCCGGAATAGCCGCGTGCCAGACTGCCGATTTTCAATGCCATGATCAGACGTACGATATTGTCGTCGAGCAGGTCACCGGTGCCGACCGAATGCGAGAGAATCAGATTGCGCTGCAGCAGTTCGAGCTGGTCGTCCGGAATGCGTGTCTTGGCCAGCTTGCCGAACCCGGTATTGATACCGTAGGCCGCATCGCCACGCGCGACGATACGTTCGATGGTCGCGGCAGACGCGTTGATGGCGGCATAAGCCTCCGGCGCCAGTTTCAGCGGCGCTGCGGCCAGCCAGATATTGCGAATCTCGTCCAGCGACAATTGGCCGGGTCGGATGGTCAGGGTGTTGGACATGGTTTGGTTCCTTGGTGCGATCAGGAGATCATCGGCAGGTTGAGATTATTGCGCTTGGCGCAGGCGACGGCTTGTTCGTACCCGGCATCGGCATGGCGCATGACGCCCGAGCCGCTGTCGTTGATCAGCACACGGCCGAGGCGCTTGGCCGCGGCATCGGTGCCATCAGCCACGATCACCATGCCGGCATGTTGCGAATAGCCCATGCCGACGCCGCCGCCATGATGCAGCGACACCCAGGTTGCGCCACCGGCCGTATTCAATAGAGCATTGAGCAATGGCCAGTCGGACACCGCATCCGTACCGTCCTTCATGCTTTCCGTTTCGCGGTTCGGGCTGGCGACCGAACCGGTGTCGAGGTGGTCGCGCCCGATCACGATAGGCGCCTTCAATTCGCCATTCTTGACCATCTCGTTGAACGCGAGCCCGGCCAGATGGCGTTCGCCCAAGCCCAGCCAGCAGATGCGCGCCGGCAAGCCCTGGAAGGCGATACGCTCGCGCGCCATGTCGAGCCAGTGGTGCACCGGTTTGTTATGCGGGAATAATTCCTTGATCTTGGCATCGGTCTTGTAGATATCTTCCGGGTCGCCGGAGAGTGCCACCCAGCGGAACGGGCCCTTGCCGTCGCAGAACAGCGGACGGATATAGGCCGGCACGAATCCGGGAAAGTCGAATGCGTTCTTCACGCCGTCGTCGAAGGCCACCTGGCGGATATTGTTGCCGTAGTCGACCGTCGGAATGTCCATCGCGTGGAAGTCCAGCATTGCCTGTACATGCACCGCGCACGAGTGCGCAGCGGCGGCTTGCAGTTCGACGTGTCGCTCCGGGTCTTGCTGCGCGCTCTTCCAGCGCGCAACGTCCCAGCCTATCGGCAGGTAGCCGTTGATCAAATCGTGCGCCGACGTCTGGTCGGTCACAAGATCCGGCTTGATGGCGCCGGCCTTCGCGCGCTTCACAAGCTCGGGCAGGATGTCGGCCGCATTGCCGAGCAGGGCAATCGATACCGCTTCCTTGCGCGCACAGTGATGCTCGATCAGCGCCAGCGCGTCGTCCAAGTCCTTGGCCTGCTTGTCCACATAGCGGGTACGCAGACGGAAATCGATGCTGCTTTGCTGGCATTCGATCACCAGCGTGGTGGCACCGGCCATGGTTGCCGCCAGCGGCTGCGCGCCACCCATGCCGCCCAGGCCAGCAGTCAATATCCAGCGCCCGGCCCAGTCGCCGTTGTAGTGTTGTCGCCCCGCCTCGACGAAAGTTTCATAAGTGCCTTGCACAATGCCCTGGCTGCCGATATAGATCCAGCTGCCCGCCGTCATCTGGCCGTACATGAACAAACCCTTGCGGTCGAGTTCGTTGAAGTGTTCCCAGTTAGCCCATTTCGGCACCAGGTTGGAATTGGCGATCAGCACCCGTGGCGCATCGCTATGGGTCTTGAACACGCCGACCGGCTTGCCCGATTGAATGAGCAGCGATTCGTCGTCTTCCAGATCGCGCAAGACTTCCAGAATCTTGTCGAAACTGGCCCAGTCGCGCGCGGCACGGCCGATGCCGCCATATACCACCAGATGCTTTGGGTTTTCCGCCACTTCGGCGTCGAGATTGTTCTGGATCATGCGGTAGGCGGCTTCGGTCAGCCAGCTCTTGCATGTCTTTGCGGCGCCGCGCGGGGCGCGAATGACGCGGCTTGGGTCTAGCCTCGGGTCGGCTTGCTGCAGGGCCTGGGCGGAAATATCGTTCATGGCGAAATCCTCGGTTGCGGTATCGGGGTGTTTGGAAATTCGAGGAGCTTAGTTTAAGTTGTATAGACAACTTGAGCAAGAATTTTTTGTGTTGGCTATACAAGATGCTAAGATAGGTCGATAATTGTTCTGGAGGAACTTGCTTTGGCAGAGGTTGGCGCGGTACCGATATTCCAGCGCATCAAGGATCATTTGCTGGCAGAAATCCACGCCGGAAAATGGCGTGAGGGTGATGTCATTCCTTCCGAGCAGGAGTTGGCGCGTCAGTTCGGTGTATCACGCATGACCGTTAACCGCGCTGTCAGGGAGTTGACGGCGGAGCAAGTGCTCACTCGCGTTCAGGGTTCGGGCACCTTTGTGGCGCAACACAAATACCAGTCCACCCTGGTCGAAATCAAAAGCATTGCCGATGAAGTGCGCGCGCGCGGGCATGCGCATCGCAGTGAGTTGCATAAGCTGGAACGATGCAAGGCAGGAGAATTGCTGGCGGGCGAGTTCGCAGTGGCTGTGGGCCACCTGCTGTTTCACAGCGTGATTGTGCACCTGGAAAATGAGCTGCCTATCCAGGTCGAAGACCGCTGGGTCAATTCGGCAATCGCGCCGGACTACCTGCAACAGGATTTTTCGCAGACCACACCCAATGCATATTTGATGGCTGTGGCACCGCTGCAAAGCGTGAATTACCGCATCGAAGCCTTGAGTCCGCCGCGCGACGTCGCAGACATGCTGCATATCGCGCAAAAGGAAGCCTGCCTGGTCTTGCACCGCAAGACCTTGTCGCGCGGTAGCGTTGCCTCAGTCGCGACGATGTGGCATCCGGGCAGTCGGTATCAATTTGCCGGCGGGTTCTGAATCGACGCCGACGGAATCAAACCCCAGTCCAGAAGCGCCACCATCCCATCCCGTGCAGCCACCACGACGTGCTGGCCGTTGACGTGCACGACGCTACCGGGGCGAAATCCATGTGCATCCGGCCATACAAGCGCTTGCCTGACATATATTTTTTCACCATTAAGCGTCGCAAAGCATTCGAGATTTCCGAAAGCGCGCAGGACGCGCGAGATCGTAGCAACCGGCGCGTTGTAATCGAGCGTGCGTTCGGCTTCGGTGAAGAGCGGCCAATATTCACCGCCACCCTGCGGTGAAGCCTGCTCCCAAAGCGCGGTGAAATTCTGCGCCAGACGGCTCGCCAGACGGCCGGCCGCCATTTGTAATTTGAGGTTCAGTGTTTCGTGGCTTTCCTCGCCGTGCATGGCAAATTCTTCAATTGCCAGCATGTCGCCGCTGTCGAATTCGGGTGTGATTTTGTGACAGGTCATGCCCCATTTGTCGCGGCCTTCCAGTATGGCGCGTGGAAGCGGATAAGGTCCGCGCCCTATCGGCAAGGGCGACGGGTGGAAGTTGACCGCATAGCGCAAGTGGGCTGGCCAGTTACCGATGCGCCAATCGTAGCTCGCAACAATCAGCGCGTCGCAGCTGCGTTGCGCAAGATCGGCCAAATCGTCGTCGCTTATGCGCGTCAATTGCGCCGGGCATCCATGGCGCTTCGCCATGGCCATCATCTTGTTGTTGGCGGAAAACGGGTTTGACGCCGGCCCCGAAAAGAGCTTGACCGGTGTCCATCCTGCCGCAAGGAACGCTTCGAATACACCCGCGTATCTGTCGCAACCGGTGATGGCGAAGCGCATCCCGGGCTACCTTTGCGGAGTGGGCGTCACTTGCTGCCAGCCACCCGGGCACTGTTGCACATAGGGATAGTAGCCGCCTGGATTTTGGCAGTAATACCAATAGGCTGGATCGAGCTCAGGTGGAGCGGCGCTTTGCGGCCTCTCGATATACGTCGTCGGCGCTTGTTGCACGATCACAGGCGCTGGTTGCACGATAACCGGCGCATAGGGTTCCCAATAGCCGGGATAGAAGGCCCAAACGCCATCGACCAGCAGCCAGCGCGCATCAATGAAACGATAGCCGGGACGTTCAGCCTCCCAGTGCCCATCGATCCAGACATGGGCGCTGCCGCGCCAGCCCCAGTAACCGTGTGACCAAAGATAGCCATTGCGCGAGCCTGGGACATGCTCCACGCGCATGGGTGGCGGACGCACGCCGACGCGAATTTCAACGTTCGGCGGCTGGGCCTGGACGTTGCACGCAAGGGCGAAAGCGCACAGGGCAACCGAGACATATGGAAAAAGACCGCTGAATCGCTGACGAACTCGTTTCATGGAAATGTTTGCAAATGGGTGTTGAGTCAATAGGCAAAATATGGGCCGTTGCCGCCGCTGGTAGTATAACCTTCGACGACCGTATAGACACTGCGTCCAAAGAAGAACGGCAATCCCCAATCAAAACCTTGTGGATCCGCATTGACACCGCCGAGTTGCCCAAAGACCGAGCCGTTCGGATTGTTGTTGAATTGGGTCGTTGCATTGGCTATGGAAAAACCGACGCTGTCGCTGTTCCCGTTTTGTCCGATATTCGAGGCCGAGAGATTGAGTGTCGATGAAGGACAGTAGAATCCGCTGCCATTGCTGCATTGTTGAATTGAACTGTCATTGAAGAAATAGCCGTTTGAGCCGCTGTCAATGAAACTATCGGGGTAGGCGTTCCCGTTATATTGCGTCGTGATGTAGCCGATGTCGTTGGTCGTATACACCTTGGCGCTGCCCAGTGCATTGTTGGGCTCGGTGTCGACGCCAAAGGTCAACGTACCGCTCAGGCTCGCCGCGCCGCCTGAGGTCACCGAAGGAAAAGTCAGGATCACGCCGTTATTGTCGCTGGCAAATAGTGTGACGGGATTCGGCACTTGTAGTGCAAGACTGATGGCCGCCGCCTGGCAGGCACTTGCGGCGCAGGTGTAATAAAAGCCGGTTGCAGCGCTTTGCGAACAGGTGCTCCCGCAATCTTGTGCAAACGGCCCCAAGCCAAGCACGCCGTTGGCGCCAAATGTCGCGACGGAATTCTCGGATGTGCCGACCGATGAACAGGCCGAAGGCACCAATCCGCTATACGCCGGGTCGCCTATCACCTGAATCGGTAGATTGGGCGCCGATTCGCTGCCGATCTGCAGGTTTGCCTTGCGCAACGGGCCCCAGCTATAGCCATCGGCAAACATCGTGCATTCGGCAATGGCATTGCCGCTCGCATCGGTTGCAAGCGGCAGGTTCAATGACGACGACACCACCGAGGATATGATGCGCAATCCAACCGAACCGGTATCGACCAAAATGTGGTCGATGGTTTGGCAAGTCGTCGGATTGGAGGGGGAGCAAAGCGTGACGCTGACGAAGGCTTCATTGGCTGTGCCGCCTGTCGACGCCGGACCGGAATCGACAACCACGGCGACGCTGTTCGAGGCGGTCCCCGAACCGCCACCGGAAGGTGTGCCGGGGTTTGCGCTGCTCGTTGCGCCGTCACCGCCACCGCCGCATCCCGCAAGTGCCAATGCGCAGCATGCAATCAATACGATCGATTGTGTAATCTTCATGCGGTTCATCCTCATTGAATGTCAGTCGCTTGCACGCCTTGCGGCAACTTGCTGCTCAGATAAGCGTGCCCCGCAAAGGCGCGCATGTGCCCGCTGGCATGGACCACCAGATCGTCTTGGTGTACTTGCAATTGGGCATGACCGTTGCGTTTGACTGCGGCTGAGTCGTTCAAGGCCGAAAAATATTGCCCCAATAATTGTTGCAAATTGGGAATGGCCGGGCCGCGCCAGGCGACGCCGAATATCGTGCCGTCCTTGGCAACGTATTCCCTGACGGTCGTTCCGGAATTCATTACGAGTTCATGGACGGTGAACGCGTTCTCCGTTCGTGCCACCCTGGAGGTAGCTTTCATTTGGACGCGGTCAGTCTCTATGCTTGCAATGTTGCCCCCAAGCGCTGCATGGGCGGCAAGGGGCATGACCAGGCATGCCGCAAAAACAATGGTGAACGGGGCGAATTTCATGATGATTCTCCGAATACGTATTAGGAGTGCAGGTAACGCAATAGGTTCGATTCCGGTTCCTTGCACCCGGCTATTGCTGCGGCGGGCCGCCGCCCCCACCTGCAGCGCTGCCACCCGGTCTTTGATGACCCATGCCGCGGCTGTGCTGCGGTTGATCGCTCTTGCCGGGCTCGCCACCGCGATCGGCGACGCGCAGCAACTGATCGTTCAATATATGCAGTACGGCCTGCCGTTGGGTGTCGTTCAAGGCATCGTTGACGGTCAGGAATAACTCGCGCATTTGCCTGTCTTCAAGATGGCTTTGTTCCGCTTCCACGTCGTAACTTTTGGCCAAATCGCGCAATTCGGTGTTGGGACTATCCAGTCCGTGCAGCAGATCCGACTGCAATCGCTCGCGCCGCCTGCGCCTATCGTCGAGGATTGAGCGAATTCTTGCCTCGCTCTGGCGCCACAGGATTTGCTGATTGGGATTCAGGTTCAGCATCTGCTTCAATTCCCCGCCTTGTGCCATCAACACCTCGAACGGCACGTCCATGGCCGGCAAGGCCAGGGCATTGCCCGCGATGCACAATGCCACGATGGCGCCGACGGCGACGCATGCAATGCGGATATTTTTCATGGCGACAATTCGGGAAAGAGGATTGATAACAGGATCCGTCGCAGCGTACGAATCCCGATTCACTTTATCAATACTATTGGCGCGCAGCAGTACTTGCGCAGAGTTATTACAAATGCTTACGTGAATTTACATTCGCGGCACAGCTACAGAGGCTTGCACGGCTACATCAGGATGATGTCGTACTGCTCCTGATGGTAAATCGTCTCGACCTGCAAGGAAATCGGCTTACCGATGAAATCGCCCAGCATGGCAAGATGTTGCGATTCTTCTTCGAGAAACATGTCGACCACGACTTGCGAGGCCAGGATGCGGAATTCCTTGGGATTGAATTGCTTGGCTTCGCGCAACAATTCACGCAGGATTTCGTAGCAGATGGTGCGCGCGGTCTTGACCTGGCCTTTGCCCTGGCAGGCCGGGCAGGGCTCGCACAGGATATGCGCCAGCGATTCGCGCGTGCGTTTGCGCGTGGTTTCCACCAGCCCCAGTGCCGAGAAGCCTGACACAGATATCTTGGTGCGGTCGCGTGCCAGCGCCTTGTTCAATTCCGATAGCACCGCTTGCCGGTGTTCGGCGTTTTCCATATCGATGAAATCGAGGATGATGATGCCGCCCAGGTTGCGCAGGCGCAGTTGGCGCGCAATCGCTTGCGCTGCTTCCAGATTGGTTTTGAAAATAGTGTCGTCAAAATTACGGCCCGTAACAAAGCTGCCGGTGTTGACGTCGATAGTGGTCATCGCTTCAGTCTGATCGACAATCAGGTAACCGCCCGACTTGAGGTCGACACGCCGTCCGAGTGCGCGCTGGATTTCCTCTTCGACGCCATACAGGTCGAACAACGGCCGCTCGCCGGTGTAGTGCATCAGGCGCGGCAAGACCGAAGGCGTGAACGCATGGCCGAATTGCTGCAGCATCTGGAAATTTTCCCGCGAATCGACTTGTATCGACGACGTTTCGTCGTTGACGAAGTCGCGCAGCACGCGCTGGGCCAGGCTCAAGTCCTGATAGAGCAGCGACGGCGCGGGGCGACTCTTGGCCTGCTGGGTGATGGTGGCCCAGGTCTTGCGCAGGTATTCGACATCGGTTGCGAGGTCGGCGTCCGATGCGTCTTCGGCCATGGTGCGGATGATGAACCCGCCTTTTTCATCGGGCTCCATCAACCGCTGAACTTTATTGCGAAGCGCTTCGCGTTCGGCCTCGTTTTCGATGCGCTGCGAGATGCCGATGTGGGAATCCTGCGGCAAATAAACGAGCATGCGGCCGGCGATCGAAATCTGTGTCGATAGGCGCGCGCCCTTGGTGCCTATCGGATCTTTTACCACTTGTACGGTGAGCGCCTGTCCGTCAAACAGCAGGCGTTCAATAGGAGTCGGTGCGCCGGATTGCCCGTCATGGGTGCGCGCCTCCCAGATGTCTGCCACGTGAAGAAATGCGGCACGCTCCAGGCCGATGTCGATAAAGGCAGACTGCATGCCGGGCAGCACGCGCACCACCTTGCCGAGGTAGACGTTGCCGGCCATGCCGCGCGACAGCGTGCGTTCGATGTGCAATTCTTGTACTGCGCCTTGTAGGATCAAGGCGACGCGCGTTTCTTGCGGGGTGATGTTGATCAGTATGTCTTCACTCATGGATACGCGCTCATAAAATGCTTATGCCTGCCTGCTTGAGGAGTTGTGCAGTTTCAAATAAGGGTAGGCCCATGATACCGGTGTAACTGCCCGCAATGTGCGAAATAAAGATGCCTGCGCTGCCCTGAATGCCATAGCCGCCGGCCTTGTCGTAAGGCTCGCGGGTCGCGCAATAGGTGGCGATTTCTTTTTCGCTCATCGGAGCAAATACCACTTCGGAGCTCTGCGTGACCTGTGACAATTCGTCGTCATGCAAAACGGCGATACAAGTCAGCACTTCGTGGCTGCGGCCGGCCAGCGCGCGCAGCATGGCGCTGGCTTCGGCAAAGTCGGCCGGCTTGCCCAATATTTGATCGTCGATCACAACGGTGGTGTCGGCCGCCAGGATGGGGCGTGGCGGCAGCTTGCGCGTGCGGACGATGTTGCCGGCGCAGGTCGCTTTTTCGCACGTGACACGTGCAACGTAATCGCGCGCCGCTTCGCCGGGCAATACGATTTCGGTGACGTCGGGTCCGCGCGGGGTTTTTTCGCGCAATAGCAGCAATTCAAAGTTGACGCCGATCTGGCGCAGCAATTCACGCCGACGCGGGCTCTTCGAAGCGAGGTAGATTTTTTGTTCGTCTATGCTCATGGCAAGCTTCAAACCCGATGGTAGGGATGGTTTTGCGTGATCGACCAGGCGCGATATAACTGTTCGGCCAGCAGCACGCGCACCATGCCATGCGGCAGGGTCAGGCTGGAAATGCGTATCAGCATATCCGATTTTGCCTTGAATTCGGCATCGAGACCGTCGGCGCCGCCGATGATGAAACTGACATCGCGCCCGTCCTGCTGCCATTGGGTCAGGAGTTGCGATAGCTGCATGGTCGTCAAATCCTTGCCGCGTTCGTCCAATGCAACAATGCGGCTGCCCTTTGGCAATGCCGCTTCGATTTTCGTGCGTTCCTGGCGCATGACTGTTTCCGCCGTCTTGCTGTCGGAGCGCTCGATCGGCTTGATTTCCTTGAGCAGGATGCGGCATTCTGCCGGCATGCGCTTCGCGTATTCGGCGAAGCCGGATTCGATCCATGCCGGCATTTTGTGACCAACAGCAGCAATAACGAGCTGCATGACAGCTTACGCTGCGGTCTTGCGCTTGGCTGGGGCTTTCTTGGGCGCGGCACCGCTCTTGGGGGCGGCAACCTTGATGGTTTTGCCGACGGCCTTGCTTGGAGCGGGCTTGCGCTTCGCCGGCGCAGCACCGTCAGTTCCAACCTTGGCACGAGTCGAAGTCTTGCGCGGTGCTTTGGCGGGGGCCTCGTCAACCGTCGTCTTGCTGGTAGTCAAATGGCGCCCGGTTGCTTTCTTCGGTGCGTCTTCGACGTCGGATGCTTTCTTGGCCGCTGCCGTGCCGGTCCGCTTGGCGGCGCCGAACTTGACTTCTTTTTCGCCCCAGATTTCTTCCAGGCGGTAGTAGGCGCGGATCGCCGGTTGCATGATGTGCACAATCATGTCGCCCAGATCGACCAATACCCATTCGCCGGTATCTTCGCCTTCGACACTCAAGACATTGCCGCCCGATTCCTTGACCTTTTCGCGCACCGATGAGGCGAGCGCCTTGGTTTGACGGTTGGATGTACCCGAAGCGACCGCGATGCGATCGAACAGGCTGGTCAGATGGGAGGTCTCGAACACCTTGATATCCTGGGCTTTTACGTCTTCCAGAGCGTCGATCACGATTGCTTGCAGTTTTTTGATATCCATTTAGTTCTTATAGAGATGATGTAATTCAATGTAGTCCAGTACTGCTGGTGGTACCAGATTTTCCGGCCTTTTGCCATCCAGCAAGGCCTTGCGTATCGCCGTCGCCGAAATATCTTCCGCCATATCCTTTGCCAGGTAGGTCAGGCCGGCAGCGTGTTGGCGAATCTGTTCAGTTGTTGCACCGCGCCTTGTGAATTCGTCGGCAACCGCTAGCGGCACACGCGAGGCGTCAAGATCAAAGCCGGGACGCGACGCGGCGCAAATATGCGCATAGTCGAACAATTTCTGCCAGTCGTGCCATGTATTCAAATGCTGCAACTGGTCGGCACCGATCAGGAACACAATGGATGCTTCAGGACCGAATTCCGTGCGCAAGGCGCGTAGCGTCTCGATCGTATAGGTCGCAGTGTGGCGCTGGATTTCTTGTTGGTCAATGGTGACAGGAATAGATTCCGTGTCGAAAGCGCAACTGATCATGGCCACGCGGTGCCTTGCGTCGGCGTGCAAATGGTCTTTTTGCCAAGGATTGCCGGCCGGCAGGATGCGTAATTCGTCAGCCGCCAGCAATGATCTGAAATGTTTTCCCAACGCAACATGGCCGTAGTGTATTGGATCGAAACTGCCACCCAGCACAACGACACAACGTCGACTCACGTCCAATCCTTATGAACGAGGAAGTCAGAGTATAACTGCGATTCGGGGCTAGCGGGTTCCGGATGCCAATCGTAGCGCCATTTGACCACCGGCGGCATCGACATCAGTATCGACTCGGTACGGCCGCCCGATTGCAGACCGAACAGGGTGCCTCGGTCGAAAACCAGATTGAATTCTACGTACCGGCCGCGCCGGTAGGCCTGAAAATCGCGCTCACGCTCGCCGTACGGCGTATTCACGCGACGCGACAATATGGGCAAATATGCATCGAGGAAATGATCGCCTACGCTGCGTTGCATGGCAAAACTCTGCTCGAAGCCGGCTTCATTGTAATCATCGAAAAAGATCCCGCCCACGCCACGCGGCTCGTTGCGGTGCTTGAGGAAAAAATATTCATCGCACCATCGCTTGAACCGCGGATGCAGATCGGCGCCGAAAGGCGCCAGAGAATCGCGGCAGGTGCGATGGAAATGCTGTGCATCCTCGGCAAAGCCGTAATAGGGAGTCAGGTCCATGCCGCCACCGAACCACCACACAGGCTCTTCGCCAACGGCGGTGGCGTTGAAGAAGCGCACATTCATGTGCACGGTGGGCGCATACGGGTTGCGCGGGTGCAGCACCAGCGACACGCCCATCGCCTCCCAGGCGCGTCCCGCGATGGCCGGTCGGTTGGCCGCAGCAGACGGCGGCAGGCTTTTGCCGATCACGTGCGAGAAATTCACGCCGCCGCGCTCGAATACCTTGCCTTCTTCAATCACCCGCGAAATGCCGCCCCCGCCTTCCTGACGCTGCCAGGCATCGGTGATGAATGGCTTGCCGTCGGCTTGCTCCAATGCAGCAACGATGCGCGCGTGCAAATCCAGCAGATAGCTTTTGACTTCTGGTGCGGAACTGGAAACCACGACTGTCACGTTTGACCCGATTGCGAATATTGAAAATAGTAAGCGTGGGAATGATCTTCCCACGCCGGAGAAAAATTTACCGGTGGCGCCTACGGGCGCCGTTTGATGGCTCGCCAGCCGATGTCGTGGCGGAATTGCATGCCATCGAAATGCATCTGTTCGATTGCCTGATACGCATGGCTCTGCGCCATTTTGACACTATCGCCCAGTCCAACCACGCACAGCACGCGTCCGCCGGAGGCGACCAGCTTGCCTTTGTCCTGCGCGGTACCGGCATGGAACGTCACACAATCGGCAGTTTCGGCCGGAATGCCGGTGATGGCGTCGCCCCTGCGCGGCGCATCGGGGTAACCGGCGGCGGCCAGCACTACACCCAGTGCGGTGCGTCGATCCCATTCGAGTTCAACGCTGTCCAAGGTGCCGTTGACGGCGTGCTCCACCACCGTGACGAAATCGGTTTTCAGGCGCGCCATGATAGGCTGGGTTTCCGGATCACCCATGCGGCAATTGAATTCCAGCGTCTTGGCATTGCCCTTGTCGTCGATCATCAATCCGGCATACAGGAAACCGGTGAATTGAATGCCGTCCTTGGCCATGCCGTGCACGGTAGGGATGATGATTTCGCGCATGACGCGCGCATGCAATTCCGGCGTCACAATAGGTGCAGGCGAATAGGCGCCCATACCGCCGGTATTGGGGCCGAGATCGTCATCCAGCAGACGTTTGTGGTCCTGGCTTGTTGCCAGCGGGAGAATATTCTTGCCGTCGACCATAACGATGAAGCTGGCTTCTTCGCCGGCCAGAAATTCTTCTACCACCACGCGAGCGCCGGCGTCGCCGAAGCGGTTGTCGGACAGCATCATGTCGATAGCATCGTGCGCTTCGGCCAAGGTCATGGCCACGACCACCCCTTTACCGGCAGCCAGACCGTCGGCCTTGATCACGATCGGCGCCCCGCGCTGGTCGATGTAATCATGAGCCGGCTTGGCGTCGGAAAAAGTTTGGTACTCTGCGGTCGGAATCCCGTGGCGCTTCATGAAGGCCTTGGCGAAATCCTTCGAGCTTTCCAGTTGCGCCGCTTCCTTGGTCGGGCCGAAAATCTTCAAACCGTGTTCGCGGAACAGGTTGACGATGCCGGCCGCGAGAGGCGTTTCCGGACCAACCACTGTCAGGGCAATATGCTCTCGTTTGGCGAATTCAACCAGCGCTTGCGGGTCGCTCAGTGGCACATTCTCCAGACGGGCATCTTGCGCGGTGCCGCCATTGCCCGGCGCCACGTACACCATCTGAATGCGCTCCGATTGGGCGATTTTCCAGGCCAGGGCGTGTTCGCGGCCGCCTGAACCGATGACCAGAATTTTCATAAATCAATCACGGCGTTGGTGTAGACCTCTTGCACGTCGTCCAGGTTTTCCAGGGCGTCGAGCAGCTTTTGCATTTTGACAGCGTCGTCGCCCGTGAATATGGTTTCCGCGTCGGGTTTCATCGTCACTTCGGCCACTTCGGGCTTGAAGCCGGCTTTTTCCAGCGCATCCTTGACCATCGACAGGTCATGCGGGGGCGTCAATACCTCGATGCCGCCCTCATCGTCGGTGACGATGTCCTCTGCGCCGGCTTCCAGGGCTGCTTCCATCAATGCATCTTCGTTAGTGCCCGGTGCAAACAGCATCTGGCCGCAATGCTTGAACAGGAAGGCCACCGACCCTTCCGTGCCCATATTGCCGCCGAACTTGGCAAATGCATGCCGCACTTCGGCTACCGTACGCACGCGGTTGTCGGTCATGCAGTCGACAATGATGGCGGCGCCGTTCGTGCCGTAGCCTTCGTAGCGGATTTCTTCGTAATTGGCGCCGTCGAGGCCGCCGGTGCCGCGTGAGATCGCACGTTGCACGTTGTCTTTGGGCATGTTGGCGTCGGCCGCCTTTTCCACCGCCAGACGCAAGCGCGGATTGGCGCTGATGTCGCCGCCGCCCATTCGTGCGGCCACGGTGATTTCCTTGATCAGGCGTGTCCAGACCTTGCCGCGCTTGGCATCGGTCGCGGCTTTTTTATGCTTGATATTGGCCCATTTACTGTGTCCAGCCATGGCGAATCTTTCCCGTTTGGTGATTGGAGACGAGCTTGTGCCGGGGAGAAATCGTGCGCGCCGATTGGGGCACGCCGATGTGCTGCGCCCACACAGGCGGTCGAGGATTTTACCATACCGAAAGGTGGCAAAATCAGACTGCTGTGGCTTCCTGAGGTTTGCTTACCACGACCGTGTTGCCGGTTAGGTCTTTCCAGGCATCGAGACCGCCGATCAAAGGGCGCACATGGCGAAACCCGTGCCCAATCAACTGTTTCGCCACGACTGCCGCGCTGGCCTCATTGGGGCAGCTGCAATAGACGATGATCGGGCGGTCGCGTGAGACGTCGATGAAAACCTCGTCCGGCGCATCGCGGTTGTATAGCAGCGCGCCGGGTATTGCCGGCTCCATTTCCTGGGCCGTGCGGCTGCGTGCGTCAACAATCAATGGTTCGTGGCCGTCATCGATCAGATTTTTCAATTCGTCGACCGTGATGCGCGCCATGCGCAAAGTCTTGTAGAAGCGCCGGCGCTCATAGTATTTGACACCAATAACCAGAGCCAGCAATCCGCCCACGAACATGAGTGCCGTCATACCCATGGTCGACAACACGTCCATGATGCGATCGATGCTGTTATGGAAGATCGCGCCCAGAATCAGGAAAGTACAGGTCCAGAGCAAGCCGCCGGATATCGAATAGGCCAGGAAGCGCTGGCGCGACGTGCCCATGGCGCCGGCCAACGGCGGTGCAATAGTGCTGAATCCGGGAATGAACTTGCTGACAATGAGCGATTTCGGCCCCCAGCGATTGAACGTGTCTTCAGTTTGGCTGACACAATAATCGGGCGAAATCGAGATGCGGCAAAGCAGATTAAGGATTTTCTTGCCATAATGCCTGCCTGCGGAAAACCAGACGATGTCGCTCAACATGCAGGCAAGCAGTGCGACCAGCAGGCACTCGACCCAAACCAGCTGGCCATTTGCCGCAAGAGCGCCAGCCACGACCAGAATCGGTACGGCAGGAATCGGTAGGCCGATTTGCTCCAACAGGACATTGCCGAACAGGATCAATAATCCGTATTGTTGCAGCAATAACATCAGTTTTTGCATGATTGGGACAATCTACCTGTTTAGCTGCGGCAAAGGAAACAGTCGCGGAGAAGTGGTTTGTCTTCCGTATCTGTGGTCGGCAACGTGTATTGTCAAGACACCCACCTGTGGTTCGGGGCTTGCCAATTCAAAACTCGACTCCAGATATGTTAACCTAATTAGATAATTCGAATGTGAGAACCACCATGCTTGAGCAGGATGGCACTGTGCCCGATGTGCCGATAGACGGGGATTTGCTCTATGTGGCGCCGTGCAAGTTGCCAACGCCATGGGCGACGTTTCAATTGCATGCATTTGTCGAACAATCCACCGGCAAGGAGCATCTTGCCATGACCTTGGGCGATATTGCCGACGGGCGGCCCGTGCTGGCGCGCCTGCACTCGGAATGCCTGACCGGCGACGTGCTGTTCAGCCAGCGCTGCGATTGCGGCGAACAACTGGAGGCGGCACTGCGTGCGGTTGCGGCCGAAGGTCGCGGTGTCGTACTGTATCTCAGGCAGGAGGGACGCGGGATTGGCTTGGTCAACAAGATTCACGCTTATCGCCTGCAGGAAGCCGGCGCCGACACGGTCGAAGCCAACCAGGAACTGGGCTTTGCTGCCGATCAACGCAATTACAGCATGTGTGCACCGATGTTCAATCAGTTGGGCGTGGCGTCCTTGCGTGTCATGACCAATAACCCGCGCAAGATCACGGCGCTGGAGTCGATGGGAATCACAGTTGTCGAGCGGCTGCCGCTGGTAGTCGTGCGCAACCCGCACAATGAACGCTATCTGACGACCAAAGTCGACAAACTCGGCCATTTAATGAAATCGTCGTGACGGGTGCATTTATAATCGGATGCGCGGCCTGATTTTGTTCTGAAATTCGCGTCTTGCAAGCATGCACGGGTGTTTCCTGATGCGATTCTCGGCCGCTTGCTTCGATTTTGGAAGAATCTAAAACCAACATTTACAGGGGATGGCGTGAAAAAACGCATTGCACTGATTGCGCATGACAAGAAAAAAGACGACATGGTGTTGCTCGCCGCCGACTACGCCAATCTCCTTCGTCAATGCCTGCTTGTTGCGACCGGGACCACCGGCAAGCGATTGTCCGACGAAGTGGGCCTGACGGTCGAACGCATGTTATCCGGCCCGTTCGGCGGCGATTTGCAAATCGGTGCACAATTGGTGGAGGGTAAAATCGATTGCGTGATTTTCTTGCGCGATCCGATGACGCCGCAACCGCACGAACCCGATATCAACGCATTGGTGCGCTGCTGCGACGTGCATGATGTGCCCTGTGCCACCAACGTGGCTTCGGCGCGTCTGCTATTGTCGCAATTGGAAAGCACGCTGCGCCACAGCAACTAGCAATCATCTGCAGGAGCCGACATGACGAAAGCCATACGCCTGTTTGAAACCGGCGGTCCCGAAGTGATGCAATGGGTGGACGTTGAGGTCGGCGACCCGGGGCCCGGCGAAGTGCGCGTCAGGCATGCCGCCTGCGGGTTGAATTACATCGACGTCTATTTCCGCACTGGTCTGTACCCGCAGCCGCTGCCGGCCGGCCTCGGCATGGAGGCAAGCGGCACGATCGAGGCCGTTGGTGCGGGTGTGACGGTCGTCAGGGTTGGCGACCGCGTTGCCTATGCCGGTCGGCCGCCCGGTGCATATTCCCAGGCGCGCGTCATGCCGGCTGCCAATCTTGTACGCCTACCGGATTCAATCGATTTCGAGACAGCGGCTGCCATGATGTTGCAGGGCATGACCGTGCAATACCTGTTTCGCCGCACGTTTCCGCTAAAAGGTGGGGAAACCATTCTATTCCACGCTGCTGCCGGCGGGGTCGGCCTGATCGCTTGCCAATGGGCCAGGGCGCTTGGGGTGACCATGATTGGCACGGTCGGTTCGGAAGAGAAGGCTGCGTTGGCGAAGGCCAGTGGTTGCGCCCACGTCATCAACTACAACACCGAAGATTTTGTCGCACGCGTCAAGGACATCACCGGCGGGCGCGGCGTGCCGGTGGTGTACGACTCGATCGGCAAAGACACCTTCACCGCCTCGCTCGATTGTCTGTCGCCGTTGGGCATGATGGTCAGCTATGGCAGTGCGTCCGGCCCGGTGCCGCCGTTTGGCCTGAACGAGCTGGCGTCGCGCGGCTCGCTGTTTATCACCCGCCCGACACTTTTTTCCTACACGGCGACGCGTTCAGACCTGGAAAGTACCGCCGGTGAATTATTCGGCATGGTCGAAAGTGGCAAGGTCAAGATCGGCATCAATCAACGCTACGCGTTGCAGGATGCAGCGCAGGCGCACCGTGATTTGGAAGCGCGAAAGACAACCGGTTCGACGATCTTGCTTCCCTGATTGCTGCGCTGCGTTAGAACGAATCAGTACGCGTTCCGCCCTGATTGGTAAAATGGCCGCCTGATCGTTTATCTGGTGACCCTAAAATCAACATGCGTACCGATACCCCCCTGGCGATTTACCGCAAAAACTATACTGCTCCGCATTTTCACGTTGAAACTGTTGAACTCGGTTTCGATCTAGAACCCTCGGCCACCCGCGTTGCCTCGCGCCTGACGCTGCGCCGCAATCCTGCCGGGGCAAACAACACGATTGAGCTGTTCGGTGAAGAGCTGCAACTGATCCAACTGCGTCTCAACGGCAAGGCTTTGTCCAAGCGCGCCTATCACATGGAAGGCGGTCTGCTGCAGATACCGAACGCGCCCGACGAGGTCGTGCTGGAGATCGAAACATTGATTCGTCCCGATAAGAACACGTCGTTGATGGGCTTATACGTGTCGAACGGCAACTTCTTCACCCAATGCGAAGCCGAAGGTTTCCGCAAGATTACCTATTTCCCCGACCGGCCCGACGTCATGGCCAAGTACATGGTGATGTTGCGTGCCGACAAGGCACGCTTCCCGGTGCTGCTGTCGAACGGCAACCTGATCGAGCAGGGTGATCTCGGCGACGGCCGTCATTACGCCAAGTGGGAAGATCCATTCAAAAAGCCGTCCTATCTGTTTGCCCTGGTCGCCGGCGACCTGGTTTGCCAGGAAGAACACTACAAGCTGAAATCCGGCCGCGAAGTCTTGCTTCAAGTCTGGGTCGAACATGGCAATCTTGACAAGACACAACATGCGATGGAATCGCTAAAGAATAGTATCCGCTGGGATGAGGAGCGCTTCGGCCTGGAACTCGACCTGGATCGTTTCATGATCGTGGCAGTCGGCGACTTCAACATGGGCGCCATGGAAAACAAGGGCTTGAACATATTCAACACCAAATATGTGCTGGCCAACGAGCGCATCGCAACCGACGTCGACTACGCCAACATTGAATCCGTGGTCGGTCATGAGTATTTCCATAACTGGACCGGCAATCGCGTCACCTGCCGCGACTGGTTCCAGCTGTCCCTGAAAGAAGGCTTGACCGTGTTTCGCGATCAGGAATTCTCGGCTGACATGGTCGGAAGCGACAGCGGGCGTGCTGTCAAGCGTATCGAAGACGTGCGGGTGCTGCGCCAGGCCCAGTTCCCCGAGGATGCCGGCCCAATGGCTCACCCGGTGCGTCCTGACTCCTATATGGAGATCAATAACTTTTACACCGTCACGATTTACGAAAAGGGTTCCGAAGTCGTGCGCATGTACCAAACACTGTGCGGGCGCGACGGCTTCCGCAAGGGCATGGACCTGTATTTTGAGCGCCACGATGGCCATGCGGTCGAATGCGACGACTTCCGGGCCGCCATGGCCGATGCCAACGGGCGCGACCTTGCCCAGTTTGAGCGCTGGTATAGCCAGGCCGGCACACCGGTAGTCGATGTCGAGGCCCAGTATGACGGCGAAAACAAGACCTACACCTTGACCGTTACTCAATCTTGCCCGGCCACGCCGGGTCAGGCAAAAAAGTTGCCTTTCCATATTCCACTCGCTGTCGGCTTGCTCGATAGTCATGGAAGGGATATGCCCTTGCATCTGGCGGACGGAACGAAGGTCAGCTGCGGCACCGTCATCCTCGAATTGCTGGAGGAAAAGAAAAGCTTTGTCTTTGTCGACGTTGAGGAAAAGCCGGTGCCGTCGCTATTGCGCGACTTTTCCGCTCCGGTGGTGTTGAACTTCGATTACAGCGATGCCGATCTGGCATTTCTCATGGCAAACGACAGCGACCCGTTCAATCGGTGGGAAGCCGGGCAGCGCCTGGCCATGCGCCGCCTGTTGTCCCTGACTGCTGCTGCGGAGGAGGGCAAGGCGTTGGCGATTGATGTTGCGCTGGCCGACGCCTTCCGCACAACGCTGATCGACGATAACCTGGATCCGGCATTTCGCGAAGTGGCCCTCACACTGCCGTCCGAGACCATGATTGCCGAGCAAAGGGACGTGATCGACCCACAGGCGATACATGCCGCGCGGCAATTTTTGCGTAAATCGCTTGCGATCAGCTTACGTACCGAGTTGCTGCATATATATAAGTCGCATCAAACGCCAGGCACCTACAGCCCTGATCCAAAGTCTTCAGGAAAGCGCGCATTGAAGAATCTCGCCTTGTCTTACCTGAACGAAATCAATGACGTCGATACGCAGACACTTGCACAGCGGCAATATGATAATGCCAATAACATGAGTGACAGACTGGCGGCACTCGGGGCATTGACCAACAGCTCGGCGCCTGGGCGTGTAGCCGCCTTGAATGATTTTTACGACGAATTTGCCGACGAGGCCCTGGTTATCGACAAGTGGTTCTCGATGCAAGGCACGGCCCGCAGCACTGATGTGGCGAAGGTACGCGAATTGATGCGCCATCCCGCCTTTATATTAAAGAACCCGAACCGGGCGCGCAGCTTGTTGTTCAGCTTCTGCGGCGCCAACGCACCGGGCTTCCATGCAGTCGACGGCAGCGGCTACGCGTTCTGGGCAGAGCAAGTCATTGCCTTGAACGCCATCAATCCGCAAACGGCGGCCCGCCTGGCACGCAGTCTCGACCGTTGGCGCAAATACGCGCCGGCACTGCAAAAGCACATGCGAGCGGCCTTGCACAAGGTCGCCGGTCATGCCAAGCTGTCGCGCGACGTCAATGAAGTAATCGGCAAGGCACTGGCAGGCTGACATACCTTCCCCATTGCATCGATTGGCCCGTTTTGGACCAATCGATGCATACGATTTAAATCATATAAAAAATATTTTTCGAAAATGCTTGCCAAGCATTATCAAGCCTTGCTATAGTTCGGCTCCCGTCGCAAAACGGTGCTGAAACAAGCAGCGAAGAGTAGACGGGAAGAGTAAGAAAATGGTAGTGAAGCAGGGTGGTGCGGCAAGGTTGGCTACGAAGTTTTTGAAGAAAAAAGAAAACAAAGTAGTTGACGAGGTAGGAAAAAAGCTGCATAATCTCGTTTCTCTGCTGCTGACAAACAA
>DATBQE010000204.1:0-7286 GCA_036561005.1 Burkholderiaceae bacterium | reverse complement strand
GCTATCATCATGCGCAGCATTGAAATCGGCAGGAAAATGCGTCGGCTCGCCGCCGTCCTTGGCGCCATGTTTTTCGCCTGCTCGCAACCTGCGACAGCTACCGTACTCCCCGCCGGCTTTACCATCGGGTCGGCCAACGTTGCCATCGCCGATCCCGCCGTGCCACGGCCGAGCACGCAGCCATGCAACGTTGCGCTGTTCATCAATCAGGCGTTCGCCGATTTCAACAACCACAGCTTCAACTACACGCCGCCTGCATCCTGCCCCGGACCGTGGTCCAAGGTTGTGCTTGAAGTCGACCTGTCGATCAACGCCGGGCGGCAGTACGACAGAACCGCCCACATCTGGCTGGGCGGCGTCAACATCTATACCGGCACGACGGCGGAACCTTCGGCCAGTGTGGCGCGCAGCTGGCATGTCGAGCGCGATATTACCGATTATTCGGCACTGTTCACGTCGGCGCAGCAAGGCAGTGTGGATTTGGGCAACCTGGTCAATTCCACATACACCGGCATCCTTCAGGGAACGGCAACCTTGCAGTTCTATCCGGCCGTACAAGGGGTAACGTCATTGCGCACGCCGGATGTGGTGTATCCGCTGTCTGCATCTGCTTCCGGCGGTGCTGTAACGCTGAACACGCCGACCGACCAATTGACCCAGACCATTACCTTTCCGACCAATGTGGAACGCGCATTCGTCGATGTGCTGGCCCAGGGCCAATCGGGCGACGAGTTCTGGTATAGCTGCGTTCCGAATGCGCAGAGCAGCCAGCTTCAGAGTTGCGGCGGCACGGCTTTCCGCGAAGTGGAAATCAGCATCGACGGACAGGCAGCCGGCGTGGCTCCTGTGTACCCATGGATTTTCACCGGCGGCATCGACCCGCTGCTGTGGCGCCCAACCCCGGGCGTGCAAACCTTGAACCTGCTGCCTTATCGCGTCGATTTGTCGCCATTCGCCGGCCAGCTAAGCAATGGCAAAGCACACACGGTGGCGCTCAATGTGTACAACGCCAACGGGTATTTTCTTGCCTCTGGCGCCGTGCTGATTTACCGCGATCCGAAAACGACGCAAGTCACGGGAACCGTTACCGCCAATACATTGGCAGCACCAGCCGCTCCAACCATCACCAACCAGATTGCAACCGACAGCCAGGGCAACGTCACGGGCAGCTTGACGACGCAAAGCAAGCGCAGCTTCAAGATTGCCGGCTACATTCAGACTGCGCACGGCCGCATCGACACGGTGGTGTGGCAAAAGATGTTTTTCAATAACACTCAGGCATTCACCATCAATAGCAGCGACTATGTGCAAAACATCAGCCAGTTTACCGACGTCGAAACCGACATCGGCGTGTTTGCCGGTGGAGGCGAGGTCCACGAGCACCATCACGCCAGTTTTCCCCTGAAGATGAACATCAACTATGCAGGCGCCTCGGGACAAGCGGCAACGCAAACGACCACCGTGACGCAATCGTTCAACAACGCGAACTGGCTGGCGCAAAATGGTTGGCTGGTCTATCGCAGTGACGCGCAAAATACGGTCACGCCATCGGACACGCTGGCTTTCGACGCCAATGGCAACCTGACCGGCAGCAGCGGCCAGCAAAGCGTTCAGAAATACAATTTCGTCGATTCGGCAGGCGGATGTTACCGGCGTACCGTGACGTCGAGCGCGGGCTTGCTCACCGCCGTGACCGATGGTCAAAACTGCCGCGGCAATCAGGATTCCTTGCCGTGGTATGTCGATCCTTACGGAATTGCGTTGCCGGATATTTCGACATTGAATATGTATCGCTAATAACAAAATGTCACAAGGCGGGCTTGCTCGCCTTGTACACCCACAACAATGCGGTTTCCGCCCGGAGGCAGCATACCTGCAGTCCCGGTTGTAAAATAGAGCCTGATCCCAATATGGAATTCTTCGTTCCGAGCCACGGCTCGGCGTTGTATTCCTCTAGAGAATGGATATTCCGTGCCTATTTACCAACTCGGCGACCACAGCCCAACTATCGATCCTTCGGCCTATATTGCCGATTCGGCCAACATCATCGGCAAGGCGGACGTCAAAGCCAATGCCAGCGTCTGGTTCGATGTCACGATACGCGGCGACAATGAGCTCATCACGGTAGGCGTTGGCAGCAATGTGCAGGAAGGCTGCATTTTGCATACCGACCCCGGCTATCCACTGACAATCGGTGCCAACGTGACGGTCGGCCATCAGGCCATGTTGCATGGCTGCACGATTGCCGAAGGGTCGCTGATCGGCATCCAGGCAGTCGTCCTCAATGGCGCAAAAATCGGCAAGAACTGCCTGGTGGGCGCCGGTGCGCTGATTACCGAAGGCAAGGAGTTTCCCGACAACAGCCTGATCATCGGCTCGCCGGCCAAAGCGGTGCGCACGTTGACCGATGAAGATGTCGCGCGTATGCACGGCAATACGCGTAATTACGTCGCGCGCGGCAAGTTCTTCAAGGACAATTTGAAACGGATAGCGTAATGAGTGAAGCAATCAAAGTCGACACACTGCAAAAGTTCCTGTTCGAAGCCGCCCCTGTGCGCGGCGAGCTGGTGGAGATTTCCGCTGCGTGGCAGCAGGTGCTGGCACGGCGCGCCTACCCCGAAGCCGTCAGAACGGTGTTGGGCGAGATGATGGCCGCTGCGGCCTTGTTGTCGGCCAACCTGAAGTTCGATGGTGTCATCGTTATGCAGATTCATGGCGACGGTCCGGTGCGCTTGCTGGTAGTCGAATGCGATTCGGACCTGCAACTGCGCGCGACCGCGAAGTTGAAAGAAGATGCGTCGGTGGAAAACGACGCGACGCTCGGTGAATTGGTCAACCTGCACGGAAACGGTCGTTTCGTCATCACGCTCGACCCGAACAACAAACTGCCGGGCCAGCAAGCCTATCAGGGCATTGTGCCGCTGGACGGCGACAATGTGGCGAGCGTCATCGAAAACTACATGTTGCGCTCGGAACAGCTCGATACCAAATTATGGCTCGCTGCGGACGCCAAGATTTCGCGCGGCATGCTTTTGCAAAAGCTGCCGCAGGAGGGCGGACATGCAGTGGCAAGAACCGCCGCGGGCGAAACGATTGATGCCGATGACCCGAACGATGCCTGGGATCGTGCACTCGCGCTCGGTGCGACATTGGGCCGGGAAGAATTGCTGAGTACCGACATTGCAACGCTGCTGCATCGCTTGTTTTGGGAAGAGACGATACGCGTATTCGATGCTCAGCACCCAAGCTTCCATTGCGGCTGCACACGCGAAAAGGTTGGCGGCATGCTGAAGATGCTCGGCCGCGAAGAAGTTGAGGACGCGCTCAAAGAATTGGATTCGCTGCAAATCGATTGCGATTTTTGCGGACAGCACTACGACTTCGATAAGGTCGACTGCGCCCAATTGTTTGCCACGGAAGAACCGGTCGAGACCTTGCAGACGCCGAGTCGTATGCGGCACTGAAGTAGGGAATCAGGGGGAAGCGCAACTACCTGTTCCATGGAGTCACGCATGAAAAAACGCAAACTGGGTCACTCGTCGCTGGAAGTTGCTCCCCTGGCCTTCGGCGGCAATGTATTTGGATGGACCGTGGACGAAGCGACATCGTTCACCTTGCTCGACAAATTTGTCGACTCGGGGTTCAATCTGGTCGACACGGCTGATGTCTATTCCCGCTGGGTTCCCGGGCACAAGGGCGGCGAATCCGAAACCATCATCGGCAAATGGTTCAAGCAGAGCGGCAAACGCGCCAAGGTCGTGCTTGCCACCAAGGTCGGCATGGATATGGGCGGAGACAACAAGGGTCTGCGTCCGGAGTATATTCTGCGCGCTGCGGAGGATTCCTTGCGCCGCCTGCAAACCGAACATATCGATCTGTACCAGTCGCACATTGACGATCCGGACAGTTCGCAAGAGGCTGTGCTGGAAGCGTATGCCCAATTAGTCAAGCAGGGCAAGGTGCGCGTGATTGGGGCATCGAATTTCAGCGTCGAGCGTCTGCAGCAAGCTGTGCGCATCAGCCATCAAAACAATCTGCCTGTGTACCAGAGTCTGCAGCCGGAATACAACCTGTATCGACGCGCTGAATTTGAGCATACGCTGGAGCCGGTTTGTCTGGCTCATGGCTTGGGCGTTATTACGTATTTCTCCCTCGCATCCGGTTTCCTGACCGGTAAATATCGCGCGCAACAAGACTTGGGAAAAAGCGTGCGCGGCGGCAGCATCGGCAAGTATTTGAACGAGCGCGGTCTGCGCATCCTCGACGCGCTAGACGATTGCGCCAAGCGGTACAACGCTACACCGGCGCAAATCGCGTTGGCGTGGCTGATGGCACGACCGAGTGTCACCGCCCCGATTGCGAGCGCAACAACCCTCGCCCAGCTCGACGAATTGATGGGGGCTGCGTCCATCGAGCTTGATCATGCGTCAATTGAACAATTGAATCTGGCGAGTGCGTGATTGCAGAGAAAAACACAAAAAATAAAAGCGCGCCAACAAGGGGCCTGACAACATCAAAATCCGGGGGGATAGATTGAACGGTACAAATCCATATGCATCGCCTGTCATCGACGCATTCGAGGCAAGGTATAAGCAGGAAGGCGCGGACGTCGAAAGGCTCGCAGTCGCAAAAAAGTGGAAGCAGCGTTTCCATGTCGTCAAAGGCGCAGGTGGAATCGCCGCTGCAGGTCACGGTGCCACGGGCTTTAATGCGCTGGCCTTCATTTTTGGTTCGATTTACTATTTGACCAAGGGCATGTGGCGCAAGGCGTTCAGCTTGTTGGGCCTGACAATTGCCATCAACATTGCCTGTGGCATCGCCTTGTTGCTGATGAACTTGCCGGATAAACTTGGATATCTCGCCAGCATCGCCATCGCAGGAATGTACGGTTTGCGAGCCAATGCCGACTACTATAAAAAGATGGTGTTGGGTGACAATGGTTGGTGGTAGCAACGTTAAATGATTTTCATCGCGTTACATTCGACCGCACTCTCAAATGCCATCAATTCCGAAGTCAATCAAACAACGGCGAGTGATTACATGCCAAGAATTTTCGATGGTCCTCTACAAGTGCACTATGGACAAGCCTACGTCTTACCCTCCAATTCCTACGGCTTGGACCTAAACGATTCATTCAGGGGTCAGACCAATGGACTATGCGGAGCAGCGACACCCGGCGCACTGTTTCTTATTACCGGCCAGCATACCGGTCAAGTCGGATTTACACTGGATGTGCTGGAGACAGCGCCAACAATTGACGAAAAATGGGAATAGATTGTTGAGGTGTCGTTGGATGTTGGCGAGCATAGCGTCTCGTTGGTGAAATGGGAAGACGATGAACAGTATCCGATTCCACTCTCATCGGGATGCTATCGCGTCCGCTACTGCGCTATGGATATGCAGCAAGGCAAGGAATCGCTCGGAGACGAAGGCATCGTTGACTTCTATCATTTAGCTTTTTGGCGCGCGGCCAAAAAAAATGACGAGATCATAAAACAAACATCGAAGGCCGCTCAATACTGGCACCAAAACGTGTGCAAGCCCTAATCCGAAGTAAAGATAGTGACGGCCGACTAATCGGCCGTATCACTGGTGTCTTATCTTGCCTGCGTAGCAGGCGCGACTGGCGGTGGAGCGGCGGCATTGCCGGCAGTATTCGGTGGTAGCGTAGTTGGTGCTGCAGGCGCAGAAGCAGCATTGCCGCCGCCGGTGGCTATCTGCACAAAAATCTCGTCACTCTTGATCATGCCCAGTTCAAGACGGGCACGCTCTTCCACCGCGCCCGTGCCGTCCTTCAAGTCATTGACTTCGGAAGCCAGTTTGGCATTGCGCGCCTTGGCTTCGTCATTCTTTTCGTGTGCCGCCGTGACTTGCAGGTCAAGATCGCGCACGCGCAGCCAGCCGCCCTTGCCAAGCCAAAGCGGGTACTGAATCAGTACCAGCAGTGTGACCAGGCAGAGGGCGATGAGGCGCATGTTTTTGTTTGTTCAACCGGGAAATTCGCTTCCCGGTTGAATCAGGCTCGTTAACGCAAATTGTAGAATGCGCTGCGGCCAGGGTAGCTGGCGATGTCGCCGAGATCTTCCTCGATGCGCAGTAACTGGTTGTACTTGGCCATGCGGTCAGAACGCGACATCGACCCGGTCTTGATCTGCAAGGCGTTGGTACCAACGGCGATATCTGCAATCGTCGAGTCCTCGGTTTCGCCCGAACGATGCGAGATCACGGCGGTGTAACCGGCGCGCTTGGCCATTTCGATGGCGGCGAAGGTTTCGGTCAAGGTGCCGATCTGGTTGATTTTGATCAGGATCGAGTTGGCGATACCCTTCTGGATGCCTTCGCGCAGAATCTTGGTGTTGGTGACAAACAGGTCGTCGCCGACCAGTTGCACCTTCTTGCCCAAGGCGCGGGTCAGTGTGGCCCAGCCGTCCCAATCGTTTTCGGCCATGGCATCTTCGATCGAAATGATCGGGTATTTATCGACCCAGGTCGAAAGCAGGTTGGTGAAGTCGGAAGCAGACAATGCCAGTCCTTCGCCTTCGAGCTGGTACTTGCCGTCCTTGAAGAACTCGCTCGCGGCGCAGTCGAGGCCGAGCGCAATCTGGCGGCCCGGCTCGTAGCCGGCCTGCTCGATCGCCTGAATGATCAGTTTGATTGCTTCTTCATGGTTTTGCACCGATGGCGCGAACCCGCCTTCGTCGCCGACGGCCGTAGTCAGCTTCTTGTCGTGCAGGATTTTCTTGAGTGTGTGGAACACCTCGGCGCCATAACGGATCGCTTCGCGGAAGCTTGGTGCGCCGACCGGAATGATCATGAATTCCTGGATGTCCAGGTTGTTGTCGGCGTGTGCGCCACCATTGATGACGTTCATCATCGGCACAGGCATTTGCATTGCGCCGGAACCGCCGAAATAGCGGTACAGCGGCAGGCCCGATTCTTCGGCAGCAGCTTTTGCCACGGCCATCGAAACGGCCAGCGTGGCGTTGGCGCCCAAGCGCGCCTTGTTTTCGGTACCGTCCAGATCGATCAGCGTACGGTCAAGGAACGCCTGCTCGTTGGCGTCGAGGCCCATGATGGCTTCAGAGATTTCGGTGTTAATGTTTTCGCACGCTTTCAGGACGCCCTTGCCGAAGAACCGGCTCTTGTCGCCATCGCGCAATTCGATTGCTTCGCGCGAACCGGTCGATGCGCCTGATGGCACGGCCGCACGGCCCATGACGCCGGATTCCAGCAGAACGTCGCACTCGACGGTGGGATTACCGCGCGAATCGATGATTTCACGACCG
>DATBQE010000203.1:0-18598 GCA_036561005.1 Burkholderiaceae bacterium | reverse complement strand
CGATGCAAGCGCCTCGCCCACCAGCACGTCGGCTTGTTCATTATATTTGTCGCCGCTATGTCCTTTGATCCAGCGCGTAACAACGATGCGCGCATCGACTACTTCATATAACTGAAGGCACATTGGGTTTGCATTCGCTCGACACCGATCATTCGATGGCTGCAGTACCTTCGATATGGCGAATAACAGATATTCCGTATTCATATACATAAATCGAAATTATTCATATTTCCGATTTAGCTGACCTCGTTATGCTTCCATCTGTTTCCAAGAATTTACGATCCCATGAAAATTACCAAGTTGACAACGTTCCGCGTGCCACCGCGCTGGATGTTCCTGAAGCTCGAGACGGATGAAGGCATTATAGGGTGGGGGGAGCCAGTCATCGAAGGCAAGGCTCGCACTGTCGAGGCGGCCGTCCACGAATTGTCGCGTTACCTTGTCGGGCAAGATCCGATGAGGATCAACGATTTGTGGCAAATCATGTATCGCGGCGGCTTTTATCGCGGGGGCCCGATCCTGATGAGTGCGATCGCCGGCATCGATCAGGCCCTGTGGGATGTAAAAGGCAAGGCGCTCGGCGTACCGGTATACCAGTTGCTCGGCGGCCTGGTGCGCGACCGAATGAAGACTTATAGCTGGGTCGGCGGCGATCGTCCGGCCGATGTGATTGCAGGCATCCGCGCCTTGCGCGAGGGAGGCTTCGATACCTTCAAGATGAACGGCACCGAAGAACTCGGCATCATCGATGGTAGCGTTGCCGTTGATGCCGCCGTTTCGCGCATCGCCGAGATTCGCGCCGCGTTCGGTAACGAGATCGAGTTCGGCATTGATTTTCATGGACGCGTGTCGGCACCAATGGCCAAGGTGTTGTTGCGCGAACTGGAGCCCTATCGTCCATTGTTCGTCGAAGAGCCGGTACTGGCCGAGCAGGCCGAATACTATCCGCGCCTGGCAGAGAGCACTTCCATTCCTCTGGCAGCGGGCGAGCGGATGTATTCGCGCTTTGACTTCAAGCGGGTGTTTGAAAAGGGCGGTATTTCGATCATCCAGCCCGACTTGTCGCATGCCGGCGGCATCAGCGAATGTTTCCGCATCGCAGCGATGGCCGAGGCGCACGATATTGCGTTGGCGCCGCATTGCCCGCTCGGACCGATTGCCCTGGCTGCATGTCTGCATGTCGATTTCGTTTCGCATAATGCCGTGCTGCAGGAGCAGAGCATGGGTATTCACTACAATCGCGAAGCCGACTTGCTTGACTACCTGCGCAATCCTGAGGACTTCCGCATTACCGACGGTTACATCGGGCCTTTGACCAAGCCTGGTCTCGGTGTCGAGATCGACGAGGAACGCGTCATTGAGGCAAGCCGCAATGCCGGCGACTGGAGCAATCCGGTCTGGCGCCACGCGGACGGCAGCGTGGCAGAATGGTAGTTGGCGCGGCACCCAAAGCCGTTGATGACGCTTCCCTGATCGGTATCGACTGGGGCAGTACGGGGATGCGCGGGTTTTTGATCGACGGCTCCGGCAAGGTGTTGGAAAGCCGCAGATCGACCGAGGGCGCTTCCACACTCAAGGGCAATGCCGAATTCCATGCCGCCTATTCGCGTCTGGTCGGCGACTGGGTATCTGAACACCCGGGATTGCCTGTGCTGGCGTGCGGCATGGTGGGCAGCAAACATGGCTGGCAAGAAGCGCCTTACTTGTCTTGTCCGGTTGATTTGGCGCAGCTCGCAACGGGGCATGCGACGGTGGCAGGGTCCAACCTGCGCATCATTCCCGGTCTGCTCCATGATCCGGAGCATGGTACGCCGGACGTCATGCGAGGCGAAGAAACACAAATTGCCGGTGCCGTGCTGTCTTCCCCCGAACTGGCGCGCGCTTCATGCATCGTCCTGCCGGGAACTCACTCCAAGTGGGCGCAGATCAGTGACGAAAAAGTGTGCGATTTTTCGACACATATGACGGGCGAGTTATTTGCGCTGCTGCGCTTGTACAGCGTACTTGGCCGTTCGATGGAGGAGCGGCATACCTCGGTTGACACACAAGCCTTTAACGATGGCGTTGATGCAGCGCGCGATGGTGGTCAAAGAAATCTGGCGCAGCAACTGTTTTCGATCCGCAGCCAAGTATTGACAGAAAAATTGGCCGTCTCGGCGAGCGCCGACTACCTCTCGGGCCTGCTGATTGGACATGAGCTGCGCAGCGGACTGGCATGGCGTCGGGCTGCAAATCAGGAAGCGACACCTCTGGTTCTGGTGGGAGAGACTGATTTGTGCAATCTCTATGCGCAGGCATTGGAACGCTTTGACATGCAAGCCGATTTGTTGCTTCCCAATACCGCGCCGCTGGGCATGTGGAATCTTGCGCGGGCCGGCGAATTGATTGCCTAGTTATCGACGAATTAGGCCGGCGATCTGAACATTATCGAAGGAATGGCTGCAATGAGCAATACAGTGAAACAATCGGTTGCCGGCGACTTCGACGCAGCCTTTTTCGCACTTCCTTTGGTGGCGATCCTGCGCGGCATTCGCCCCGATGAAGTCGTGCAGATCGGAATGCGCCTATATGAAGAGGGCTTTCGCATGATCGAAGTGCCGCTCAATTCTCCGGCGGCGTTCGATTCGATCGCTGCGCTTGCCGCGCGCCTACCGTCTGACGCGATCCTGGGCGCAGGAACCGTGATGAGCATCGACGATGTACAGCGGGTGCAACAGTCCGGCGGAAAATTGATCGTGATGCCGCACGCAGACGCGAAAGTGATCATGGCGGCAAAAATGGCCAACATGTTTTGCATTCCCGGCGCGGCGACGCCGAGCGAAATTTTTCAGGCACTTCACGCGGGTGCGGACGCCGTTAAGTTGTTTCCGGCGGAATTGGTCACGCCCGTCGTGTTGCGGGCCATGCGCGCCGTGGTTCCCGCCTCCAAGCGCCTGCTGCCTGTTGGTGGCATCACGCCGACTACCATGGGCGAATACCGTCGTGCCGGCGCATCTGGTTTCGGTCTCGGCTCTGCGCTGTATGCTCCAGGGATGTTGGCGGACGATGTCGCGCAGAGTGCGCGCAGCTTCGCCGGTGCCTGGCGCGACTTGAACAGAAAAGATTAAGCAGTAGAACGTAAAAATATATAAAAATAGCGGATAAAAGGTGGAGACAATGAACAAGTACTGGAAGCTGGCGTTGCTGCAGGCAGGATTGGTTGCAACGGCGCTGGCCTGCGGTGCGACGGAAACTGCCGGCGTGAATGTGCTGCATGTCGATGCCAGTGCGCCGGCGATCGCGCCACAGAGCGGATATTTTCACATGGGCACAGCCGCAGCACCGAACGGCGCGCGGCTCGATATCAATAGCCAATACCTGACCCGCGATGGCTCGCCGTGGCTGCCCGTCATGGGTGAATTCCACTATTCGCGCAGCCCCGCTGCAAGTTGGGAGGCCGAGCTGTACAAGATGAAATCGGCCGGCGTCAACGTCGTGTCGAGCTACGTGATCTGGAGTCATCATGAAGCGGACGAGGGTAAATTCAACTGGAGCGACAATCGCGACCTGCACCGCTTTGTACAACTGTGCGGAAAAATCGGCTTAAATGTCATCGTGCGGGTCGGACCGTGGGCGCACGCCGAGGTGCGCTACGGCGGCATGCCTGATTGGGTGGTCGACAAGATGCCGACCCGGCGCGACGATCCCGAGTATTTGGGCCACGTCTCGCGCTTGTATCAACAGATCGGCGCGCAGCTGCAGGGACAGTTGTGGAAGCAGGGCGGCCCGGTGATCGGCATACAGCTGGAGAACGAATACAATCTTGAAGGGGTGAGCCAGGGGGCGCAACACATCAAGACCTTGAAGGCTCTGGCGCGGCAGGCCGGCCTTGACGTTCCGCTTTACACGGTGACTGGCTGGGATGGCACCGTTTATCCATCCGGGGAAGTGACGCCGGTTTTCGGCGGTTACCCCGATGAACCTTGGGGAACCAGTACAAGCGAATTGCCGCCCAAGGAAACCTACGCATTTCGTTTCGGCAGCAGGGTGAGTGGCGATCTTGGCGCGCAGACTGCCGCCTCGACCCAGGGTACCGCTGACATTGATGGTGCGCGCGTTCCATTCCTCGGCGCCGAGTACGGTGCGGGTTTGCCGGCCATGTATCGGCGTCGCACCCTGGTCACGCCGGACGACATCGCATCCATGCTTCCGGTGCAGCTTGGTTCCGGCTTGAATATGGTTGGCTATTACATGTTCCACGGCGGCCGCAATCCCACCGGGCGCACCAGCCTGGAAGAAAGCAGCCTCTCAGGCGGCTACAATGACACGCCGAAAATCAGCTATGACTTCCAGGCACCTCTGGGACCGGACGGCCAGCAGCGTCCGGTGCTGGAGAAGTTGAAGCCGATACACTATTTCCTCAATGATTTTGGCGCACGTCTTGCACCCATGACGGTACGCAAGCCCGAGCATGCGGCGGTTGATCCGACCGATTTGACCACGCCGCGCTGGTCGGTGCGCAGCAGCGGCAACAGCGGTTTCGTGTTCTTCAATAATCATGTGCGGCAATATGGCATGGCGCAGCAGCACGGCGTGCAGTTTTCGATTGGATTGCCTGAGCAGAAGCTGGTGTTTCCCGCCAAGGCTCTCGATGTGCCCGATGGAAGCTATTTCATCTGGCCGTTCAATTTCGACCTCGATGGCACGTTGTTGCGCTATGCGACGGCGCTGCCGGTCGCACGGCTCGATGAAGGCAAGGAAGGCGTAATCTACGTTTTCGCGGCATCCGAAGGTATTCCCGTCGAACTGGGATTCAACGCCGACGTTGCCGGATCGATCAATGCGCCGGGTGCAACGTTTGTCAAGGGTGACGGCACAGTCACTTTGCAACAACTGCAACCCGGTCTCGGTGGCGCCGTCAGCCTACGTCAGGCGGGCGGACGCAAGATCACGCTGATTATCCTGACCTCGGAGCAGGCGCGTCATTTGACGATCAGCGAGAGTCATGGCAAACGCCGCCTCGCGATTAGTGAACAGGAGGCCTGGTATACGAAAGATCAGTTGCAATTGCGTTCGGTCGGTCAAGGCAGCGTGCGCGCAGCAATTTTTCCGGCCATCAGGAAGATACCCGCGCCGTTTTCCGAAGTCGGCTCGGAAGGCTTGTTCCAGATATTGCAGGCGCGGCTTCCGGAGCATCATATCGACATCCACGTCACGCCCGACAGACCTGCGCTTGACGCCCCGGCAGTTATGCGCGGCGGATTGGCTCAGGCGGCATTGCAGCCTTTGCCCGAGAGTTTTCGTAACGCCGCATCCTGGCATATCGTTGTTTCCCCGCAACAACTGAAGGACCTGGACGAGGCTTATCTGCAAATCGATTTTGTCGGCGATATCGGACGATTGTTTTCTGGTACGCGCATGATCGATGACTGGTACTACGGTATCGGTACTTGGCAAGTCGGGATGAAATATGCCGAACTCAAGTCGGGTGAACCACTGTCCTTGAGTGTGATGCCTTTGCGCGCCGATGCCCCTATTTATCTCTCCAAGGAGAGCCGTCCGAATTTCGAGGGACAAGCCCAGATTGCCTGGCTGCGCGGCGTGAATCTTATTCCCGTGTATCGATTTGCGTTGGAACTCGATTGAGATCACGAGTGAGGCCCGGCGGTGAAGTGATAGATGGTCTTTGAAGCTATATTGAATTGAGATAGCTCCTTTGAAATAAGGCATTTGTCCGATAAGTCATGGCTTCTTAATATGACCCTCGCTGCTTAAGCATTGGGATGGTTAGCAAGGAACGCGCGGCAGTATTTGGTTCCTCGCAAAACATTCAAGCAGCTGCCACGCCCGGATACAAAAAATACAAATTAACAGGAGAGCAACTTGAAGAATTATTTCCCCACCCGGCTTGCCGGAAACAAGCGTCGCAGTGCTAACAATTTCTACGCCTCGCGTACCTTGATCAGCCTAGCAGTGAGTTCCATGTTTGGATTGCCCGCCTTGGCACAGACAGCCAATCCGCCGGCTGATGCGCCGGCCGCAACGTCTGACGTGACGGAGTTGAAACAGGTTGTCGTGACCGGCATTCGCGCCAGCCTCATGCACGCGCAGGATCTCAAGCGAATCTCCGGCCTGATTGTTGACTCCATCGTTGCTGACGACATCGGCAAGCTGCCCGACGCAAACGTGGCTGAAGCGCTACAGCGCATCACCGGCGTGCAAGTGTCGCGCGACCAGGGTGAAGGTGCGCAGGTGCAGGTGCGCGGTTTGTCCCAGGTGGAAACCTTGCTGAACGGGCGCGAGATTTTTACCGCCGGCAAGGAGCGCGGCTTGTCGTTCCAGGACATTCCTTCGGAGCTGCTTTCCGGCGCCGACGTCTACAAAACCAGCTCGTCCGACTTGCTCGAAGGCGGTATCGGCGGTGTGATTGATTTGCGCACGCGCCATCCGTTCGATTTTACCGCTGACAAGGAAGCGGCGACCTTCAAGACCACGTACGCGGACTATGCGAAGAAGCAAAATGCCGATGGTTCGGTATTGCTGAGCAATCGCTGGAAGGTCGCCGGCGGCGATTTCGGCGCGCTGGTGAGCCTTGCCTACCAAAACCGCGACTATCGTGCCGATTTGCAGGAACTGGGACCGCCTTCGCAAACGGCGGATGGCCTAGGCATTTACGCACCCACCGGTGCTTATTCGCAATACGAATTGGGTGAGCGCACACGAACCGGCGTTTCAACCGCATTGCAATATCGCCCGTCCAAGGATCTGGAATTTTACCTTGACGGCAACTATACGAACCTGAAGACACGCAATGGTTATTATGGTTTATATGTTTCGCCATATTGGGCGAATTCCATCAATTTCCCGATCACCGTCGTCAATCCATATACCGGATTGGGTCAGCCCGGCATTGCCTATTTCGGCGCGCTTTACCCGAACGGCACGCTGACAGCGCCAAACAACGTGCTGCAAAAAGGCACCTTCTGGGGCGCGGATATGGCCACCACCGGTGCCATCAACGATAGCGATACCGAGACGACGCAATTGGCGATCGGTGCAAAATGGCATGGTGGCAGTTGGAAAGTGAGGACCGATTTGGCGGCAACGCGCAGCCACTACGTCGATATTTACAATGCCGCAGGCCTCGGCGACTACGCCAACGGCGCCAGCGTGTCCTATGACACAACCACCAAGGTGCCCTCGGCATATCCGACGGCCGCAAGCGGCGTCAATCTGGCCAGTTCTTCAGGCTACTATGCAGGTAATGCCAACTACTTCAAGCAAGTCAATGAGGCCAGGGAAACGGCTTGGCGTATCGATGCGGACGATGCTGTTGGTGGAAAATTCTGGACAACGCTGCATACCGGATTGCGCTTGTCCAATCGCACGGCAACCAGCGGCGAAATCTCTACGTTGGAAAACGATTATCAAAATTCCGGCACCGGCTCCATCGGCGGCACCTCTTCGGCGTTCGCATCCCAACTTGGCGTGATCCCGTACAACAATCTTCTGTCGGCGGCTGGGTCGGGCACCTATCCGACGCAGTGGCTGTCTGTCACCAATCTCGGCTGGCTGCGCGATCCGCAAACGTCGCGCACGGCGATGGGCTTGTCGGTGCCGACGCTCGATCCTGCGCAAACATTCAATTATTACGAGGATAGTGCCGCATTGTACGGACGCGGCGACTTTGAAACCGAGTTGCTTGGCAAGGCCGTTACCGGTAATGTCGGCTTGCGCTATGTGGCCGTGCATGATCAACGCAACTACAACTTGGCGCTTGCAGCCGGTGTGACTTCAGCGAAGGAAATCAATAACACACAGAACGAATTGCTGCCCAGCGTTAGCCTGCGCATGGACATCACGGACAAGCTGGTCGGACGCTTCAGTGCTTCGAAGACCGTGACCTTGCCTGACTTCATGCAAATGGTTCCCAGCCTGACATTGAATGCCAACGACAAGACCGGCTACCAGGGCAACCCCAACCTGCAAGCGATCACGTCGCGCAACGTCGACGCCGCGCTCGAGTATTATTTGAGCAAGAGTGACTACCTGTTCGGCACCACCTTCTACAAGCTGGTCGACGGCTTCGTGCAGACGGGAACCACGCCTTATTCGTACGGCGGCTCGATCTACAATGTGCAAACGCCGGTGAACGGCCCGGAAGGCACCATCAAGGGTCTTGAGCTCGGTTATCAGGGCTTCTTCACCAGTTTGCCAGGCTTGCTGCGCGGCCTCGGCTTGCAAGCCAACTTCACCTATGTCGACAGTTCGGCGCCGGGTGTGTTGATCGGGCAGAAAACCCAGTTGGAGAACCTGTCGCGCGACAGCTACAACCTCGTTGGCATGTACGATCTCGGCGATCTGTCGGCTCGCCTGGCATATTCGTATCGCGGCAAGTACCTGGCCGGTTCGCAAAACTATTACGTCGTTACATCATCGACTGCAATGCCCACGATCGGTCAGACGCCCGTGTACATGGAAGGCTACGGTTTGCTCGACGCCTATTTCAGTTATGCCATCGGCAAGCACGTGAAACTGGCGTTTGAAGGCAACAATTTGTTGCGCTCCGTGCGTCAGAGTTATTATGGCGTCACAGGGCTGCCGCGCGGCACTTATGTGGACGATCGGCGCTATGGTCTGAGTATGCATGTGGAGATGTAAGTTCCTTTGAGCGCTCCAGAGATGAACCTCGCCGATCCATTGCCTGGGCATAGGATAGAGGATGGTCAACAAGTGCAACTGATGCAAGATGCGCAACCCGCACAGGTAATGGCACTTGCCGTCTCCCAACGCGCCACGTTGGGAGAAGGATTGTTTTGGGACGAGTCGCGATCACTCTGGTGGTGGACCGATATCGAGGGATCGACCTTGCATGCATGGTCGATCGGGGCGGCCGAGATTCGTAGTTTCCGCATGCACGACAGGGTCGGGTCCTTCGTGCGTTGCCGCTCCGGCAAGTTGCTGCTCGGCCTGACAAAGCGGCTTGCCTTCGCTGTGGTTCCGGACGATGCTTCCTCACAACGTCAGATGCAATTGGAGACCATTGTTCCGGTTGACCCTGCCGAGCAGCGTACGCGCATAAACGACGGGCGGACTGACCGGCGAGGCTATTTTGTGTTTGGCACGATCAATGAAGCAGCGGACAAGCGGCCGATCGGGAGTTTTTACCAATATTCGTTGAAGTATGGATTGCGGCGCCTGGCGTTGCCTGCGGTATCGATCGCCAACAGTATTTGTTTCAGCCGCGATGGCGAAACCATGTATTTCTCCGACACCTTGACGCGCTGTATCATGCAATGCCGTTACGATGCGGAGTCGGCACTGGTTTCAGAAATGCGTGTGTTTGTCGAGATTCCCGAGCGCCATGCCTTTCCTGATGGTTCCGTTATCGACCGCAACGGGTGCTTGTGGAACGCGCAGTGGGGTGCGTCGCGTGTCGCGCAATACGCGCCTGACGGCAGTTTGATGCAAACGATCAGCGTGCCGGCAAAACATGTCAGTTGTCCCGCGATCGGCGGGCCTCATGGTGACCAATTGATGGTGACGACCGCGCGCGCGGAATTGCGCGCAGACCAACTCGAGCGTCTGCCATTGTCGGGTAGCTTGTTTGGCATGTCGTTGCCGCAGCCGCTTGCGCTGGCTGACACGTTGTTTGATGATCGTCCGGTGACTGAAATGAATTCTGAACGGTAAGCGACGCGGGCGCGACAGTAGTTGTAGAAGTTGTAGATAAAAAACAGGAGACAGTTTTGAAAAAAGATTCGTTCAAAAGGGCGGGGTGTATGCTGGGTGCCGCAGTTTTCGCATTACTCGCGGCAGCGGAGGTCCAAGCCGCCGATCCGGTCAAGATCGGTTTTCTGGTCAAGCAGGCCGAAGAACCATGGTTCCAGGATGAGTGGCGTTTCGCCGACCAGGCAGCGCGCGATAACGGGATCACGCTGGTCAAGATCGGTGTGCCGAGCGGCGAAAAGGTGCTCTCGGCGATAGATAATCTCGCAGCGCAAAAAGCCCAAGGCTTCATAATTTGTGCGCCCGACGTCAAAATGGGCAGCGCCATCGAACGGGCGGCCAAGCGTTCCGGCCTGAAGGTCATGTCGGTCGACGACCAGTTGACCGATGGCAGCGGCAAACCGATTGCGAGTATCCCACATATGGGAATATCGGCCTACGAGATCGGCAAGCAGGTCGGTCAAGGTTTGGCCGAGGAAATGAAGACGCGCGGCTGGCAATCAGCCCAAGTCGGTGCATTGCGCGTGGCCTATGATCAGTTGCCGACTGCGCGCGAACGCACGCAAGGCGCGCTCGATGCGCTGAAAGCCGCCGGTTTTCCGATGGCCAACGAGGTCGATGCGCCACAAGCCAAAACGGATACGGAAAGTGCCTTCAATGCCGCTAATATCGCATTCACCAAGCGCGGCGAGTTCAAGCATTGGTTGATTTTCGGCATGAACGACGAAGCCGTTCTTGGCGCCGTGCGCGCCGCTGAAGGGCGTGGCATGCATAGCGACGCAGTGGTGGCGATCGGCATCGGTGGCAGCAAGACTGCGTTGAACGAATTCGCCAAGCCAAGCCCGACCGGATTTTACGGCACGGTTCTGATCAGCCCGAAACGGCACGGCTATGAAACCACGGTCGACATGTTCAAGTGGATCGCGCAAAACAAGGCCCCGCAGGCACTCACGCTCACCAGCGGCATGCTGATGACGCGCGCGAATCAAGCCGACGTGCGCGCCAAGATGGGGATGTAAATGGCGGCGACTCTACAATTTGATCAAGTTTCCAAGCACTTCCCCGGCGTGAAAGCCCTGAACGGCGTCAGCTTCGAGGCGCATGCCGGCGCCGTGCATGGCTTGCTAGGAGAGAATGGCGCCGGAAAATCGACGCTCTTGAAAATACTTGGAGGCCAGTACCGGCCCGACGCCGGGCGACTTCTTCTCGATGGAAACGAATGCCATTTCGAATCGGCGGCCGATGCCATTGCTTCGGGCATCGCCGTTATCCACCAGGAATTGCAATACGTTCCCGATCTCACCGTTACGGAAAATATTTTGCTCGGACGTCTTCCGCGCCGCTTTGGCCTGGTCGATCGACGTGAGGCAAGACGCATGGTGGCGGAACGCTTGGTGGCGATCGGCCTCGATCTCGACCCCGATGCGCGCCTGGCCGATCTGCCGATTGCCCAACGCCAGATGGTCGAGATCTGCAAGGCGGTCATGCAAGACGCGCAAGTGATTGCCTTCGACGAGCCGACGAGCAGCCTTTCGACACGCGAGAGCGACATCTTGTTTCGCATCGTGCGCGATCTGCGCGCCGCCGGCCGCATCCTGATTTACATCTCCCATCGTCTGGAGGAACTCTACGCGTTGTGCGATGCCTGCACAATTTTTCGCGACGGCCGCAAGATCGTCACCCATCCAGTCATGGCGGAGGTATCGCGCGACCGCCTGATCAGCGACATGGTGGGGCGCGATCTGCAAGATATCTATGATTTTCGTGAGCGCCCACTCGGCGCCGATCGCTTGAAAGTCAGCAAGCTGCGCGCCTTAAAAACCGATGCAGGTTACGATTTCAATGTGCGCAGCGGCGAAATACTAGGCTTTTTCGGACTCGTCGGCGCCGGCCGCACCGAGCTGATGCGCTTGTTGTATGGCGCCGATCATCGTGCTGCCGGTTCAGTCGTGCTCGACGGCGCTGAAGTTTCGTCTGCCGGTCCCTTGGCATCGATTGAAGCGGGCATTGTTCTGTGCCCGGAGGACCGAAAGGAACAAGGCATATTGGCCGAGGCTTCGGTTGCAGAAAATATCAATATCAGTTGCCGCCGGCACGATTTGCTCGGCGGACTGTTCCTGCGCCACCGGCGCGAAGCGGAGCGCGCCGACGAATTGATCCGTCGTCTGCGCATCAAGACGCCGAACCGTTCGCAGGAAATCCGCCTGCTTTCCGGCGGCAATCAGCAAAAGGTCATCCTCGCGCGCTGGCTGGCCGATCCGGCGCTCAAAGTCCTGATCCTCGACGAGCCGACGCGCGGCATTGACGTCGGCGCAAAGAACGAGATCTATCGCATCATCTATGAAGTCGCCGAGCGCGGTTGCTGCGTGATCGTGGTTTCGAGCGATCTGCCCGAGGTATTGGGCATTGCCGACAGGGTCGTGGTCATGCGGGAAGGCGAGATCTCCGGTGAACTCGCGCGCGCCGATGCGAGCGAGGTGGCAGCGCTACGCCTTGCTCTTCCCGATACCGCTGAACTGCGTTGAAGCAAATAAAACCAATCAAGTCATTTATGAATACCTCAACCTCAACACCGATTGTGCCGCCACGTACCATGCCTAAACTGAACCGAAACAGGCTGCTCGAATACAGCATGCCTTTGCTTTACCTGTTCTTGTTCGTGATTCTGTCGTACACGGTCGAGAATTTCTTTTCCGTTCCCAACATCGTCGGCCTCATGCTGTCGGTGGCGCAGATCGGCATGGTTGCCTGCACGATGATGCTATGCCTGGCATCGCGCGATTTCGATCTTTCGGTCGGTTCTACCATCGCCTTTGCCGGCGTATTGGGCGCGATCATCCTGGAGCGCACGCAAAGCGTCAGTCTGGCGGTGGGCGGTTCGTTGATCGCCGGCGCCCTGATCGGCGCGGGCAACGGTGTGTTGATTGCTTATCTGCGCGTCAATGCGTTGATTGCCACGCTGGCCACCATGCTGATTGTGCGCGGGTTGGCCTTCATCGTCTCGAACGGACAGGCGGTTGGCATCGCCGATGAAGGGTTCATCAATTTCGGTGATACGCGCCTGTTGGGCGTGCCGCTGCCGATCTGGGTCACGGGCGCTTGTTTCCTGGTGTTCGGCGTGCTGCTCAATCACACCGTGTTCGGTCGCAATACGCTGGCCATCGGCGGCAATCCGGAAGCGGCGCGTTTGGCCGGCGTCAAGGTGGAGAAGCTGCGCGTGTGGGTTTTCCTGCTGCAGGGGCTGGTGACGGCGCTGGCGGGCTTGATCCTCGCCTCGCGCATCACCAGCGGCCAGCCCAATGCCGCCACCGGCTTTGAGCTGGACGTCATCTCGGCCTGCGTACTGGGCGGCGTGTCGCTGCAGGGTGGCAAGGCCCGTATTCTGGGCGTACTGGTCGGCGTGTTAATCATGGGTACCGTGGACAACGTGATGAATCTGCTCAATGTCGACGCGTTTTATCAATATCTGGTGCGCGGCGTGATTCTGCTGGTGGCCGTGTTGTTGGACCAATTGAAGAGCAAGGGGGCGCGCGGTTAATATGAGTTCATTTCGCCGCTGTGTTGCGCTTGCCGTCTGGCTGGCATGCCAGGCGACGTCTGCTGCGCCTGCCAATCCGGTTTGGACCGATCGCGGCGACGTCGCCGCATCGAATGCCGTCCAGACGACGGGAAACACCGCGTTGCCGTTGCGCCATACGGCCGATGCGCCATACAACGTCACGTCTTCTCGCACCATCGACGGCCTGCAGCCGGGCACCTATACCGTGCATGCACATGTGCGCAGCAGCGGCGGAGAAAATTCGTGCTTCATCTTCGGGCGCGCCGATGGCTATACGATGGCGCGCACCAGCGTGCCGGCGTCGGCCGAGTTTCGTGAAATCGTCATACCGTCCATTCCCGTGTCGAACGGCCATCTTGCAGTCGGCCTGCACACCGATGCCGGCGCAGGGAAGTGGGTCGAACTGGCCGACATCAGCGTGACGAAGGACGACGTGGCGCGGCCGTTCCTGGCCGGTGGCGACGTATCGGTCCTGTCGCTGCTGGAAGAGCATGGCGCGCGCTACTACAACCGCGCGGGGCAGGCCAAGGATGCGTTGGAAATCCTGCGCGACAGCGGCTACCGCATCGTGCGCCTGCGCCTGTATGACGAACCCGGTAGCGGCAATGGCAACGACGGTTATTACTGGCCCGAATCGTCAATGAACTTGCCCGACCTGCTCAAGCTGGCGCGCCGCGCCGAGGCGCTCGGCCTGCAGATCGAACTGACTTTCCACTACAGCGACTTCTGGACCAACGCCGACACGCAGGGCGTGCCATCGGCCTGGGTGAAGGAGCTGGGTGCCTTGCCCGATGGCGAGAAGCGCTTTGCGCGCTTGCGTGAACTGGTGTTCGAGCGCACCCGCACCGTCATGCAGGCACTGCAGGCGCAACACACCGTGCCGCAGTTCGTCTCGATCGGCAACGAGATCCAGGCCGGCATGCTGTACCCTTACGGCAAGGCCGACGACGCCAACTGGCCGCACCTTGCGGCCCTGCTGCAAGCCGGCTACGAGGGCGTAAAGGCGGTCAGCCCGGAGAGTCGCGTAGTGATTCACCTCGACGACGCCGGCAATCTGGACAAATATCGCTATTTTTTCGACCACATGCTGGCCAACGGTGCACAATGGGATGTGATCGGCATATCCTACTACCCATTCTGGAGCAACAAGCCGATTGAAAGTATCGTCGAATTCAACAAGCAACTGGTGGCGCGCTACAACAAGGACTTGATGGTGATGGAAGTCGGCTTCAACTGGAGGCCCACGCTGCCCAATGGCTTTGCCGGCCAGTTGAGCAACAACGGCCCGTATCCGGCCGACATGAGTTCGCCGCAGGGCCAGCACGATTTTCTCGACAACCTGTTCCAGGCGCTCAAGAGCAATGGGCGCGTGCTTGGTCTGTTGTATTGGGACCCGATCATGATCGCCACGCCCGGCGTCGGCTGGGCCGTGCGCGAGAGCGACGGCAAGCCGGCGTCGAACCTGGTGTCGAACACCACGCTATTCGATTTCTCCGGCCACGCCTTGCCCGCGCTCGATGTCTGGCGCGACCATGCGGCGGCGATGGCGCAAAATCCCGTGCCGGCGAGTCAGCAGGCAAATTCGCCGAGCAATACCAACTCCACTGCAAAGTAAGGCCATGACGAATCGATTGAAAGACAAGGTTGCTATCGTAACCGGCTCGACGCTAGGCATCGGCAAGGCCATCGCCCGCCTGTTCGCTGCCGAGGGCGCGTGCGTGGTATTCAACAGCCACAAGGACGACGAAGCCGCTGCCGCCATGCGTGCCGAACTCGGTGACGAGCGCGCGCTGTTCGTCGCTGCCGACGTGGCCGATGCCGCCGCCATGCAAGACCTGACCACGCGCGCGATTGCGCGTTTCGGTCGGGTCGACATCCTGGTCAACAATGCCGGCATGAACGTGTTTGCCGATCCGCTGGAAATGACGGCGGAACAGTGGCAGCGCTGCTTTGCCGTCGACCTCGACGGCGCCTGGAACGCCACGCGCGCTGCCTTGCCGCACATGCTGGCGCAGGGCGTCGGCAGCGTGGTCAATATCGCCTCGGTGCACGGGCATCGCATCATACCCGGTTGCTTCCCCTATCCGGTGGCCAAGCACGCGCTGATCGGCCTGACGCGTTCGCTCGGCATCGAATACGCGGCGCGTGGCATCCGCGTCAATTCGATCTCGCCGGGTTTGATCCTGACCGAAGCCATCGAAGCGTGGTTCAAGTCCTGCCCGGACCCGGAAGCCGAACGCGCGTGCCAGGCGCAACTGTTGCCTTGCCGCCGTATCGGCCGGCCGGAAGAGGTGGCTTACACCGCACTGTTCCTTGCCAGCGACGAGGCCCGTTTCATCAATGCGACCGATATCCTGATTGATGGGGGCAGAACCCAGGTTTATCATGACTAAACTCGCGCACAAGCGGATCACGTGCAATCGATGCGCTCTCCTTCATGTCTGATCTGAGTTCCAAGCGCTTCGTGCGCTCACATCTCAAGACGCGGCATTTGGTGCTGCTGGCTGAGTTGGGTCGCCATCGCTCGATCCTGCACGCCGCCGAGGCGGCCAACCTGACCCAACCTGCGGCGTCAAAATTATTGGCTGAGCTGGAACATGCACTCGGCGTGCAATTGTTCGAGCGATTGTCGCGCGGCGTGGAGCCGACGTGGTATGGCGAAGTGCTGATCCGCAGGGCTGGCGCCGCCTTGTCGGAAATGGATGCGGCGCACCAGGAGGTGATGGAATTGCTTTCCGGCCTCTCCGGCCGCGTGGCGCTCGGAACTGTCATGACTCCCTCGACCAGTCTGGTCCCGGAAGCGGTCAAGCTGATCAAGCAAAAACATGCGAAGGTGCATGTCGCCATTAGCGTCGATACCAGCAAAGTCTTGATCGAACGCCTGCGTTCCGGCGAACTCGACATGGTCATTGGCCGCATACTTGATACCAAATCGGCCGCCGAATTGAACTTTGAACCGCTCACCGATGAACCCCACAGCTTGATCGCGCGTGCCGGTCATCCATTGGTGAATCATCCTGATCTGCAACTGAAGGATCTGACCCACGAGGGCTGGATCTTGCCCCCCAATGGCAGCATTTTGCGCGATCGCCTGACGGCACTGTTCCTGTCTCATGGACTGGACCAACCGGACGAGACGGTGGAAACGCTCGCGTTGTCGGTCATTACCAGTCTGCTTGCCGGCAGCAACATGATCGTGGCTTTACCGGAAGAATTAGTTCGGCCTTACCTTGATATCGGGCTGCTCACGGTGCTGCCGTATTCACTGTCCCTGCGTATGGATATGTATGGGATTGTTACGCGCAAGGGGCATCGATTGTCGCCAGGCGCTGACGTTATGCTCGACGCACTGCGTGAAGTGGCCAAGCTCCGCTATGGTTCTGATCACGCGGCGTGATTAAATTGTCAATCGTCTAATTCTGGTTTCAAATTCTTGTTCGACCCGTCGCAGATCTTATTGTGGCTGCCAAGCAACGAAAATCGATCGATCTTTTTTCTTTCTCGCTGTGACGCCCCGCATCCCACTGTTCTCCTCTGACGGCAAGGTCTAACGTGCCGGTAGCCGCATCGGATACTGATTGACGCTCGGAAACCGCCCCTATACCATCGTCAACATAGTGGTATTACAAAAACAAAAATGAGACGCAAAATTCCAAAGAACCACTTCCCGGTGCTTCTTCCTATGACCGAAAATCGAATATACATTGTTGCATGGTTGGATTTGCCTATCTTGTTAGATGGACTGGTAGCATGCGACCTCAAGTCGTTGTCCCGCTTTTCGGCTGCTGGGTCGGTATTTGGAACGCGTCGTTGCGGAGGCACAGAGCAATCTGACCAGTGCAATTTCATCCATGACTGACTCGAATTCCAATCGCTTCGTGCGTTCTCATCTCAAGACAAGGCATCTGGTCCTTTTGACCGAGTTGGGCCGACATCGATCTATCGCGCATGCGGCGGAAGCTGCCAATTTGACCCAGCCCGCCGCGTCCAAGCTCCTGTCTGAACTTGAGCATGCGCTCGGTGTGCAATTGTTCGAGCGCCTGTCACGCGGTGTGGAGCCTACATGGTATGGCGAAATCCTCATTCGGCGTGCCGGAGCCGCTCTGGCGGAAATGGATGCTGCACACCAGGAAGTCATGGAATTGCTTTCCGGTTTGAGCGGCAAGGTCAATCTTGGATCGGTGCTGACTCCGGCGACACGACTGGTGCCTGAGGCCGTCAATCTGCTCAAACAGAAGTATCCGAAGGTCAATGTAGCGATCAGTCTGGACACCAGCAAGGTATTGATCGAGCGGTTGCGCTCCGGCGAACTGGATCTCGTCATCGGTCGCATACTCGATGCCAAGTCTGCTGCGGAGATGAATTTCGAACCCTTGACCGACGAACCGCACAGCCTTATCGCGCGCACCGGTCACCCATTGGCCAATCATCCAAATCTTCAGTTGCAGGACCTGGTCCATCAAGCCTGGATCTTGCCACCCAGCGGCAGCATTCTGCGCGACCGCCTGACAGCGCTATTTCTTGCGCATGGACTTGATCAGCCTGTCGAAACTGTTGAAACACTCGCTCCGTCGTTGGTCATCAACATGCTCACCGGGAGCAACATGATCGTGGCCTTGCCTGAAGAATTGGTGCAGCCCTACCTCGATCTCGGGCTGCTGGTTGTGCTGCCTTTTACTCTTGCGGTGCGCATGGACATGTATGGCATTGTCACGCGCAAGGGACATCAGCTCTCTCCCGGGGCCGCTGCCATGCTTGCTGCTTTGCGCGATGCAGCCGGCTTGCCACCGTCAGCTTAGGTTGCACGCTGAACGAATCAGCGCGCATTTCCTCATTTTCCAGCTTTCGACGCGATAAAACCTGCGACGGCTAAAATGCCTGCAGCGCAATCGTGAACTTGCAGATTGCATCGATCGCGCCCAGCGTATAGCTTTGCCAACCAGGATAGGCTTTCGGTTCCCAATAAAATATGCCGAGTCCGTTTGATCCGAATGCCTTGGTTTTGCTGATCAGGTCGGACAGCACGCTTTTCGCGGTGCTGGCCTGTGTCCAGTCCATTTCCACTTCACTTACGATGACCGGTTTGCCGTATCGCGAAATCATGTCAGACGTGGTAGCCGAGATTTGCGAGTTATAACTGGCCCAGCTTGCCGCAGGCGGATAATGCGACATGCCGATCACGTCCCATTTGGCACCGGCCGACTTCACGCCTTCGAAGAACCAGCGAAACATGCTGTCGTCATAGCCGTTGGCGAGATGCAAGACAACCTGGTCGCTGGGGTAGACTGCCTCGGCCGCACTGTAGCCATTATTGATGTAGGTGGCCAGTTG
>DATBQE010000202.1:0-6739 GCA_036561005.1 Burkholderiaceae bacterium | reverse complement strand
GGATTGCAAGATTTTTCAGCGCATTGTCGGCCAAGCCACCAATCGAACTGGTCCCAGTGCTGACGGTATCGTTCAAAGTGAACGTGGAAGTCGACGTTGTAATTGTGTTTCCGATGTTCACAGCGGCATTGCCGTTCACTTCAAGTTTGTTCAAGGTGCCGTCAATGAGCGTGCTGATCTGATTGATTTGCCCGGCCGAAGAATAACTATTGATGCTCAGATCTAACGCGCCTTGATTGGCGATTCCGGGGATGGACAAATTGCCGAGAGTAATGCCTGTGCCGGTCGCGCTACCCAGAGTCAGCAACTGATGCGTGCCTGAACCTGGTGCTTCTGGCGTGGCAAATTGCAAAGTGATGGTATGCGAGTCGGAATTCGTCACGGCTAACGGCGTGTCGGCTACCAAATTGTTGAATGCCAAATCGCCGCCTGCTCCATTTACAATCAGATTGGTATAGTGGCCTGCCGATGACATGTCGATTTGGCCGGAGGTCGAGCCCGATGTCTCCCAAGTGGAAAAATTGGAGAAGACTTTGAGGCTGTCTGTCTTGACGAACGTCATGTTGTTGCAAGTGATCGTATTGATACCCGATTTGCCCCCTGCCGCCGTGATGGCCAGTGAATTTACAGTCACGTTATCTTGCCCGATGCCGCCGCTGAAGGATTGCGTGCCCGCGAGCGTGACGGTTGCGATGCCGCTCGATGCCGTCGCGTCGATGTTGGCTCGGTTGCTGACATTGCTCAAATTGGCACTGAAATCGCCCGTACCGGAGATGGCGACGGAAATTGCGCTGGCGGCGGAGAGGGTGTTGAGAAACAATGCGGTGCTGTCATTGAAAGACAGGGCGCCGGCCTCGGGGGCAATCAGGCTCAGGCCCGAGGACGCGCTTCCAGTTGCCGCAACATTCAAGCCGAGGCAAGACGATAGGTTGAAAGTCGCATTGCTGTCACCGTTCAACATGAGCGCCAACGGCGGCGTCAAACTGGCTGTTGCGCTGGTAGTCACTGCTTGTCCGGCGTCCCCGCTGATCGACAAGGAAGCCAGGGCGTTGCTCTGAATTTTGGAGGCACCGTTAGGGTTGTTGATCACAACGGCGGCGATCGTATTTGGCGACGTTGATGAAAAATTCGCGTCCAGAATGGTAATGCTGTTGCCGCCCGTTACGCTGACGGCGCTCGTTGCCGCCCCGCCGTTGACGGTCGCGCCGTGATTCGCATCGGTCACAATCGCGACGCTTGAGCCGCCTTGGGTCGTTACGCTGCCGGGTGCTCCGGTATCGGTCAGACTCAATGCCGTCGTGGACGAGACCGTCACATTGTCGGTGCCGTGGGACAGCCCGATGTTGACGTACTTTAAACCGGACCAGGAACTGAAATCCTGAGTGCCGATCGATTCTGCTGAATTCAGGTTCAATGCCGTGATGTGGCTGAAACTGGCAGCGGGCAGTACGACCGAAGAGCCGAGGCCGAAGTCATTGATGTTGAGCACGTTGACTTGAGAACCGCCGGTAATGGTGTCGCCTGCGTTGAGCGTGGCGTCAGGGTTGCCAGCTGCGACACCCGCTGCGTTGTCGAGAATTGCATTGAAGGTATTGCTGCCTGAAGCGCCGGTAAGGGTATCCGTGCCGGACGTCAAGGCATAAACGTTAGCCGTCACGGCTGCGGCGAGCGCGGTTGTAGTCTGCTGCGCCAGCGCTTGATAGGAGTCGCTGGTCGTGCCGCTGGCAATGGCGGACAGAAAGGTGCGCGCCAGACCGGCTGCGGCGGGCCCGTTGTAGTCTGCAATGCCGGCACTGTTTGCGACATCGGCTGTGAACGCGCTGGCGGCAGCGAGTTTGTTCGTTACTGTTGCGGCATCGATCAGGCCTTGCGTTGAGGTGTTCGTCAAAGCACCTGCAGCGATCGATAGCGCCGCATTGCCGAGGCTGACGCTGCCTGATGTAACGGCGTTGACCCAGAAGCTGAGCCCGGCGGCAGCGGGGGCGCGATTTAGCAGGTTGTCGAAAACCGCCGTGACAAAAGCACTCGCGCTGCTGCTGCTGGTGCTGACCTGGCCGTACAACATGACTGATTCGGGGCTGGTGCCAAAGCTGTCCACCAGCGACTTGATTGCGGCGTTTGTGCCATAGGCGGCAAGCAGGCCCGGCAAGTCGGTCGGGGCGCCGGCCGCCGACAGGGCCGCAGCGAAATTCTGCAGGCCGTTGTAATCGGCGGGCCGGCCAAAATACGTGACGTAAAGTTCCTGAACGAGAGTGTTGTAGTTTGATGAAGACGCCATGAGATCAACCTTGAAGTGAATGGGGGTTAAAAGCGATGCCAGGAATTTTCTGCCGAGCCGGAACCGTTCGCTGCGAACCTGGAAGCCGTTTCAAAATGAACATGACGTCGCTGCCATTCCTCGCGATGCAGTTGCAGTGTCATCATCGCGGCGCCTGGCCCTGCTCATTTTTAAACGGATTCTTGGGAATGCGCTAATTCCAAAAAAAGTTGCCGCCTGATGTTTTAGTCGACGTTCCCGCCTGTGTATTGCGGATCGCCAGAATTGTGCGGGTGTGTTCACGGAGTGTCAACTTTTATCGCTTTGTCCATCTTGCGAATTCTCGGCAGCCAGGAGCCAAGCTACCGCTTTTTCCATGCCCTGGGTTTTTTGCCATATCTGCGCCGCTACCCGCGCGCATTCTGCGAAGTGCGGATAATCCTCCGTCATGCGCGCGATTGCCTGCAAGATTCCCTCCACGCTAAGTTCGTGGTAGCAAACTATCGATCCATGCTGATAATGCGTCGCCGCACTCAGTGTTCCGGAAGCGGCGATGCAGGGAACGCCGCATGCAATCGCCATGGCGACAATGCCCGAAGGACGCAGCGCGTAGCTCTCCCAGCGCGCGGGGCAGACGACCATATCGCATTGCGCCACAACGGCACCGAGATCGGGCAGGAAGCCGTTCAGGACGCTCAAATTCACGTTCGTCCCATTGGTATTGAATTGCCCTCTGGTATCGTGCACCACGACGCGATAGCCTTGTGCCAGCAGTCGCTCGACGAGAGGCGGAATCACCGCCAACCCACGCTCATCGCGTTGATTGCCGAAGAAGCCGATGCTTTGCGGACGCGCGGCGTGGCTTCGCGCGCTTGTGCCGTCGAGGGGGAAAGGACAAGTTTCGATGGGCAACTTGCCGCTATACGTTCTCAGAAAACCGGCAAGGACCGGCTCAATGACGCCCACCTTGACGCTTAAACCGCGTCTGAGGACGTTGGCACAGGCTGTCGACCATATATTCGCCGAGTAGGCACTGTGGATGCCCGGCAGCGTGTGGACCATGCCGGCCATTGCGCCGGCGCGTTCGGCATGGGAGAAGGCAAGAAGCTCGGTCGGCTTGAGCGTGGGAAAGAAATTAAGTCCCTGCGGCACCTCACTGCTGCAGAGCTGCGCTGCGGTATGTTTGACGCTTTTTTCAATGTCTTGAAACGTCACCATCTGATGCTGTTCCAGTGTGATGGGGAGATGCGTGAACAAAGGGCTGAATCGGCAGCCGGCTGCGGCAAACAAACCGGGCAATTCCGCGCTGGCATCGCGCCCGCCCCATATGCTTACGGAATGGCCGCGCTGTGCCAGATGCTTGCCGAAATTAAGGCAAAAATCGAAATGATGGCCTGTCATGCCGTTGAGACCGCTATCGAAGATATTGATGTGCATCCGTGTTCCTCGTTCTCTTGACCCGCACGTTTGGTATTTGCCCTGATGATACGCAAAAAATGCGTAGTAACGTGTTTCGTCTTTCGCCGATAATTGTCGGCAATAGAGGCGCCACACGCCACATTTTTGGCAGTGTATGGGAGGGGCGCCGCGGCGCGTGGCGATTAGGCACTCGTTAAAGCCCCCCGCTGCGCCAACCTCGGATCAATGCGTCGACCCATTGCCATATTGAAAACCCGCAACACGGAAAATACTTTGAGGTAACAAAATCCTGGCAAAATCGGGGCAAGGCGCAATCAGGAAATTGCTTCCTCATCGCGCAGTTCGCGCATTGTTTGCGGTATAATTCGAATTTCCCGCATGTGCCATTCGGCACCATCTGCAATGACCAAATTTGTATTTGTCACTGGCGGCGTCGTGTCTTCCCTTGGTAAAGGGATTGCCGCCGCCTCCCTCGCTGCGATCCTCGAATCGCGCGGCCTCAAAGTCACCATGTTAAAGCTCGATCCCTATATCAATGTGGATCCGGGCACCATGAGTCCATTCCAGCACGGTGAAGTCTTCGTCACCGACGACGGCGCCGAGACGGACCTCGATCTCGGCCACTATGAGCGTTTTATCTCGGCCAAGATGAAGAAGGTGAACAACTTCACCACCGGCCAGATATATGAATCGGTGATCCGCAAGGAGCGTCGCGGCGAATACCTGGGCAAGACCGTCCAGGTGATCCCGCACATCACCAACGAGATCCAGGAATACATCCATCGCGGCGCCGAAGGCTTCGATGTTGCCATCGTCGAAATCGGCGGCACCGTGGGCGACATCGAGTCGCTTCCTTTCCTCGAAGCCGCACGCCAATTGGGCCTGCGTGGCGGGCGTCATGCCGCTGCCTTCGTGCACCTGACCCTGGTACCGTACCTGGTGTCGGCCGGCGAACTGAAGACCAAGCCGACCCAGCATAGCGTGCAAAAGCTGCGCGAAATCGGGATTTCGCCCGACGCGTTGCTGTGCCGTGCCGACCGCCGCATTCCCGACGACGAACGCGCCAAGATTTCGCTGTTCTCCAACGTCGAGGAAGCTGCTGTCATTTCGGTGTGGGATGCCGACACCATCTACAAGATTCCGCAGATGCTGCACGACCAGGGTCTCGACGAAATCGTCTGCCAAAAGCTGGCCATTACCGCCAAGCCGGCTGACCTGACCATGTGGAACAAGCTGGTGTACGCGCTGGAAAACCCGAAGGCTGAAGTGACCATCGGCATGGTCGGCAAATATGTCGACCTGACCGAATCGTACAAGTCCCTGACCGAGGCCTTGCGCCACGCCGGTATCCATACCGAGAGCCGCGTCAATATCGAATATATCGACTCCGAAGAAATCGAAGCAAAAGGCACGGCAGCATTGGCGCATTTTGACGCCATCCTGGTGCCGGGCGGTTTCGGCAAGCGCGGCGTCGAAGGCAAGATTCTTGCTGCACGCTATGCGCGCGAAAACAAGATTCCGTATCTGGGCATCTGCCTCGGCATGCAGGTCGCATTGATCGAATACGCACGCAGCATGGCAGGTTTGACCCACGCCAACTCCACCGAGTTCGACGACCAGACCGACCAGCCGGTCGTGGCCCTGATCAACGAATGGCAAAACCATGACGGCAAGGTCGAGCGGCGCGATGCAAATTCCGATCTCGGCGGCACCATGCGCCTGGGTGCGCAAACCTGCGCCGTCAAGCCCGGTACGCTGGCCGCGGAAATCTACGGCAACGAAGTCACCGAGCGCCATCGTCATCGCTACGAAGCCAACAACCATTACCTGGGCCGCGTGGAAAATGCCGGCATGGTGGTTTCGGCACGCACACCGACTGAAGACCTGTGCGAAATCATGGAATTGCCGCGTGCCGGCGAACATAGCCATCCATGGTATGTCGGCGTGCAATACCATCCTGAATTCAAATCGACACCGCGCGACGGCCACCCGCTGTTCATCTCCTTCATCAAGGCTGCGCTGGCACACAAGCAGGCACAAGGCGAAAGAAAGGCGGCTTAATCATGAAACTTTGCGGATTCGAAGCCGGACTAGACCAACCTTTCTTCCTGATTGCCGGCCCCTGCGTGATTGAGTCGCACCAAATGGCACTCGACACTGCCGGTGCATTGAAGGAAATGACTGCCGCACTCGGCATCAATTTCATCTACAAATCGTCCTTCGACAAGGCCAATCGTTCTTCGGGTACGTCGTTTCGCGGTTTGGGCATGGAAAAGGGTCTTGAGATCCTGGCCGACGTGAAGAAACAGATTGGCGTGCCGGTCTTGACCGACATCCACGAAATCGACGAGATCAAGCCTGTCGCGGCCGTGGTCGACGTGTTGCAGACGCCTGCCTTCCTGTGCCGTCAGACAGATTTCATCAGCGCCTGTGCTCAATCGGGCAAGCCGGTCAACATCAAGAAGGGTCAATTTCTTGCTCCGCACGACATGAAGAACGTGATTGACAAGGCGCGTGCTGCGGCACGTGCCGCCGGCCTGGCCGAAGACAGCTTCATGGCTTGCGAGCGCGGTGCTTCGTTCGGCTACAACAATCTTGTCTCCGACATGCGTTCGTTGGCAATCATGCGCGAAACAGGCTGCCCGGTCGTGTTTGATGCGACCCATTCCGTGCAATTGCCGGGCGGGCAGGGCACCAGTTCCGGTGGCCAGCGCGAATTCGTGCCGGTGCTGGCACGTGCCGCCATCGCGGTCGGCGTGGCCGGCGTGTTCATGGAAACGCATCCGAACCCGGCAGAGGCCAAATCGGATGGCCCGAATGCAGTGCCGCTGGGGCGCATGAAAGAATTGCTCTCGACCTTGATCGATCTGGATCGCGTGGTCAAAAAGAACGGGTTTCTTGAAGCAGATTTTGCTTGATGGCTTTGCCAACGCAAGTTAACTGAAACGCCAATGTATCACCAGGATTATTTGAGCCGGCTTGCCTCACTACGGCACGATACGACAAATGACAGAGCGACCGATAAAGTCGCCGGATACCGGGGGTAGCGTAGCGTCGACGCAG
>DATBQE010000201.1:0-20405 GCA_036561005.1 Burkholderiaceae bacterium | reverse complement strand
AACATCAAAGACGTCGACATGACGGCTCAACTTCTGCGCTCCAAGCAAGCGGGCGCGCAGGCGGTGCTGACCTACGGCATTGGTCCCGAATTGGCGCAGATTGCCAACGGCATGGAAAAGCTCGGTTGGAAAGTGCCGATGATCGGCAGCTGGACTTTGTCGATGGGTAATTTTATCGACAATGCAGGCAAGAATGGCGACGGCGCGAAGATGCCACAAACATTTATCCAGGATCCGACCACGCCCAAGCGTAAAGCCTTTATCGACGCCTACGTGAAAACCTATAGCCCGCCTAACGGACGCATGCCTTCGCCGGTATCGGCCGCCCAGGGTTACGACTCGATCTACCTTTTGGCTGCCGCCATCAAGCAGGCCGGCACCACCGAAGGCCCGAAGGTTCGCGCTGCCCTTGAGGGACTCAAAGACAAAGTCGATGGCGTGGTGACAGCGTACGACAAGCCTTTCACGCATGACGATCACGAGGCGATTAAAGCGCCGATGGTCGTATTCGGTGAGGTCGCAGGCGGGCACGTCGTACTGGCAAAGTAACAGTGAGTTTGTTCAAATGACCGGTTCTCACGATCAAAAGTGAGAGCTGGTTTTTTCACGTCCTTCAAAATGTTTCGCGGGTGAATTCATGGAAATTCTTTTGCAATTGATCATCAGCGGCATCTCGCTCGGGATGATCTATGCCGTCGTCGCCTTCGGTTATCAATTGACCTTTGCCACTTCAGGCACCCTCAATTTCGGACAAGGCGAAGCGCTGATGCTCGGCGCGCTGGTTGGTTTGAGCCTGGCCGGCACGATTCACGGCGGACCTTACCTCAACTATTGGCTGATGATTCCTCTGGTCATGGTATTCGGCGCGTTGCAAGGCACCTTGGTGGAATGGATCGGCGTGCGGCCCGCGATCAAGATCAAGTCGGAGTTTGGCTGGATCATGTCGACGATTGCGCTGGCCATCATTTTCAAGAATGTTGCGGAAAATATCTGGGGCAAGGAAGATCTGCCATTTCCATCGCCCTTGTCTGCCGCGCCGCTGGATTTCTTCGGCGCCAATGTGCAGCCGATGCAGATCGTGGTGGTTGTCGGCGCGCTCGGCATGATGCTGGCCGTGGAAATATTCAATCGCAAATCGATCTACGGCAAGGCCGTCGTTGCCACCTCCAATGATCGCGATGCAGCCGGCCTCATGGGCATCAATACCAGCGCCGTCATCACCTTCTCGTATGCGCTTTCTTCCGCATCGGCGGCGTTTGCCGGTGTGCTGATTGCCCCATTGACGCTGACCGGCGCCACCATGGGCGCTTCGCTCGGCCTGAAGGCGTTTGCCGTCGCCATCATCGGCGGGTTGACGTCGGGGGTGGGCGCAATTGTCGGCGGACTGATTCTGGGCATCGCCGAGGAACTCACCGGCTATTACGTTGCCAGCGGCTACAAGGAAGTGCCGGGGCTGGTCTTGCTGCTGCTGGTGCTGGCGGTCAAGCCTGCCGGCCTGTTCGGCAAAATCGCGATCAAGAAAGTCTGAGCATGAAGAACAAATTTCGCGTTATTTCCGTACTGGCGATCATTGCGCTGCTGCTGTTTCCGACCATGAATTCCAATCCGTACTACGTGCATCTGGCGGAAACCATCCTGATCTATGCCATCCTGCTATTCGGCCTTGACATCGTGGTCGGCTATACCGGCCAAGTGTCGCTCGGGCACGCCGGTTTGTTCGGCATCGGCTCTTACACTGCCGGCGTGTTGGTCTTCAAGCTCGGCTGCCCATTCCTTGTTTCGCTGGCCTGCGGCATCGGTGTCACTGCCATTTTCGGCGCGGTCCTGGCCTTGCCTGCCTTGCGCGTCACCGGCCCCTATCTGGCGATGGTGACGCTCGCGTTCGGCACCATCATTCAGATTCTGATCAATGAAATGACCTTCCTCACCGAAGGTCCTCTAGGCATCAAGGTCACCAAGCCGGTTATGCTGGGTCACAAGCTCAGTGAGATCGAGTTCTATTACGTGGTCGTGGTGTTGATGGTGCTGTCCCTGATCGTCGTCGACCGCATACTCAAGTCGCATCTGGGCCGGGCTTTCCAGGCATTGCGCGACAGCCCGATCGCTTCCGACTGTATGGGCGTATCGGTCTATCGCTACAAGGTTTATGCGTTCGTCATCAGTGCCGCGTTAGCGGGATTGGCCGGTTGCCTGTATGCGTACTCGACCGAATACATCTCGCCGGACACGTATAACTTCGAGCTGACTATCCTGTTCCTGCTGGCGGTGATCATGGGCGGGCGCAAGACCCGCAGCGGTGCACTGATCGGCGCGTTGATCGTGGTCATGCTGCCCTCCGTGCTTGCCGACATCGACCTGTTCCGCAAAATTGCGACCACCGCAGCGGTGGCCGGAGTCTTGGGTGCCGGCTATCTGCTCTTCAGCAAGCGCAAGAGCCTGGGCGAAGTTGCCGTGCCGGTTGCTGCCACGGTGGGCATGGCGGCATTTTCCTACAAGCTGGAAAACATCACCGACTGGCGCCTGACGATTTTCGGTTTGATGACTCTATTCGTTGTCTACTACCTTCAGGACGGCATCATCGGCTTCCTGCGCGGCCTTTTCGGCAAATGGCTGGCGCAAAGCAAGGCCAAGGCGGGTGCAGTTGCGCCCGCGGCACCTTCTACCGGCGGGCAAAATGGCGTCGTACAGGGATTGAATACTGTTGCTGCCGGATCGGTAGTCTTGCGGGCTCAGAATCTGCTGATGCAATTCGGCGGCTTGAAAGCCCTGAACCAGGTCAATCTCGACATTGTGCAAGGCACGGTGCATGGCTTGATCGGTCCGAACGGCTCCGGCAAGAGCACCATGATGAACGTCTTGACCGGCATCTACAAACCGACCGACGGCAGTGTCGAATTCTGCGGCAAGAAAATATCGGGAGATACACCTTCGGCCATCGCGCTGGGCGGTGTCGCGCGCACCTTCCAGAACGTGCAACTGTTCGGCGAAATGAGCGCCACGGAAAACGTGCTGGTCGGTTTGCACCACACGTTCCGCAGCAATATCGGCGACGTCATGCTGCATACGAAGCGTTATCGCGAAGACGAGCGATTGGCACGCGCCCGCGCCGCTGCCATTCTGGAATTCGTCGGCCTGGCGAACCTTGCTGACGAAGAAGCGCGCAACCTGCCTTACGGCAAGCAGCGCCTGCTAGAAATCGGCCGCGCGCTCGCCTTGAATCCGAGCTTGCTCCTGCTGGACGAACCGGCGGCAGGTCTCACGGCACCTGACATCAAGGACTTGATCGCGATCATCCGCAAGATCCGCGAGCACGGTATCACCATCATCCTGATCGAACACCACATGGACGTCGTGATGTCGATTTCCGACACTGTGACCGTACTCGATTTCGGGCAGAAGATTGCCGAAGGCGCGCCGGCTGCGGTGCAATCCGATCCGAAAGTGATCGAAGCTTATCTCGGCGGCAATGCCGGCGAAGAGGCAGATGCCAACGCGGAAGGAGCCTGAGATGCTTAATATAAGCAACCTGCATGCAGCTTACGGCAAAGTCGAAGTCCTGCATGGTATTTCCCTTGAAGTGCCGAAGGGCAAAGTGGTGACGCTGATCGGCTCGAACGGCGCCGGCAAAACCACGACCATGCGCGCGATTTCCGGCATGTTGAAACCGAAGAGCGGTACGGTCACATTGGGCGGCAAGGACGTTACCGGCCTGCCTTCGCACAAGATTGCGCGCGCCGGGCTGACCCATTCGCCGGAAGGGCGGCGAGTGTTTGCCAATATGAGCGTGACCGATAACCTCTTGCTCGGTGCATTTCCGCGCTTCACGCGCTCGCGGCCGCGCGGCGACATCGATGCGGATCTGAATGAAGCCATGGAGTTATTCCCGCGCCTGCGCGAACGGCGCAGCCAACTTGCGGGCACGCTATCGGGCGGCGAACAGCAAATGCTTGCCATGGCGCGCGCCGTGATGCTTAAACCCGATGTGATCCTGCTCGACGAGCCGTCCATGGGCCTGGCGCCCATCCTGGTAGAGGAAGTGTTTCGCATCATTTCGCGCCTGAAGGAGCAGGGGGTAACCATGTTGCTGGTCGAGCAGTTTGCAGCGGCCGCCCTGAATGTGGCGGACTACGGGTATGTCCTGGAAAACGGGCGCATCTCGGTGCACGGCGCAGCCGACAAATTAAAGAATGATCCGGCGGTCAAGGCAGCCTATCTCGGCGGCGGGCAACATTGACGTCAACGAAAAACGCAGGCGGCATTGAATAAAAAAAGGGATCGCATGGCGATCCCTTTTTCATGGCGCGTGAGCTTATTACTTCAACTGCATCTTGTTTTGCACCGATACCACGCCCGCGATGTGGCTTGCGTCGTCGGTGGCGCGGTCAATGTTCACTTGCGAGCTGACGAATCCGCTCAGTTGCACGACGCCCTTGAACGTTTCAACCTTGATTTCAAAGCCTTTCAATGCCAAGTCGTCGAGCAGTTTTGCTTTCACTTTGGTCGTGATCACGCTGTCGTCGACAAATTGCCCGGTGCTTGATTGCGTCGGTGTAGCGGCGCAACCGGCAAGTGCGGCAGTGAAAAAAGCGGCGAAAACCAGCGAGATTAATTTAGCGTGTTTCATGCGTAACTCCTTGTGTTTATGAAGTGGCCCGGTCAGGCGGCCACAATTAATCGAATTGCGCGCGAGCAGGATGCCGATACGGGGTGTTCATGACAATATCGCTCTGAGGCGATGAGCCATCAATTCGCTATTTTTCCGATTCGGAAAAACCTTGCTTAATGATCTCCCGACCTGCATTGTCGCTCAATGGTTCTTTTGCATGCAATGCGGCACAGCAAACAAAATCCCAATCCCCACGCTATCGCGCAGCGATCCTGCAAACATCAGAGTAGTTGATATTGAAGAAAGTTCCTTGCAACTATTGCCTCGTGGAAATGATTCTGCGCGGGCGACGAAGAAATGGCGATGCGACCTGTAAAATGGCGTCTTCAATTATTGTGGCGAGCAAGGAGATTAATATGTTGGAAGCACTACAGGCAACCGCCGGCGACTCTTTGATTGCGCTCATGGGTGCCTATCGCGCCGATCCGCGCGCAGAAAAAATTGACGTCGGGGTCGGCGTATATCGTGACGAGCAGGGACGCACACCGGTGATGGCTGCGGTCAAACAGGCCGAGCAATTTCTGTTCAACGAACAGGAGACCAAGGCCTACGTAGGCTTGGCCGGCGACCTACGCTTCAACGCGGCAATCACGGAAATGGTATTCGGCGCCAATGCTGCGCTGCTGCAGGATCGCGTACGCGCCGTGCAGACCACCGGCGGTTGCGGTGCGTTGCGCTCGCTGCTCGATCTGGTTGCCTTGAGCCGTCCCGACGCCACCGTCTGGGTCAGCGATCCGACCTGGCTCAATCACATCCCTCTGGTGAAATCTGCGCGCCTGAAACTCGCAACCTATCCCTACTTCGACAACCAGACGCAAGGCGTGCGGTTTGACGACATGAAAACCTGCCTGTCCAAACTCGGCCCAGGCGATGTAGTGCTGCTGCACGGCGCCTGCCACAACCCTACCGGCGCCGATCTGAGCGAGGCACAATGGAATGAAATTGCCGCACTGGCCGCCAGGCAGGGATTCCTGCCCTTCATCGATCTCGCCTACCAGGGCCTTGGCCGCGGCATCGAGCTTGACGCCTATGGCGTGCGTACCGTTGCGGAACAGGTTCCTGAATTGTTGGTCGCCGTATCGTGTTCCAAGAACTTCGGCCTTTATCGTGAACGTACCGGGTGCGCGATCCTGATGCACAAGCAGGCGCACACCGCGCAACTGGCGCTAGACAACCTGCTCGTGATACTGCGCGGTAATTACTCCATGCCGCCCGATCATGGTGCAGCCGTCGCCGTGCGTGTGATGAGCGACCCTGCACTGCGCCAGTCCTGGGAGAACGAGTTGACCGGCATGCGCGAACGCATCGCCGAATTGCGCCGCGCTGTGTGCGCCGAATTCCGCGCGCAATCGGGTGCCACGAAATTCGACCACGTCGAGCGCGAATACGGCATGTTTTCCCTGCTCGGATTGAGTGCCGACCAGGTGAAGACGTTGCGTGAACAGCATGCGATCTACATGCCGGGCGACAGCCGCACCAATATTGCAGGCTTGCAGCACAGCCAGATAACACGCTTTGTCGAAGCAGTGCTTGCCGTCAGCCGCTAGTAGCCTTCGTTTGGTATGCCCGCCGCATTGTTGACGCGGCGGGTCAATAGCCCGGAAAACACTATCATGAAAATTTGCATAATCGGCGCCGGCGCTATCGGCGGTTTTGTCGGCGCGCGTCTCGCCATCAAAGGTCAATGTGAAGTCAGCGCCATAGCGCGCGGCGCAACCTTGCAGGCATTGCGCACGCACGGCTGGAGGTTGCAGCAGGGCGGGGAATTGCTGCAGGCGAAGACGCATGCCTCTGACCAGCCTGCGGAATTGGGCGTGCAGGATGTGATCGTCATCGCAGTCAAGGGGCCGGCACTCGGCGCGGTGGCAAAAGATATCGCTCCCTTGCTCGGCCCGCAGACTATCGTCCTGCCCGCAATGAACGGTGTGCCTTGGTGGTTTGCCCAAGGTTTGTCCGGGCTGGGCGAAGAACCATTGGAGAGCGTCGACCCTGGCGGACGGATCGCGCAGCACATCGCACTCGAACATGTGGTCGGGTGCGTCGTGCACGCCAGTACCTTCACCAGCGAGCCCGGCTTTGTGCAGCACAAGATGGGGCAGGGTTTGATCATAGGTGAACCCGCAGGTGAACCGCAGGAAAGAACGCGCCGGCTGGCGGCCTTGCTGGGCGATGCCGGCTTCGACGTTACTGTGTCGTCCAACATCCGCTACGACATCTGGTACAAACTATGGGGCAACATGACCGTGAACCCGATCACGGCGATTACCGGCGCCACGGTTGACCGCATGCAGGCCGATCCACTGGTGCTCAATTTCTGTTCCGCCGCCATGCGCGAGGCAGCTGCCATCGGCAAGCTAATCGGTTGCGAAGTAACACAGACACCGGAAGATCGTCATCAGATCACGCGCAAGCTTGGCGCCTTCAAAAGTTCGATGTTGCAGGATGTCGAGGCTGGTCGTCCCATCGAACTCGACAGCATCGTCGGTGCGGTGCAGGAAATGGGCGTGCGGCTAGGATTGGCGACGCCGAATGTCGATGCCTTATTGGGTCTGACTCGCCTGTTCGGGCGGGTGCATGGATTATATCCGGAGGCGGTTGTCTGATCGAAGTTACGTTCCCCTCTGCCCGGATCCCTGGAGGGATACAGGGGCAGGGAGGTGGTGCGCGTCGGGCTTGACGGTTACTTGCTCACATTCAAAAACGGAATCGGCGCGCCCGCGTAGATCGAACTCGGCAAGGCGCCGTCCCATTTTTCTGCCTTGATCTTTTCCACCTCAATGCGGCGCAATTCGAGAATGTCCTTGTTCTGTGCCAACGCCGCACTTTGCACCTTCAGAGAATCAGCCTGAGCTTCGGCCGCCTTCACCGTCGCGTAGGCTTCGCCATCCGCCTTGGCGCGCAGGGCGCTCGCTTCCGCCTCTGCAATCGCCACTTTCTGCTTCTGCTCCGCCTCCACTGTCTTGAGCTTGTTCTCGGCGCCAAGGCGCAATTGTTCCTGCGTGACCTTTTCGTTGATCGCCTTCATGTACGAATCCGAGAAGGAGAAATTGCGCATGTCAATGTTGATCACCTGCGCGCCGTATGTCGACAGCTTTGCCGCCAATGCCGAATTGATGTCGCCCGAAACTTTGGCGCGCTGGGCAATCAGATCTGGTGCACTGTATCGTGCGGTTACTGCCTTGAACACCTCCTGTGTTGCCGTGGCCACGTAGGACGACAAATCGCCGTTGTGCGAATACTTTTCGTAGACTTCGGACACGCGATCGGTCCCGATCGAATATCGCACGGTCATCGAAACCTTGACCGGTTGCGTGTCCGAGGTGCTGCCTTCGGCGTTTTCTATATCGGCCTGCTCGGCGCGGATACTGAAAATGGTCAGTTTTTTCCACGGTGGCAAGATCACCAGGCCCTCGTCTTCGATGCCAGTGATTTTGCCGAAGGTTGTGACGACGCCTCGATTACCTGTTGGAACCGTGTAGAAAGGCCAAAGAAAGCTTAATGCGATGAAGGCGACGATCAGAACGCCGATTATCTTGATGAATCTGCCGCTGTTTTCCGGTAGTGCCATGGTATCTCTCCCTTGTAAATTTCTTGATGAATCTTCTTGCAGATGGCGAATGTCAATTTAACACGATTGAATCGCCATGAATACGGTGAAAGTTTCTCCGGATTGCCGTCATAGTTCGACGAAACGTTCCTTCAGTTCCTTGCTCAACTCAAAAAACTCCGGTGTGTGCTCGATCCCCTGATGCCAGGCCAAGCCGCGCGCGATCAGGTCGTATTTGTATTTGATCCTGGCTCCGGCAATCGGCTTGCCTTGCGCATCGAAGTCACGTCCAAGCAACCAGATCGTATCGGCGATGACAATTGACGCATCGATATCGTGGGTCACGACAATTGTCGTGTTCAATTCGTCCAGCGTCGAAATCTTTAATATCGTTTCGCACACCTTTGCCTTGGCGCGCGGATCGAGACCCGAGAACGGTTCGTCCATCAGCAAAAAATGCGAGCTGCACAATAATTGCTGTGCGATGGCAATGCGCTGGCGCTGGCCGCCGGACAATGCGGCAGGATAGGCCAATGCCTTGTCGCTCAAATCGAATTCGGCAAGTAATGCCAACGCACGTTGCTGCGCTTCCTTCTCATCGCCGATCTTGCGCCGCGCCGCCACCAGCAAGTTGCCGAGCACGGTGCGATGCGCCAGCAACGGATAGTCTTGCGCCACGACGCCGACTTCGCCCGGCGTTACCGGTGCCTTCTTTCCATTCAGGTAGACGCCGCCCGAGTCGGGCGTTTGCAGCCCGGCGATGCAGCGAAACAGTTGCGTCTTGCCGATGCCGGACGGGCCGAGCAGGCAAACCACCTGTCCTTGCGTCATGTCGTCACGGATCAGATCGTCAATCGATTCGGTTACGCCGGAGAGGACTGGCTTACCATACGACATGCAGACCGTGTCAATCGTGAGCAGGCGTTCGCCAATCCGATAGGGGTGCGGGGCGTTCATGTTATGACTCCATCTTTCCAATAGTCGAATACGGGCACAAAACATTCTTCAGACTACCGAGCAAGCTGTCCTGCAACAATCCATATGCCAGGATCGTCAACTGGATAGCGAATACAGCGCTCAATTGAAAATAGCGATTCTGGTTCAAAAGCAGGGCGCCTATGCCGCCTTGCGAGCGCGTCAATCCTTCCACCATGGTCAATAGCGTCCAGCCGATTGCCGCGTTTTGCCTGACCAAATCGAGAAATACATCGGCCTTGCCCAGTACCACCAGCTCGTACGTGATGCGCCATTGCTTCATGCCGAGCGTCTTGCAGTGGTCGATTGCGCTTTGCGGGATCGTCCTGACTTCGGCCAACAACGCCGTCACCATGATGACGGTGATGCCGAACACCAGCAGTGCCAGCTTCAGTTGATAGCCGTTGTCGGTCATCAGCATGAATAGATAGGTCAGGCCGGCGAATCCGAGAAAGCGCAAGCTGGACGACAGTCTGGCCAAAGGTACGAAAACAGGTGCCGTGGCAGCGGCCGCAATCAGGAGCGACAGGCCGCTCGCCAACAGTAATGACAGCAACAACACCTTCATGCTTTCCCAAAGCTCGAAAATCATGCCTTGTGTCTGGACCATGTTCCACCATGCCAGCGCCACTTGATGCGGCGTGGGCAGCGCACCGCTGGCGCCGGCCCATAGAAGCAGGGCCAGCGCGGCCTGGGCAACCAGCAACAGCCTGGCATTTCCTGCTGCGAATGGCGTGTATGGCAGGAAGGCGTTTTTCAGACTTGTGTTTTTCATGATCTCTCTTCGGTTCGGCGCGCCACCGTGACCGTGACGGTGGCGCGGGGACGCTGTCTGATCAATTGGTCTTGATCAGGGCAACTTCAACGCGACGGTTCTTGGCGCGACCGTCTGCCGAGCCATTGTCGGCCAGCGGTTGGGTGTCGCCAAAGGCGCGCACGCGTACCCGGCCTTCCGGAAACTCCGAAGCGGCATTGGCTTCCAGCCAGCTACGTACCGCTTCGGCGCGTTTCTTCGACAATTGCAGGTTGGTCGAAGCGCTGCCGACGTTGTCGGTATGGCCGCTGATCTGAATCGTCAAGCCCGTGATCGAGACCTGATTCAGCAATTCCTCCAACACGGCAGTCGCTTCCGGTTTGAAGCTGGCCTTGCCGGTTTCAAACTCGATTGCCCAGCCGCGTTTGGCAAACGTTGCTACTGCAGGAGCAGCCGCATTGAACGTCGGTGTCTCGGCCCTTGCGTGGGCACCGGGCAATGCAGCCAATGCCTGCAGGTAGCTGGTATTGACCACGCTGTCATAGGCCACGATGTCGGGCATATCAACCGGATAGTATTGCTTGGCGATATTGCCGTAGACGTTGTAGACGCGTTTGTACAAGTTGTCGTTGCCGTTCAGGCCAAACAGATACAAGTTGTCCGACAGATTGCTGACAGTCGATCCGCCAAGGCTGATATCCATGCCCTTGCGGTCTTTCTCGACCACGCCCTTGTAATACTTCATCCACCAGTCTGGCGTTTGTTCCTTCGCCACCTTGGCGACAACCGTAGAAGCCTTTAACAATGCACCATCGCTGCCGCGAATGGCGTCGGCGCCTTCAAACGAAGCGGCCAGCATGTTCTTGACGAACTCCGGATTCTTTGCCATCCATTCCTTGTTGCCGATAATGGTGGCGGGCATTTGCCACATATACTCCTTGGTCGAGGCAACGGCAGCCAGGCCGCCCACTTCGCGCGCGACTTTCACGTCACCAGGGGTCCAGGTGGCGGTGCCGTTCTGGCATACCTTCCTCGATTCGCCGGTCAACTTGCCGCCGCTGATCACGGGGCGCACTTCGCAGGCGCCGCTGTTGGCTGCGGCAATCAACTTTTCATCGGCTTCCGAGAACGAGCCCACACCGACAAAGTTCATCGCATCCGGGTCATAAGTCTTGACGTCAGGGTTGACCGGAATCTTGTTGTCGGCAGCATATTTCATGCAGATATTCCAGTCGCCGTCGCGCAGGACTGCGCCAATCAGCGAGCCGCGTGCCTTTTGCGGGTTGCCGGCGACTTCTGCAGGCAGCATGCATTTGTCTTCACCGCGCGAATAGCCGAGCGAGCCGATTACTTCCAGCTGTTGGCCCAGCTTGTCCATGCTGTCTTTGGCCGATGCAAAGTAGCCTGGTGCACCATCGCCCATGATGACGACGAAGGCCGCGCCTTTGGCCGGTTGAGCGACACCCTTGGCAATTTCGCCGGCAAATACGGCTTGCTCGGCAACCATTTGGGCATAGTCGTCCTGGCGTTCCAGCGTCAAATGCACGCCGTGTTTTTCCATCAGGCTGCCGGCGGCAGTGTTGACGTCGCCGTTAGCATAGTGCAAGGCGGCTTCTGCATTCCAGGGCAATACCAATACGCGGGCATTGACGTTACCGGTGGCCGGTGCAATCGTCGAAGCCTGGTCGGCGTTGACGGTTTGCGGCAAGCTTGAAGCGGTCGGCACGTCGATTGACGACGGTGTCGCGGTCTTGCCGAATGCGGCGCGCATGCCGCCATGGCTGGTTACGTAAGTGTTGATGCCGTAAATGCTGCCGCCCACGACAGCGGCAATCAACAAGAGGCGTGGTAGAGGCTTGATCATGATAATTCCCTTTCGTTTTATACCCGCGCCACGTGGCACGGGCTCTTCTTTATTTCATTCACTTGCAATTAGCTGCGGTCGAACCATTGTTTCGGTGTGCCGTCCGTCGATGGCGGCGTCGACCGGTTGCCACCGTCATTTGCAGGCTCGGTTGTTGTTGTGCCTGCATAACTTCCTTCAATCATCAGGCGCTTGGCATCTGCTCCCAGCAGGATCGAATCGCCGCGCCGTTCCCATTCCTCGATCATCTTCATGGCGTTGGCTTCATACACGCCGTTTTGCAGATCGATGGTGCTGACGAACGAATCCGACATGCGCACGAAGTCTTCAATCTCGCCAATCTTCATTGCGTAATCGGCAGCCAGGTACTCATTGGCCATGTCAAACATCGCCTTCGCATCCGGGTCGCCATTGATGATGCTCTTGGCCGACTTGATGGCGGAATAAGCGGCATCGGCCATTTGCTTGCGGCGCATCTTGACGTCGATCTCGCGATTGATATCCTTGATCAGGAAGGCTGAAATTTCCTGATACTTGACCAGCACCGCATACAGCAACTGCATCTTCGACAGCAAGTCCTGATACGTCACGTTGGCTTCCTGCATGCGCCCGGCCTGGCGCGACTCGCCGGCGATGACCAGGGTCTTGCCGGTCTTGCGTGCTTCCTTGACCATCATCAACGACGCATTCTTGATGCCTTCGTTCTTCTTGATCTCTTCCTGGCAGGCGCGGATCATGCCCGACAGCTTGGCGATGCGGTTACCCATATTCGCCAATTTCTTTTCCAGGTCGGACACGTAATTGCGCATCACGCCGATCGGGTCGATTTCCACAAATACCTGCGTGATCTTGCGCATCAGGCTTTGATAGAGATACGAGCCGAGCCGCCAGAAGCGCTTGTCCGTGATGACGTAAAACATCGCAATCACCGCCACGGCCAGCGCGCCGGCAAACAGCGTGTTTTCCAGCAGGGTGATGATGGCCGGCAGAACCTTGTACAGCAGGTAGGCGCCGCCGGCGATCAGCGATACGCCGACAATCTGGCCGGTCACGCCTTCCGGGCGTTCCCAAAACGATTTTGGTTTGTAGTTGCTTGGTGCATTTGGAATAATGTCATTCATGATTTTCTCGCTTCGTTAATTGCAATGCGGTTCAGCACAGATACATTTGAACCTTGTTCTTTTCACCTGCCAGGCGCGCCTTTACGGAGTCCATGGCGGTTTCAAAATTGCGCTTGGTCTGCGCAATCGCCTGCTTTTTCTCTTCTGTCTCGCGGGCCAGATCACGCGATCTTTGCTGCTTGTTCGTCATGTCATCCTGCATCTTGCGGATGCGCGATTCGCATTCGGCGCGCACCGCCGCAATTTGTCGATTGGTTTCCTCGACCGAGGCATTCAACGCAGCCATTTCAGTGACCCGCGCCGTGATGCCTTCCTGTTCGGCGTTTTGCGATTGCGCGGCGAAACGCGTATGCTCAGCTTCGAGCAAGCCAAGGTGCACGTCGATTGCCTGCGCGATTTGCTCCACCGTCCTCTGCTGCGTTTGCTTGAGTACGGCAAAGGCCGAGCGGTAGCGCATCGCTTCATCCATCGGAATATCGGCCAAGGCGGTGATGGCTTCGCTCAAGGCCGAGTAGGCAGTGGGGCGGCTCATCACCAGATTGAGCAATTCCGCCGTCATGCCGGCAGGTACGGCAGTGCGCACTTCAGCCGTTGGAGCCGAGGATGGAACAGGTCCCGGATTTGCAACGACTGCCACTGCGTCTTGCTCTTGCTCGGCCTGTTGGCGCACCGGGTCGTCCTGCCATACCAGATCCTTGACGCCGTGCAGTAGACGTTGTGCCAGGCTGCTTTTTTCGTTCATGTTCAACTCCCGTTTTTCATTATTCTGGTTGCGTTCAACCGTTGAAAACAGCTTAGCAATTGCGGCGTAAAGAGTTCGTAACGACTTGAGATGCCGACGTAAACAGAAAGTAAACATTGAGAAGGGAAGTGCCGAAGCAGGCGGGTGCCAGGAAAAGCGGAAGGATTTGTTTACTTCTTGTTTACGCCCGCGGGGTGACTCGTTACGCAATATTTAGGGCATTCCGGTTACACTATTTGCATGAACTCAAACAGCGATCAGCGTCTTGACCTCACGGAGAAACAATCCGGCCGCGGCAATCTGCGCATTTATTTCGGCGCCAGTGCAGGGGTGGGAAAAACCTACGCCATGCTGTTGGGCGCGGGAATGGAACGCGCGGCGGGAAGGCGCGTGCTGCTGGCCGCCATCGACAACGGGGGACACGGCGATCTGGAGGCGCTCGAGACCGGCTTTGAGATCATCCGCGCGACGGACGGCAGCGATATCGCCGGCTTCGACGTCGACCTGGTATTGGCGAGACGTCCCGATGTGATCGTCGTCGATGCGCTGGCCCATGCCAACCCGGCAGGGGCGCGCCATCCGAAACGCTGGCAAGACGTGCAGGAACTATTGGACGCGGGTATCGATGTATTTACCACTCTTAACGTGCAAGACCTGGAGAGCCTCAGCGATGTCATCGGCGACATCACCGGCAATCGGGTGCTCGAAACCGTGCCGGACGCCTTGTTCGACCATGCCGATCAGGTGATCCTGGTCGACGCTCCCGTCGATGAATTGCTGGCCCGCTTTCGTAGCGGCAAAGCCGCTGCACCGAATGTGGCGAAGGAAGCGCGCAATACGCCTGAATTCCTGCGCAAAGGCCATTTGATTGCCTTGCGCGAACTGGCCCTGCGGCGCACTGCCGAACGCGTTGAAGACGACGTGCTGGCCCATCGCCAGGAGCAGGCAGGTGACATGCAGGGGGGCGCCGTTCCGGTATGGAAAACCGGTACCGGGCTGCTCGCCTGCATTGGCCCGAGTGCGGGCGCCGATGCATTGCTGCGCAGTGCTGCACGCCTGGCGAATCAGCTCAACACCGACTGGCGTGCCGTTTATGTCGAAACTCCGGCGCAACAGCGGCTCCCGGTTGCCGCGCGTGAACGCATCTTGCGTGACCTGAAATTGGCGGAGAGCCTGGGCGCGGCAACGGCCGTGCTAACCGGGCTCGATATTGCGGCGACGTTTGCCGACTATGCACGTAGTCAGAACGTATCGAAGGTGATATGCAGCCATAGCCGTCGCAGCTGGCGCTTCCCATGGAATGCCGATCTCGCCGAGCGTCTTGCCGATCTGGCGCCCGATCTCGATATCATTGAAATCGGCAGCGTGAGCAAGACCGAAGCCGATGTTCAGTCGGCAGGCGGCGGGAAGCACGACGATTATCCGGCATCGACGGCATTCGGCCCAACGCTGGGCAGGAACCTGCTGCCGGAAACGCGCCGGCGTTACATATTGGCGGCCGGCGCCAGCACACTGACGGCCTTGCTCTGTCTGCCGCTCCTGCGCTATCTCGATCTTGCCAATATTGCCTTGCTCTTCCTGCTGACGCTGGTGATCGTCACCGTGCGGCTCGGACGCGGCCCTTCCATGTTGGCCACGGTCGTTGCAATCGCCGCCTTCGATTTCCTCTTTGTTCCGCCGCGCTTTTCTTTCATCATCTACGATTGGCAATACGGCGCGACATTCGTCGTCATGCTGTTGATTGCCCTGATAACCGGGAAATTGACAGCGGATCTGCGCTATCAGGCAGCGATCGCCGCCCAACGTGAATCGCGCTCGCGCGCTCTGTATGAATTTGCCGGCGCTCTCTCCGGCAGTTTGCAGACTGCGCAGATTTTCGACGTGACCAGGGAATTCATTCAACATACTTTTTGCGCCAAAGCCACGCTGCTGCTACCCAACGATGCCGGACGATTGCAGTATCCCGGTACCTCGGCGCAGTTGAGCGTGCTCGACATGGGCGTCGCCCAATGGGCCTTTGATCATGCAGTTCCGGCCGGCATGGGTACCGACACCCTGCCGGCTGGGAGTCTGTTTTATCTGCCCTTGATTGCACCGATGCGCACGCGCGGCGTGCTGGCTATAGAAGCGGAAGACCCGGGCTGGATATTGATCCCGGAACAGCAAAAGCATCTCGCCACCTTCGGCCGCTTGGCCGCCATTGCGCTCGAGCGTGTGCATTATGTCGATGTCGCCCAGGGCGCGCTGGTGCGCATGGAATCGGAACGGCTGCGCAATTCATTGCTTTCTGCGCTGTCGCACGACTTGCGTACGCCCTTGACTTCGCTGGTCGGCCTGTCGGAGTCGCTCGCCAGGTCGAGCCCGGCGATGAGCGAGGTGCAATATGAATTGGCCGAGGCTCTGCGTGACGAAGCGATTCGCATGAACCACCTCGTGTCGAACCTGCTCGATATGGCGCGCATCCAGAGCGGACACCTCAAACTCAACCTGCAATGGCAGGCGCTGGAAGAAGTGGTAGGCAGTTCGCTGCATGCGAGCCGCGTGCCGCTGGCAGGGCGCGATGTGCAATTGAACCTGCCGGCGGATTTGCCCTTGGTCAGTTTCGACGCCGTCCTGATAGAGCGCGTGCTGTGCAACCTGCTGGAAAATGCCATCAAGTACACGCCCGCCGATGCCGGTCTCAATATTTCCGCCGAAGTAGGTGGAGGGTTCCTGAAAATACGTGTTGCGGACACCGGCCCGGGCCTGCCGCCGGGGCAGGAAGAGGAAATTTTCGAAAAGTTCACGCGCGGCGAACATGAATCGGCAAAGCCGGGCGTAGGTCTCGGGCTTTCCATCTGCCGCGCCATCGTGGAAGCGCATCGCGGCACAATCCGCGCTTACAATCTCGCAGTGGGCATCGAAAATGGCGGCGCCTGCTTTGAATTCCTGCTGCCGCTAGGCACGCCGCCGGGCCTCCCGCGCAGCGAGGAAATGGACATTGCCGAAAGTGATGGCGCATCATGACAGAACCAAAATTGACCGCCTTGCTGGTGGAAGACGAACCGCAGATTCGCCGCTTCGTGCGCATGTCGCTTGAAGCCGAAGGTTGGCAAATCTTCGAAGCCGAAACCATGCGGCGCGGCCTGATCGATGCCGGCACGCGCAAGCCGAATCTGATCATTCTCGATCTCGGCCTGCCGGACGGCGACGGCATCGACTTCATCAGCGACGTGCGCAAATGGTCGGCCATCCCGATCATCGTTCTTTCCGCGCGCGGCGACGAAAGCGACAAGATCAAGGCGCTCGACGCCGGCGCCGACGATTACCTGACCAAACCCTTTGGGGTTGGTGAATTACTGGCGCGCGTGCGTGTGGCATTGCGTCGTCGTACCCAGCCCGGCGCCAAACCCGAGAGCTGCGTCGAATTCGGCGACGTCAGGATCGACCTGCAAACTCGCCTTGTGACGAGAGCAGGGGAGCTTGTGCACATGACGCCCACCGAATACCGTTTGCTGGCCGTACTGGCAACGAACGCCGGCCGGGTTGTGACCAATCCGCAGTTGCTGCGCGAAGTTTGGGGGCCGTCGAACACGGAAAACGGGCATTACCTGCGTATCTTCATGGGGCGTTTGCGACAAAAACTGGAGGAAGATCCAGCCAGGCCCAAGTATTTATTTACCGAGACCGCGGTGGGCTATCGCCTGCTGATTCCCCAGGAAGCCCGCTGATATTGAATTTGCCTGTCCATGTGCCGACCATCAGTTTGCAAAAGAGGGAAACATGAATAATTTGCCGCAAGAAGTTGAACGTAGTCTCGACAGCTTCGTAGAGGATGCGAAGTCGGCGTTTGGCGCCAATCTTGTTTCTATCGTTTTGTTCGGTTCTGCCGCATCCGGTGAATTGCGCGCGACGTCGGATGTCAACCTCCTGCTCGTGCTCAAGCGTTTCGATCAGGAAAGCGCCGATCGCATGCGTGCCCCCATGCGGGTCGCTCTTGCAGCCGTGCAATTGCATCCGATGTTTTTGCTTGACTCGGAAGTGGCCGCCGCCGTTGATGCGTTTGCGGTGAAGTTTGCCGATATCCTCACACGCAACCGGCTGTTGTTCGGTGCCGACCCATTTATTAACCTGGAAGTCTCGCGCGACGCACTTTTGCGCCGCGTCAAGCAAGTGTTGCTCAACCTGCAGTTGCGTCTGCGCGAACGTTATGTGGCTATCAGCTTGCGTGAGGAGCAGTTGGCCCACCTGATCGCCGATTCAACGCCGCCCTTGCGGTCGAGTGCCGCGTCGCTGCTGCAACTCGAGGGCAAAGAGCCGGCTTCAGGCAAGGCGGCACTCGAACACATCGTGGAGGAAATGGCTATTCCGCAAATGAAAATCGTGTTGCAGCACTTGTCGGAGGCCCGCGAGCAGGGGCAGTTGCCTGCTGGCGTAGCAGTGCCTACGCTCATGGCGCTGATGCAACTGACCGAGCGCCTGCGCGAGCGCGCCGAGACTATTCTGTGAGGCAAACATGAATCCCTTTGAACTTACCGGATTCGGCTTTCTCGCATTTTATACACTTCTCGGCGCTACATTATTGGGCCTGATGGTCTGGTTGCAGCGTTCGATTTCAACAGCAGGATACAAACCAAGGCCGAAAATGGCCGACGATCCCTACAAAATCGCCTATCTCAGAGCCGGCGCCAATGAGGCTGTCAAGGTTGCCACCATTTCGCTGATCGATCGGGGATTATTGGTTCTCGATAATGACTTCCTGGCGGCCAAAGACAAGACGTCGACAACCATGGTCCAGCGACGTATTGAACGCGAATTATTAATGTTCTATTCCGTGCCAAAAAAAATTGAGCGCGCCGTCAATGCGCGATTGGCGGCGGTCTGCGACGATTACCGTAAAGAGTTGCTGCAATACGGACTGCTGCCCGACGCTTCGGAGCGGCTACAGAATTGGCTGGTGGCCGCTGCAGTGATCATCTGTCTGGTGGCAACAACAGTCATCAAGGTGAATATCGCCCTGTCCCAGGGGCGGCATAATCTTGGCTTCCTGATTCTGTTGACGATATTGTTTTCATTTTTGACGCTGAAGTTCTCTGTCAAGCATGCGTCGCCGCGCGGCATGGCTGTGCTCGCCGACCTGCGCACCTTGTTTGCCAGACTGAAGGCGCGCGCGCATTTGATCAGGGCCGGCGGCGAGACCAACGAAGCGACACTCCTGGCTGCCGTTTTTGGCCTGCAAATGCTTCCACTCTACAATTTCCCGTTCATCAAAACGCTGTATCCGCCCAATGACCGCACTGGCTGTGGAAGTGGAGGTGACGGTGGAAGCGGCTGCGGCAGTAGTTGCGGCGGCGGGTGCGGAGGCGGCGGGTGTGGAGGCTGAAACGCAGAGCGTCGACCGGGTCGGCATAGGCTGGCGCGCCGATCTGGCGGCCGGGATATTCGCCAATCTCGATTGCATCGGTGCGGTCGAGGTAATCGCCGAGGATTATAGCCGCGCCGGCAAGAGTGCCATGCGGGCATTGCGCCGCTTGCGCGAACATGTGCCGGTCACCCTGCACGGCGTTACCATGGGTCTTGCTTCGACCATTCCTGTCGCGCGGGAGCGGGTTGAGCGCATGGCGCGCCTGGTTGCCGCCATTGAACCCGAGTCATGGTCGGAGCATCTCGCTTTCGTGCGCGCGGGCGCTGTGGAAATCGGTCACCTTGCCGCACCGCCGCGCACGCCGCAAAGCGTTGCAGGCGCGATTGCCAACATCGAAACTGCTGCGCGCATCGTCGGCGCACCTCCCATACTGGAAAACATCGCCACCTTGATCGATCCGCCCGCAAGCACGCTGTGCGAAGCGCAATGGGTCACACAAATCGTGCGCGGTTCCGGAACGCAGCTGCTGCTGGACCTGCATAACCTGTACGCCAATGCCTGCAATTTCGGCCGTGATCCGATCGAACTTTTGTTGGACTTTCCGCTTGAACGCGTCGCGCTTGTGCATATCAGCGGCGGCAGGTGGGTCGACGTTCCGGGCGGCAATCCCGGCCAGCAGCGCCTGCTGGACGACCATTTGCATGACGTGCCGCCGGCCGTGCATGATTTGTTGGCAGTTCTTGCCAGCCGCGCAACGCAACCGCTGACGGTGATTCTCGAGCGTGACGGACATTTCCCGAAATTCGATCATCTTCTGGAACAGCTTGCGCTGGCCCGGAGTGCGATGCAACGCGGCCGCACGCTTGCCATGGGTGAAAGGACTTGCGCATGAGTTCGCCCCGGCTCGAAGAGTTTCTGGCCCGGCTATATACGGATGAAGGGCTGCGGCAGCAATTCCTGCACGATCCGCTTGGCGCCGCTACTGCGGCAAATCTGAATCGAGACGAAGTGAATGCAATGTGCGGCATCGATAAAATCGGCTTGCAGTTGGCCGCTGTCAGCTTCGAATCGAAGCGCGCACAATATCGGCGGCGGCGCGGATGGGCATACGTTTTTCTTGCCAAATTGATGCGACGTTTTTCCAATCATTAAACGGATGCAAATGTATCTTGCCGCCTATTCTCTTCTGAATCAAAGACCTAGGAGTCTGCGCGGCGGAAGCGAGCCGGCTGCAATGGATGGAGAAAAGTCCCACTTCGCCCCTAATGCCGTTCAGTTAAGACTGGACGGCATTTTTCTTTGTGGGTTGTAAACGTTTCGAATAGCTGTTAACCTGCGTCGCGATGTTCGATGACGCCATCCATTTTCTTTCTGACGCGCTGGAAGCCCCCG
>DATBQE010000200.1:0-12001 GCA_036561005.1 Burkholderiaceae bacterium | reverse complement strand
CCAATTAAAATAGTCGAATGCGCCATTCGAAAGCATCGATTCACGTTACGACTGACATTGTCGCGCTTCTCCTCACAGCAAAAGCGCACAAGGATTCTTAAATCTCTTCAAACTATTTGGCGGCGGCAAGCGTCTCCGACTTCTTGGTATAGGCATCGATCCACTCGTTGACCGTGGCAAACGTCATCAGCTCACGGGTTTCCAACGTGAACCCGAGCTTCTCTTCAACCCTCACCTGCAGGCCGACAATCGTCAGCGAGGAAACGCCGTTGTCAAAGTAATCATCGTCAAAGCCGATGTTTTCAAAATTGTCGCTTTCCCTGAAAAGCGCAGCGATAACGTTTTTTATTTCCGCGTGGTTCAAATCCGCCTCCGATTTAAGAATGAGTTGAAAAAAGCTTTTTGCTATCGATCTTTCCGTTGCTATTAATAGGTAAAGTCGTACCGATCAGGATCTTGTCGGGAATCATGTAAGGCGGCACATGGTCGCTCAGATATTCGCGTACCGCCTTGATTTCCAATGCCTGCTCGTCTTTGGTTTGCAGGTACGCGACCAGAAGTTGATCACCGCCATCGGACTTCTGGCATACCACGGCGGCTTCCTTGACCGCCGTAATCTGCATCAGCGACTTCCTGACTTCTTCCAGCGAGATGCGATACCCGCGCAATTTCACCTGGCTATCCTTGCGGCCGATAAATTCAATCAAGCCTTGCTCATCGACCCGCACCAGATCCCCGGTTTTATAGATCAGACCCGGGGCCAGCGACGCATCGTAAAAAAACGGATTGTCGTCCAGGTTGGCGTTCAAATACCCTAGCGCCACCCCGCGTCCGGTCGCATACAATTCGCCGATCTCGCCCGGCGCGGTTCTGCGACGATGCGCATCGAGCACCAAAACGCCGGTTCCCGTAATCGGCAGGCCGATCAGCACGTTATCGCCCGGCATGTTTTCCCTCGTCATCACGTGACAGCAGGTGAATGTCGTGTTTTCGGTAGGCCCGTAGCCGTTGATCAGTGTGATGCCATCAAGTTGACCAATGACCTTGCGCACGACGTCGGGATGAAGAACATCGCCCCCGGCAAGAAGCGTTTTCAGTGGGCGCAAGGAATCGATGAAACTGGTGGCGAACAGATGGAACAAGGCGGCTGTCAGCCACAGGATAGTGACCTGGTGCTCGATGATGTGGCGTTTGAACAGATTGGGGTCGAGCATTGTGCCGGAATACAAAACCAGCTTGGCACCGTTCAACAGCGCACCCCAGATCTCGAATGTCGAGGCATCGAAACTCGGCGTGGAAAATTGCAGTATGGTGTCGCTCGGGCTGATCACGATATAGTTGGTATCAATGACCAGCCGGGTCACGGCCCGGTGGGGCACGACCACCCCTTTCGGGTCGGCCGTTGTTCCCGAAGTGAACATGATGTAGGCCGCGGTCTCAACCGAGGACACTTTGCACGCCCAAGCTGCCTGCCCGGCTTGCAGCGCGCCCGCAGAAAAGCTGTAACTGCGTCGGCCCGCGCCGAGCAAATGATCGCAAGCTTCGTCGCTGATGATCAACTTCACCCCTGCGACATCGAGGCAAAACTTCAGGCGCGCAGCCGGGTTGCTGCGGTCGAGCGGCATATAGGCCGCGCCGCATTTCAAGATGCCCAGCATGGCAATGATCATCTCGGGCGAGCGGTTCAAATACAAGGCCACGATGTCGTGGGTTGCGACACCCTGCCCGGCCAGTGCGCGCGCCAGCACATCGGACTTTTCATTGAGTTCGCGATAGCTGAGCGTTTGCGTGCCCCAGGCAAGTGCAATGGCGGCCGGGTTTTCCGCAGCCCGCTTGCCGAAGATTGCGGTAACGCTATCTTCCATAACGATGTTCATGCCTGCTCTCGCAAAGGTTGTTCCAGATGGCAACCAAGGTATCGGAATCCTTGGTCAATATCCCATAATGGTCTGCCTCCGGGTCGACAAAGATGGACGCAATGCGAATGAGGGAGCCGATTTTTCTGGAGCTTTCCACGTTGACCTGCACGTCCTTGCCTCCCGCCATCACCAGAGTGGGATGCGATACGTCGGCGGCCAATTGCTGAAAATCCACCGCCTTGTAGGCCAGATAATTGTTGGCGTAACGTTTCAGGAAACGCAGGTCACTGAACGGCTTGTCGAGGCCGGCGGGGCGGCTTGAGTCCGCGTCGAGCCGGTCGTTCTGGATCTTGTCGAATACCAGAGCGGCACGTTGTGCACTGCTGGCGGCCAGGCACAGCAACACATCCATATCGCCAGAAAACTGCGTGACCAGATCGCGCTTGGCCAGCATGGTGTATTCGCCATGGGCCAATATCAATTGGGTGAACCGGTCCGGCTGCTGGTTGATCGCCGCCAGGGCGATGCCGGCACCGGAGCAATACCCCACCAGCGCAGCTTCGTCGATATCGAGCGCATCCAGCACGGCCAGCAGGTCCGCGACATGGTGATCGATCGAAAATTCGGCCACGCCGCACTCGCGATCGGATTGTTCCAGGATCGAACGGCTTTCCCAGGCACAGACATTGTAGTGGGGAGCAAAAAAATCAAAGAACGGGGCCGCTATTTCGACGTGCAATCCAAACGGAATGACCAGAACAATCCATGGATTGCCGGCATCGCCAACGGAATAGGCGTACTTGAGTTGAATGGAATCCGACGTTGTCAGAAACCGGGTTTGCATTGGGTTCATGTTCGCGTTGGCCTGCGCCGTTCGGCTTAATGGGTCAATTGGTGGAGCGGCTCAATGTCAGCGGGAATTGCAGGTTGGGCATCACCCAGTTGCCGCTGATTTCATTTTTCGACACTTTCCCCTTGAATTCCGCCGCGATACCTTTCACAACCAGGCTCAGATCATTCTCTTTAAAACTCACGTCGGACACGGGCAAGGAGAACAGCCGGCGGTTGGGTATGTCTTGCAAGGCGATCAGGTTGCCCTTTTCATTCAACTGAAAGCGCAAGATCAGATCGGTGTTGCCGCTTTTCCCGACCCACTTCCCGATCAGTTTGTTCGCCAGGTCCGAAGAGACGTGAACCACTTCGGGAATATACTCACCCCTGCTAAAGGTCAGGCTTCTGCCCTGGTCGCCGGCGAAGAACTTGCCGTCGATGGAATTTTTGCCCAGCACGCCGGTGAAGCTCGCGTTCACACCTTCCATGCGCAAGCTGACATTGTCACCATTGAGCGTGATCGCACTGACCGGTACATTGTTGCGACCTTCATAGGGGCTGTCCAGAAAGGCACTGAAGGTGCCGTTCTGGTCATCCTTGAATCTGAGCGACATGCCCATGCCGTTGCTGAATTTTCCGTACCATTCGCCATTGAGTTTTTCACGAATGGACTTGTCGACGTTCAAGCCTGATATCTGGAACTTGCCTTTGTTGAGCGTCAGTGGAATGTCACCGCCCTGCGACCAGGTTCCAACCAATTGGCCGCCCGCGATCTTGCCTTTGAAACTCATCTGTGGCCGCAATACATTCACCCGCAGCGTACCTCCCTGCAAGGTGACCGAATCGGCAGCGAAACCGAAAATGGCCTGGTCGGGGCAATCGATGGTCGCGCTCAAGCCACTGTCACTGGCATTATCCGGCTTGAAGTGCAGAACCAGGTTCACTTTTCTATCTGTCGCCGGGATGCTCAACACGCCATTCCAGGGGCCATTTAGCTGGACAATCATTTCCGCAGGAATTTTTTCTCTTACGGCAGGGGCAAGGACGAGATCAAACGACGCGCCATTCTGCTTCCACTTCCCCGTCATTTTCTTGTCTTTGAGCGCCCCATCAAAGCTGCCGCTCACTTCATCAACCGCAAACACGACCTTACCGTCTTTCAAGCTGAAGGCACTGACCGCGACGTTTTGCAGATTGGCTTCGTCCGGCGCATTCAATACCGCGGAGTATTTATTTTGCGCGTCGCGCGTCACGATGAACTGGACGATCAACTGGCTTGATGGGCTGATGACCAGCTTCCCCTGCCATGTGCCGAGCAATGCCTCATTGCCCATTTCAGCGGCCGCCGCCAGACTACTCCAGGCGCCAAGGAACAAGGTGCCGAACACAGCAAGGTAGGTTGCCCAGCTTCGAATCATGCGATGCATAACTGTTGCTCCATCGGTTACATTTATCCAACTAGACGCGGCCGCACAAACATGCACGGCTGCCGCGGCCAACACCATCCTGCGCGATCAAGCGGCTTGCAATTTCAGGGTACCGTGCCCCAGCAAAGTGTGCGGGTCAACATTGACGGTGCAAACCACCTCTTGATAATCCAGGGTCAGGTGCCCGCAGAGTTCAAGCTCGCCCGCAGCCTTGTCAATTTCAGTATCGTTCCCGCTTTGCGGCACATGCAATCCCAGCTCCGTCAGGCCCAGCGTGTCGGTAAATTTGACGAGAACCAGGCCTCGCGCAATCGCTGCTTTCACGCCGCCGATGTCCCCATAACGACTAAGCGATACCGGGTTGCGCGCGGCCGAAAGTTTCTGGACCAGTGGTGTCACGACGATGCCCTGGCGGCTGCCTCTTGCATCTGCTTTTGCAGGCTCAGTGGGCGCATGTCGGTCCAGACGACATTGATATGATCGAGGCACTCACGCTTCGTGCCGGATTTGCCTTCATCAGACCAGCCCAGTGCATTTTCACGATCTTTCGGCCAGATCGAGTATTGCTGTTCGTGGTTCACGACAACCTTGTATTGCGCAGTATCTTCTTCATTGAAGTTCGACATTGTTGGTCCTCTTTCCTGGTTATTTGAGACTTATTTGTTGGTTGCGAAGGTTTTGCAAAGCCCTGCTCAGGCACCGCAAATTTCATGAAAAATCATTCCCGGAAAATCACACTTTCCTTCCTGAACCAGCTTATCGACAGCGATAACGCAACGCTGGCAATCACTGCCGTTGTGGAAAGTATGTATCCAAGCATTACATAGTCGTGCAAGGTGCCTTTCACCAATTCCCGGATTACCAGGCCTATGTTGGCAACCGGCACCGAGGCCCACATCCAGGTCAGGTTCACGCCGGGGGCAAAAATGGCTGTGATTGCGAGGAAGATGACGACATTGACTGCACCGCTCATGCCAGAAGCTTCGCGGTAGCTCTTCGCATAGACTGAGATCGCCAGCAAAATCGCCGCGAACAAGGCATTCACGGGAACAAACATAAACCAGACCAGGAATAGGTCGGACATACCGGCCTGCTGCACGATATTGCTGACTGCTTCCGACGAATTCGCACCTTCGAAAAATAGCCAGGCCACCAAACTGCCCATACAAAGCGTCGAATACATCATGCCAAGCGAGAACACCACCAGATATTTCGAAATGATGATCAGCGTTCGGGAAATCGGCAGCATGATCAAAATCTCCAGCGTACCCTTGACCTTCTCCCCCGTGGCAAGTTCGACCGCAGAAAACGCGCAGCCCATGAAGCAGATGACAATCAGCGGGTAAGCCAGCAGGGTTCCAAAACTATGGCCGATCTGCTCGCGCTCGCTTGCCACGTTGTCGACGGAAACGGTCACCGGATTTAAAAGCGTAGAGCGCGCGGTTTCGCCATTGACGCCCATGAAAGCAAGCCGCCAGTCGCGCTGCTTTTCGCTGAACTCCGTCAGCGGCGCCGTGCCGCGCACCTTGACGATGCCGTGGCTGGGCGCGGATTGGTAGTACATGAACTTGACGTCAACGCCCTGGCTTGCGGCAAGGCTCTGCTTGGCCTGTTCCGGAATCACCAGCGCAAAACGGATGGTCTTGTTCCTGATTGCCTCACTGAGCTTGTCGGCGGCAACGTCCACACGATGAAAGCCCGAATCTGCGGCATACAGCTTTGCCAGCTCGGGTAGGTTGTTTTCTCCGACAATGGCATAGTCCAGCGTGCTCTTGTCGAGTTTCTCGCTGTTATTCTGGGTGAATAACATGAAGAAGTGCCCCATCAGCGGAATGACGAGACAGGGCATGAGTATCATGCGAATGACGGTCCGCCTGTCGCGCAAGGACTCGAGCAGGTCTTTCCAGAACATGGTGGAAATCAGTTTCATCATCGCAGGGCGCTCGTCAGTTTCGCAGGTTGTGCAGGGTCTGTTCCAGGCTGATTGAACGGCACCGTCGAACCCGCTGTGCCTTCACCGGTTATGGCCAGGTAGGCGTCGTCGAGGTGGAGGCAATTTGTCTTGCGCTTCATTTGCTCAACCGTGCCGAAGAAGCGCAGTGAGCCCTGGTGGATCAATGCGACCTGATCGCAGAGTTTTTCCACCTCATGCATGTGATGCGTGGAGAAAATCACCGATTTACTGGAATTCCTGCATTGTTCGACGACGTTCAAGACGATTTGCGCCGTCGGCACGTCGAGTCCGGTGGTCGGTTCATCAAAGATAATGAATTCCGGCGAGTGGACCAGGCTGCGCGCAATCGAAACACGCTGCTTCATCCCGCTGGAGAGCGTGTCGATACGGCGATGCGCGAATTCCCTGATTTCCAGTTCTTCACACAGGGCGTCAATCTTGACCTTCAGTTTCCCTTCCGGAATGCCATACAGACGACCGAAGTACTGCAACAGTTTTTCCGCATTCAGATCACCATACAAGCCGGTATTGCCGGACAGGAAACCGACGCGCTTGCGCACTTCGTTGGCATCCCTGACGCTGTCGAAACCGAGTAGTGAAACGCTGCCCGATGTAGGATGTAGCGACGTTCCCAGGATTCTCATCAAGGTCGTCTTGCCTGCGCCGTTCGCGCCCAGCAAGCCGAGTATGGCGCCCCTGGGCAAACTGAAATCGACGTTCCTGAGTGCGTGGAACAGATCGCCTTCTTCACGGGGGTCCGTGGCAGCTGCGGGCGCTTTCCTGTTTCGCTTCAATTGGAAGCTTTTCTTGACCGAACGGATTTCCAGCATCTTGGTTCCAGACTTGAATTTAGTGAATCGAAAATGCCAGCAAAACGTTGCCGGACCTGCCGCCGTTGGTGCCATACCCCGAATTGACGAATACCATGCCATCGACGATGGTTGGCCCGGAACCGATCAGCGAACCGCCATTGGCGGGAACCTGGTTGGCGGTTTCAAAATCCTTGTTGGTGTCGTATTGCCACAGAACAGACCCGTCTTCAGTCGAATAGGCGCGGAAGCCGCCATCGACACTGCCTGCAAAAAGCAGGCCGGGGGTCAGGCTGATGCCGACCGGCTGGGCACCGTTGCAGCCATAGCGCGGCGTTCCACAGATGGATTCGCCGGGCAACCTGACCCAGCGCCGCTCACCGCTTGCCGCATCCACGGCATGAATCCCACCGGGATGTTCAGAAGTGATGTCGGACAGCGGGAAATACACGGTTCCACCCATGGAAGCCGAACCCCACACGATGCCGCCGGCGATTCCGCCTTCCCCGGCACGATACTTCCAGGCCACGGCGCCTTGCAGATCCGGGTCCAAGGCATAGGCAACGCCCGATTTCTGTCCCACCACGATCAAGTCACGGGCGGCGCCTTTGGATTGCACCGTCACCATCATCGGTGGGCTGCCGATGTCGAAGTCCGGGCCGGTGGCGGCCTGGCAACGGGAAATATCCTTGCTCCTGCAATCGGGCACCCAGACGTCGTCCGGCGTCAGTTGACGAACCCAGCGCATCTTGCCGGTGCGAACATCGAATGCGACAACCGAATCGGAATTGACTGCCGGCGGGGTATAGCTATTGCCGGTACCGACATAAACCAATCCCCGCTTTGCATCGATCACGGGTGGCGACCAGATGGCGCTGCCGGCGGGGCCCCAGATTTTCTGGCCCGACTGCGTCGTGGTCTTGAGCAGTTTCGCTTCCTGGGGAATGGTGTAGGTTTTCCACAAGAGCTTGCCGCTGGCCGCATCGAGGGCGCTCAGGCTGCCGCGGAACGTGCAGCACTCATCCCCCGGCGCGCCAACGGTGCTCCAGGAAGACATGGGCACAAAATAGCGCCCCTGATACAGGGTTGGGGACCCCGTGATGCGCGCCTTGGGATGGGAATCGACACGCACCTTCCAGAGCAGCCGGCCCGTGCCGGCATCGAGCGCATAGGCATTACCCGACATGTCGCCGAACAGCACACCGAACTTGGCGCCAAGCTTGGCCCGGGCCTGTTTATCGAAGGTGATGATGCTGGCGGCGCCGCGCACTCCTGCTTCCGTCGTGAACTGCCAATACGTGCAGCCGGTCGCCGCAGACAGGGAATAGAAGACACCTGCCTGGCTGCCCACAAAAATCCGCTTCGACGCGACGACAGGCTGTGACCATGCCGAGAATGAATCGGGGAAGCCAAAGGACCATTTCAGTTTGAGATCCTTCACGGTCTCTGCGTTCACGCCGGCGGCATCTGCCGGCTGGAAACTCGAATTGGTAGCACTGTTACCCCAGCCGTCCCATCGCGACGAGGCTTCCGGGTCCGGCATTTCCGGATTGGTTTCGCATAGCCCACGGCTCTCGGCACGCAGATCCTGGTCGAACTTTTTACCCGTCAGATATTCAGCGACTGCGCGGCGCTCATCGCCGCTGAGCGAAGAACCCTGCACCCGCATGACGCCAACAGCCAGGGCATGGACGATCGACCGTGGCGGGAATTTCGCAAGCACTTGCTTCGACGGTGCTCGGCTGCCGAGAAAGCCGGTGTGGCAGCCCGAGCAATGCTGTTGGAACAGCAGCGCGCCGTCCTTCGGCTCTTGCGCTTGGGCGGCATCATTGCCGGCAGCGAATGCAGGCGCGCAAAAAAACGGCACCAAAGCCAGGCCAAAAGACAGGAAACCAGCGAGCCGAATCAACATTGGAATTTTCTTGGCATTCATCACGGTTTAGCGATACCCGGGTTGATTCAGCACTTGCTGAGAGCGACCATTTTGGAATTTCGGAATACAGAAGACACCAACAGAACACCAATAACAATCGGCATTCCCGCTACATTAACGCTGCGTAATATAGCAGAGAGATTTCAAGGAACCGTGGCGATTCTGTGGCAAGAATATGACGGTTGCGTGATACTGCCGGCACATAGTCCGGCGCATCAATTTAGAACCGGTTTCAAAACACCCATGGCGTTGTTGTCGCTCCTCGCCGTACAGTCGTACAGTCTTCGTCGCTCCTCTGGCAGGGCGCGTCTGCGCTTGCAGGCGCAGACCGTTCCGCAGGCGGACGGCTTGCCGACCGAATTCCCTGCTACACCCTGGCCTGGGCTTTTTGAACCGGCTCAAAGTGCGTCAAGAACTCTGATTTTGCGAAGAATCCGGCGTCAGCGCGCCAATTGAGCCGGTATCGGGCGTCACAAATCCGCTGAATTCGGACTCGATGCGCCCATAGCCGTTCCACACCTTGTAACCGAGGCGGGCTTTCAATTTCTCGGGAAGCTCATGCCATAGCGAGCCATTGAGGCCGAGCATCATGTTTTCCTGCTGGCGGAATTGTGGTGCGCAGAATGTCGACAAGATGCCAATTCTGTCGGGCGCCCCGATATTGGCGCCATTGCCATGCCATAGCCTGCCGTCGAAAAGCATCAGGGTACCGGCGGGTGCTTCCGCTTGAAGAATCTCGTATTGCTCCCGCTTCGCGCCATCCGGATAGCCGCCCGACAGATGGGTGCCTGCAACCACTTCCGTCGCGCCGTTCTCGCGCGTAAAGTCGGTCAGCATCCATACCGCCGTAACGGTCACGGGCGGCGCGATGCCGATCTCCTTGTCGGGAGACAGGAATTCCGGCGCCGGGTGGCGCGTGATACTCGATACCCTGCGGTGAGCTGCACCGGAACGCGATGGTTGCGGCATCCACCATTGGTCGGTGTGCAAGCCCATGCGGACCGAACCGTTTCGAACGATGTTGGCAGAGTACGAAGACAGCAGGAAGTCTTCACCCAGAACGTGCCCGACCAGCGTATCAATGAGCTGATGCGTGATGAGGTCGCGGAAGATCTTCCCTTTGTTGACCAACATGAACACGCGCTGATTGACCCCGCCATCCTTCTCTGAAAACGCCTTCGACTTGAAGATGCCCTTGGCGTCCAGCACATCCTGGTTGTAACCGCCGTCGCGGAATGCCAGACCCCGTTCCTGCTCGGCCATTGCCTGCTCGACGATGCGGGATTTCGCAGCTTCCACCGTTTCCGCCGAAAGTGCATTCTCAATCAGGCAGAAACCTTGCGTATCCAGATCGGCTTTTGCTTTTTCGAGATCCTGAGTCAGAGAAATCATGTTTGTCATCACTATCCTGTCAAATAAAAATGGGTTCGCGTTTGCCGCGATCATTGATGGTCGAACTTCTTTTGATTGGTTTTGTTAATTATTTTTGTTGCATATTCACCACGACCTCTTCCGGTGCGGCCTCAGAGCCGAGGGAATAGATGATCTCCCTGATGAAGCGCAGGTTCTCCCGCAACAGCAACCCGAAGGTATCGGCGGAATATGTCGACGTGCAGTAAATCCAATACACAATCAGCCGGTCGTTTTCGATGAAGGCCTTGGAAAACGGTGCGAATCCGGCATGCATGGGGCCATCGTTTGAACCTGCACGTTCCTTGGCTGGTCTCAAGCCTGCCGAATGCATCTCGGCACGGTCGGCCATAGAAATATCCTGTTCATAGCCCGTGGCAACGCGGGGAATGAAATTGAATTCGACCTGATGCGAAGGCAGGCTCGCGATTTCCTTGCGCACCGTTTCATCCTCGTGCATGAAGCGCAAGAGGCTGTAATAGGACTCCTTGCCGCGGATTTCGTCATGCTGTGCCTGCACTGCCTGGACGGCGTCCCGAAGGGTCCTGGTCTTTGCTTCGCCAACATCGAACAGGCAATTCGTGTAATTCCCGACCCAGCCCATCGTACGCGACAGATCGATGTCGTTGGAGCCGGGCATGAATCTGCCGTGATGGGTCAGGTTGATCAACAGCGACGGAGATCCCGACCATTTTTCGAATGCCAGAACGATGGCGGCAATCAGTGCATCTTCCGCCGTGATGCCACCGGGCCCGTTTTGTATCCTTTCCAGCATGACGGTTTCTTCGGGACTCAGTTCGGCGAATACGATGCCGGTCTCGGCAAAGCCTGAGCTCATGGCCAGCTTCTCGACATGTTTCTCGGGCGGCAAGGGACGGAACTGATGCCACGGCCGCGAGCGCCAATAGTCCAGCGCGGCCAGTACTTCCTGGCTCTGTGCATGGTCTTGCAGATATTCGGCCGCTTCCTTGATCGAGCTGGTTTTCGGCGGAAGTGCCGGCGCCGTGCCCTGCTTCAGGCTGGCGCAGGCCAGTGCCAGATCTTGTATGAAGATGGACTGCGAATAACCATCCACCAGCAGATGATGCATGATGAAGGCAACCCGCGCGCCCCGGTTTCCGCCGAAATCGAAATGGATCACCTTGAACAGGCAATTGCCTATGTCCAGCGTCGGCTGGATTTCGGTACAGATTTCCTGCAGGGTGTCCCCCAGCGCTGCGTCCGGGCACTGGGAAAGGTCGACCACGGTCCACCAGTCCGGCATGTCGGAGGCATCGCGGTAATGCTGCACCCATCCATCTTCCTGCCGTGTCCAGACGCTGCGCAATACATCATGATGCAAGGTCAGGAGCTCTATGGCCTGCCGCACGATGGAAGGCTCATAGGAATCAACCAGTTCGACCACGAATGAGGCGTTCCAGTAATTGAGATCGAGCCGCTTCAGGAACCAGTGATTATTCGGCAATAGCGGCGAGGTGCCCGAAACCAGGTCCCAGTTCTGTTGCCGGCCGCCTTCGGTTATGTTGGCCAATAGTGCCACGGTGGGATGCTGGAAAACCTGCTGTATGGAAATGCCCAGGTTTCGCAGCTGAACATTGGCCTGTATTTTCGCGACCATGTTCAGCACCAGCAGCGAGTGCCCACCGAGTTCAAAGAAGTTATCGTGGATGCCGACCCGGTCCAGCTTCAACACCTCGGCCCAGATGTCGGCCAGCATCTCTTCGGTTGCCGTGCGCGGCGCCACATAGCCCATCTCGCTGCGCGTCGCTTCCGGCGCC
>DATBQE010000199.1:0-2251 GCA_036561005.1 Burkholderiaceae bacterium | reverse complement strand
GCCTGCAATCTTGAAGCTAGGGCGCTGACTTGCGTGCAAAAGCGCCTGGTGGTTTGGAGCGAAGGCGGTCGTGGTAAGAGGCTGATTGTCAAGATTAGCCTCTTACCCCTTCAAGAATTCAAGTGATGCCGCATCGCTCCTTCAAGCAATACTGGTGCTTGCATAAGAACGCTTCCCTAACACTCCCCCTTCGGACCTGGAGTAGTTTTTCAATCAAACCACTTTTCGTAAGATGGAATAACAAAACGAGATGTTTCTTTAAGCCGCTCTGCCGACTCGGCGTCAAGGCATGACAGCATGCAAATCGGCTATCAAGAGCCGTCTTTTTCAGCGTGATCGTACGCGTGGACCCCGGCTTGCAAATCGGTCATCAGCCTGACAATGGCATCAATTGGTGATCCTGGGTTAGGCCATCGGGAGGCCAATAGCGACGGCGCTGCTGCGTCATTCTGGCCGAGAACAACCGTATTCATTGATATTTGGACAATCGACATGAAATCTCTCAGAGAGCTTTATCGCATCGGCTTGGGCCCATCGAGCAGCCACACCATGGGGCCGCGCTTTGCCGCACAGGCCTTTAAAGATTCGCTTCCGGCAACGCCTGCTCATGCGCGTATTCGCGTCACGCTCTTCGGCAGTCTGGCGGCAACCGGCCGCGGCCACTTGACGGATGTCGCGGTCAGCCAACCTTTTGCGCCAAATCCAGTTGATCTTGTCTGGGTTCCCGAACGTGAGCTTCCGCGTCATCCAAATAGCATGCAATTCGAGGCGCTCGACGCGGGCGGTCGCGTCGTTGCTAGCCGCATCACCTATTCCGTTGGCGGCGGCGCCTTGCTGAACGAAGACGGCCAGCCGGACGGTGGTAACGATATTTTTCCCTACACCTGCATGCAAGAAATCCTCGAGCAAACGGAGCGCGAGGGCCTACAAATCTGGGAGCTGGTCAATCAGCACGAAGGGTCGACGATCTGGCCGTACCTCGATGACATCTGGGCGACCATGCAGCGCGCCATTGAGCGCGGCATCAATGCCGAAGGGAAACTACCCGGCACGCTCAATGTGCCGCGCAAGGCCTCGGCCTATCATGCCCGTGCGCAAAGCATGGCCGGCCACTTCGGGCAAACCGCCTTGCTCTTCGCCTATGCGCTGGCGGTGTCGGAAGAGAACGCGGCTGGCGGCGTGGTTGTCACCGCGCCGACCTGCGGCGCCTGCGGCGTATTACCAGCCGTTCTTTTTTTTCTGCAACAACAGTCGAAGCTCTCCAACGACAAAATTGCTCGGGCTTTGGCCACGGCAGGAATGATCGGCAATCTCGTCAAGCGCAACGCGTCGATTTCGGGTGCCGAAGTGGGCTGCCAGGGTGAAGTGGGTTCCGCCTGTGCCATGGCGGCCGGTGCCGCGGCGCAACTGCTGGGCGGCTCCGTACGCCAAATCGAATATGCCGCGGAGATGGGTCTTGAACACCACCTTGGGCTGACCTGCGACCCGATCGGCGGTTACGTGCAGATACCGTGTATCGAACGCAACGCCATCGCCGCTGTGCGCGCCGTCGACTGCGCGGCGTATGCGCTGCTTTCCGACGGCCAGCACATCGTGACCTTTGACGAGGTAGTCCAAACGATGTGGGAAACAGGGTGCGACATGAAATCGAGTTATCGGGAAACCGCACAAGGCGGACTGGCCAAGATTCACCTGCTGCGCAAAAATGGTGCGAAAAGTTTCCCGGGCATGGGGAGTTGAGCGGCGGCTAAAAATCGCTTCGGCCTGCGCGAGGCTTCAAACGACGATCTTCACGGCTTGTGCCGTGAGAACCGCCTGAATATTGGTTTTCAAGGCATCGGCGCGCGAGTGCTGGTGCAGTTCAGGCGCCTATTCGGTTTCAGAGCCGTGAAACCTAAGTGCTCAATAAATCGAGCCAGCCGATATGCAAGCGAATTGGAATAATATGGGCGACCAAGCAAAACGCGATGAGCAAAGGTTTATTGCCACGGCAAGAATTACTCGTAATTGTCCGCTGTTTGCCCAAAGGCAAGACTTTGAACAAGGCGACCAAATACCGACACGGATCTACCTCGTTACAGAGCAGTTTGAAAAACCACATGTGTAGGATGATTGACTGATCGCATGTACTCGATCGGAACCTCCTCATCATCGAGTGCAATCACGCGCAACAGCAGCGTCGAGGCATGCGGCGGTAACCGCAAAGCGTCGATTTCTAATTTTGTCGGTGTATTGACGGCGATCGTGCGCG
>DATBQE010000198.1:0-11802 GCA_036561005.1 Burkholderiaceae bacterium | reverse complement strand
GGTGATGAAATGCCATTTCCCCTGCAGGTAGACCTCCATGCCCATCTGCACCTTTTCACCCCTGTGCATAGACCGGCTCATCAGCAAAAAGTCGATACGCGCCAGCAGTTGCTTATCCTCGTAGGGCTTGCGGATAAAATTATCGGCACCGCATTCCAGGCCATGCACAATGCCTTTCGGGTCGTTAAGCGAGGTGATGAGAATGACCGGGATATCGCACCAGCGCCCATCGGACTTGATCTTGTGGCACAACTCGTAGCCATCGATACCGGGCATGACAATATCGGATAGCACGAGGTTCGGCTTGCTCTCGGCGAGAAATTCGAGCGCCATATTGCCATTCATGGCCACACGCACCCGATACCCCTTCGACTGAATCAGGTGACGTAATTTCTCTGCCAGCGCGGGGCTATCTTCAACAATCAGAATTTCGATATTTTCATTTTTCATTTTCACGTCCGCAGCGTCACGGTTGCTCGATGAGCGCGTCAGGTAACTTGCGAATCGACATCGACTATTTCTCCAATGTCGTCACAAAACCCGGCTGGCGACATTGCTCCTTGCTCATTATCGTGCAAAATGATGCGGTCAATGACGGCTTGCGATTAATGGAACATGCCAAAGAACAGCGGGAAAAATCGAATTTCGTCGCCCAGCACGCGGAACAGAACTTGCTCCAGTGATCTGCACAAATATTCGAGTTTGCCATGCTCGACCGCACCGGCTTCGCCCTTGAGCGAATGCAATTCACGGATCAGATCTTGCAATGGCGTGGCAATATCGCCATCGAATTGACGCCGCTCCAGTGCATCAACGAGCGTGCGCATGGCCGACAGATGTGCTGCAACTTCCAGGCGAAAAGTGTTGTGTTGCACATCAGTCAGCCGGCTCGCCTTTCCATTTCAGTGCTTTCACTATCCTTTGCGTCAACTCCCATCGATCAATTGGTTTGACCATATATTCGTCGACACCACAGGACCGTAGCCTTTGCGTCGACGCGACATCGTCGAGGGAGGAAATGACAATGATCGGAATGGAATGCGTTTGCGGATTTGCTTTCAGGGCTCGGGCAACTTCGAAACCGTCACGCCCCGGCATCATCAAGTCCAGGAGAATCAGGTCAGGCAACATTTCGGCCGCCGCACGCAAGCCAGCCTCGCCGGACGCCGCCAGTTCGACTTCGTGGCCGTCTGCCTTGACAAAGACCTCAAAAAGCCTCCTGTTACGCTCTTCGTCGTCAATGATCAGAATTTTTGCCATCAGCCAATCCGTTTCCATTCAGAAATAAGGATGTCAACAGGGGTGCGTCGTTGCACTGTCGCATTGACATGGCGAAATCATGAAATGAAGATTGCGCTACCCCTATACTGAAGACTTTCCCGTGTCACGGCACCCTGTCAAGAATATCAGGTTGACCGAATTGTGCGTATAGATAGCCGGATTTTCACGGACCGGTGGCCGGGATCGGCTTTGTGGTCCATGAGCGGCAAGGATGCCGCCGTTTGTTAATTCGTGACGAATGCGTCGCCCGGGTGATATTTGTGATGGCTCGGCCGCTGGATTGCGTAGCCTTGCGCAAAATTTACACCCATCTTTTTCAGTTCTTTGAGGGTATCGTCGTTTTCGACAAATTCCGCGATTGTTTTGATTTGCATGACCTGGCCGATGCGATTGATCGCTTCAACCATGGCATGGTCGATCGGGTCGAGCATCATGTCCTTGACGAAGCTGCCGTCAATTTTCAGATAGTCGATCGGCAGATGTTTCAGATACGAGAACGAGGACATGCCGCTGCCGAAATCGTCGAGCGATATCTGGCATCCGAAATCCTTCAATTTGCGGATCAATATCTCGGCCTTCCCAAGATTCGCAATGGCGGAGGTTTCAGTTATTTCAAAACAGATATTTTGCGGCGGCACCCGGAAAAGAAGGAATTGTTCGCGCACAAACGGCAGGAAGTCGACGTCCCCTATCGAAGTGCCCGACAGGTTGATGGCGCAGGTTTCGCTGCGCGCGCCGGCTTTGGCGCGTTCCACATACAGCGAGAAGGCTTTCTTTATCACCCAGCGGTCCAGGGCCGGCATCAAACCATAGCGCTCGGCAGCAGGAATGAACGCAACAGGTGGAATCACGTTACCGCCTTCATCGAGCATGCGCAGCAGGATTTCGTAGTGGAACTTGGTATCCTTGCCGCCCGGACGATGTTCGTCCAGCGATAAAATCTCTTGCGAATACAGGACAAAACGATCTTCTTCAAGTGCCTGGCGGATCCGTCCGATCCAGCCCATCTCGCCATGCCGCTGAGCCAATTCCTTGTCTTCGGAGGAAAATATGTGAATCCGGTTTCGGCCATTGTCCTTCGCTTGATAGCAGGCCGCATCGGCCATGCGCAATATATCGGCCAGCGTGGCCGGCTGGTCGCCGAACGTCACCAGCCCGATACTGGCACCAATCGGGAAAATTCGATCCTTCCAGACAAATCGGAAGTCACTGACCGTCTGGCGCAAAACGTCGGCAATCCTGTGTGCAGGCGCGCTTGGGCATGCTTCGAGCAGCACGCCGAATTCATCGCCTCCGAGACGCGCAATCGTGTCGTTCTGGCGCAATTTAGCCCTGAGTAATTCCGCCAATTGCTTCAACAGTTCGTCGCCGGCCAGATGGCCGCATGTGTCGTTGACAATCTTGAATTGGTCGAGATCGAGATACAGCATGGAATGTCTGCGCTCACCGTATGGGCCATTCAACAACATGCTCACGCGCCGCTCGAATTCGCGCCGATTGATCAGGCCCGTCAATTCGTCGTGATTGGCCTGGAAAGACAAATGCGTCGCATACGCCCTGTCCTTGCTCACGTCATGCAGGACGAAAACCGTGCCGATGACTTGCGCAGCGCGATTTCTGATCTGCGCGACTGAACGGTTGACGGCAACTTCATGGCCATCCTTGCCGATCAGGAGCAAATTTGTTTCTACCTCGCGCGCCTTCAACCTGGGGCCGGATCGACCGAAAGGCGTAAGCACTTTCTCCCGTGAATGTTCCTCAATAAGCGAGCACACTTCGTCGGTGGCCTTCCCTTTTGCGTCCTGTACTGACCATCCGGTAATGGCCGTTGCCGCAGGGTTGAGATATTCGATCTTTCCGTTGACGTCGGCAGTGATTACTGCATCGCCGATCGACTCCAGCGTCACCTGCGCGCGCTCCTTTTCTGCGTAGAGCAATTCCTCACCCAATCGACGCTCGGTGATGTCGGTGATCGAACCGGCCATGCGTACGGCCATCCCATCGCTGTTGCGCACAGATTGTGCACGCGAACGAACCCAACGCACTTCGCCCGTGGCAATGACGATGCGGAATTCCGAATCGTAGGGCGCTTCGTAGCGCAGATGTGCGATCAATTGCCCTCGCATGCGCGGCAAATCGGCAGGATGCACGAATCGATGGAACATGCCCGAATCATTTTGCATTACGCTGTTCTCCACCCCGAGCAGTTCCAGCAGGCGCGGTGAAAAGTACACGCTATCGCCAACGATATCCCAGTCCCACAGGCCGTCATTGCTGCCGATCATTGCAAGACGCAGCCGTTCTTCGCTGACGCGCAATGCTTCACCCAATTTATCCTGCTTCGCCCAGATCGAGCGTGCGATGAGCAAGCCGGTCAGCAGCAAGATTGAGGCAATGGTCCAGCTCGCAACCAGCAATTTGTGTTGCGCTCCGTGCGCGACTTCATACAATTTCGCTGAAAGCGAATATTCCAGGTCGGCCAGAGCTGTATTTATATGCCTGATGCGCGCAACGACGGCATGCACGGCGGTCTGGTCGGGATTGACCGTGCGCAGCAGGTCATGCAGATGGTGTGCTTCTGCATCGAGTCGCACCAACTGTACGTCGGTGTCGCGCCAGATCGGTGTAACTTTGGGCGACAGATCGATCAGGCGCGCGAATCGGTATGTGAAGAGAACATCGTCGATATCGTCCTTGTTGCTGCCCGCAGCCAGTAGATATCTACGCACGACCGCATAATCGGGTTCCTCACGCTCCATTTCGGCACGGGCTGCGAGATTGGCAAACGGGAGGGCGATCTTCTCCTCGTAGACACCGAAATCATGATCGTTGGAACTCTCGGCGTATTGGAGCAAACTGGTGACGGCATCCTTCTGCGATTTCGAATACAGACTTTCGGCTGCAACTTGGGATCGTAGCGAAGAAAGGACATGCAGGCGCATCACCCCCAACAGTCCAAGGAACAAAAATGCGCAAAAATAAAGCAGCACAACTTTGATCCAGCGGCGCGAAGAGGATATGTGGCTGATCGAAGCGAAGGAGAACATGCAAATGTCAATCTGACCGGAAGTATTGGCTGATTATGGAATAACGGCAAACGCCTTCCACTGTACATAATGTTCAATGCGCAATGTGCAGTGAAACTGAGCCTATCATAAGGCTGGGACTTTCCTAAAGGCAAGCCTCACGCAGAAAGTGTCGGAAGAATGTTCTTTAAATTGACCAAAGGTCAATAGCGTGCCACTACATTCGGTCAATACCTTCGCGTTTCAATGGTGATGTGCCAATGTACCGTCTGCTATGAACGATTCGACCATTTGTTTTTGCCCGGTTGCATATCGCAACACCTCGCCGCACGCACAAATTCCCTGATAAGGCTGAATATGGGAACAGGCGGAAACTGCTTGCAGGAAAACCTTGACCGGTTTGCTGCATTTGCTGCATTTGAAGGTGAGGATTCGTGCTGGTTTGTTCATGGTCATTTTCAGGGTCAATGTGCTTTCAGGCACCACAGCGAGGTGGTCTCGGCCGAGCGCGCCGCATGTAGCGGGTCAGTTTGATCCGATGCACGCGGGTGATATGGTTTGATGTCGGACTTCGAAACGACACGCAAGCCAGCCGCCTCGATCAGGGCGAGCAGTTGGGCACGCGTGCGTAATCCAAGATGTTCGGCAAGATCGGACAAGATCAGCCAGCCTTCCCCATTCGGTTCAAGATGCGCCGCCAGTCCGGCAAGAAAACCGCGCAGCATGCGGCTGTCCGGGTCATAGACGGCATGTTCCAGCGGTGAGTTCGCCCGTGCCGGCACCCAGGGAGGATTGCACACGATCAGCGGCGCCCGCCCCGGCGGAAACAGGTCAGCTTTGACGATATCGATTTGCCTTGACAATCCCAATTGCGCGATGTTGTCGCGTGCACAGGCAAGCGCGCGCGCTTCGCAATCGGTGGCAATGACGCGTGCGACGCCACGGTGGGCCAATACGGCGGCCAGAATACCGGTTCCCGTGCCGATATCGAACGCCAAAGACTTCGCCGGCAAGGGTGCATTGGCTACCAGTTCGATGTATTCGCCGCGTATTGGAGAAAAAACACCGTAGTGAGGGTGAATGCGGCTGCCGACTGCTGCTATGTCGACGCCTTTCTTACGCCACTCATGTGCGCCGATCAGGCCCTGGATTTCCCTTAGGGAGACGACAAAGGGGCCCGAAGGGGCGCCATAGGCTTCGATGCATGCCTCGCTGACGTCCGGCGCACGGCGCAATGGAATCTCATAATTCTCGTCGCATGGCAGCAGTATGGTGCCCAATATGCGGGCGCGATGCGACTGTGCCTGGCGATGAAAATGAAACGCCTCGGTAGGATTTGCCGCTGCCTTCGGCGGCTTGCGGTCACAACGGCGCGCCAAGGCCTGCAGCAACTGGCGTGCATTGTGATAATCGCCACGCCACAGCAAGGCGCTTCCTTCGCTGGCAAGGCGATATGCCGCGTCGGCGGTCAAGCGGTCATCGGCGATTTGCACTTTCTTTGGCGGCGCAGCGCCGCTTTCCGAACGCCACAGAGCCGATCGTTCCTGCCCGTCTTCCTGCCAATGAATTGTTGCTTGTTCAGACATTGCGCCTCCTGGGGCGAGGCTGGTTGCGCCGCCTCACGCTTGGGCAACGCGCGTGGCGATGTAGCCGAGCGACTCTTCCACCTGATCGACCAGGATCAAACATAGATCGCCACTTTCCAGTTTGTCCAATGCGCGGTCGATTGCCACGAATTCCCCGCGAATTTCCTCGATATTGCTGGTGCGTTTTGCGTCGACCAGGCCCTCGCGCAACAGACGCAGCACTTCGCCATCCTCACGGCCGCGTTGGCATTGATCCTGATACAACAGTACGTCGTCGAATGCCTCGCCTGCAAGCACGCCTTGCTGGCGGATGTCTTCGTCGCGCCGGTCGCCCGCGCCGCTGATGACAATCGAGCGGCGCTTGGCCGGCATGGTTTCCACCGCTTGCACAAGCGCTGAAATGGCATCGGGGTTGTGGCCGTAATCGGCGATCACAGTCGCACCGCGATAATTGAACAGGTTGAAGCGCCCCGGTGCGTTGTCGGTGTCGCTCTGGAAGGATTTCAAACCGGCACGAATATCGTCCCAATCTATGCCCGCGGCCCAGGCAGCGGCGACCGCCGCCATCACGTTTTCCACCTGGAATCCGATACGACCGTTATGCGTAATCGGCACGTCGATCAAGGGAACCCTGAATTGCGCCTTGCCCTCGACCGCGACAATGGCCTCGCCATCGACATACACGGCGCGATGCCCTTGCGCCTTGTGGGTCGTCATAAGGGGGTTTTTCCTGTCATGGGCGAAGAAAGTCACCGATCCATGGCAGTTTTCCGCCATGGCGGCCACGATGGGATCGGCCGCGTTCAAAACTGCCACGCCATTTTCCGCGACATTTTGCACAATCACGCGCTTCAAGACAGCTAGGTCATCGAGCGTCGTAATATAGTTCAAGCCGAGGTGGTCACCCGTGCCGATATTGGTCACCACGGCGACCTGGCAACGGTCGAAGGCCAGGCCTTCGCGCAACACGCCGCCGCGTGCCGTTTCAAAAACGGCCGCATCGACATCCGGATGCAGCAATACGTTACGCGCGCTGCGCGGTCCTGCGCAGTCACCGGTATCGATCCGCTCGCCCTGGATATACACGCCATCGGTATTGGTCATGCCGACCCGCAAGCCGCTTTGCGCAAACAGGTGCGCAATGAGGCGGACCGTCGTGGTCTTCCCGTTGGTGCCTGTGACCGCGACGACGGGGATTCGCCCGTCTTCGCCATCGGCGAACATTTCCGAAATAATGGCTTCGCCGACCGCCCTGCCCTTGCCGTATGAAGGCGACAAATGCATGCGCAGACCCGGCGCCGCGTTGACTTCTACAATGCCGCCGCCCTGGTCTTCAATTGGCCTGAGCAAGGTTTCGCATACGACGTCCACGCCGCAAATATCGAGACCAATCATTTGCGCTGCCGCCACGGCGCGCGCCGCCACTTCAGGATGCACGTCGTCGGTCACGTCAGTAGCGGAACCGCCGGTCGACAGGTTGGCATTGTTGCGCAACTTGACGCGCTGTCCCTTGGACGGTACGGAATCGGCGTTGTAACCTTGCGTCGCGAGGCTCGACAAGGCGATATCGTCGAAACGAATTTTTGTCAGCGAGGTGGCATGGCCGCTACCACGGCGCGGATCGAGGTTTACCTGCTCGACCAGTTCGCGCACGGAATGCTTGCCGTCGCCAATGACCTGGGGCGGATCGCGCCGCGCCGCGGCAACCAGTTTGCCGCCGACCACCAGCAGGCGGAAATCGTCACCGGGGATGTAGCGCTCCACCATGATGCTGTCGCGGAACTCCTTGGCAGCCGCATAGGCCAGGTTCAGTTGCTCGCGCGTTGTCACATTGACGGTCACACCCTTGCCCTGATTGCCGTCCTTCGGCTTCACGACAACCGGCAATCCGATTTCGCAGGCAACTGCCCATGCATCGTCCGCATCTTCCACGGAACGGCCGCCCGGCACCGGCACGCCGGCAGCTGCCAACAGGGTCTTGGTCAACTCCTTGTTTTGCGCAATCGCTTCGGCAATGGCGCTGGTGCGGTCGATTTCCGCAGCCTGGATGTGGCGCTGCTTGCTGCCCCAGCCGAACATCACGAGGCTACCGTTGGTCAGGCGACGGTAAGGGATATTACGCGCAACCGCGGCCTGGACGATGGAACCCGTGCTTGGGCCCAGTCGCACGTCTTCATCGAGTTCGCGCAGTTCCGCCAACGCCGCAGTGAGGTCGAATGCCGTATCGGCCAATGCCGCCTGGCACAGGCTTTCAGCGAGCTTCAGGGCGAGGCGCCCTACGGCTTCCTCGGTGTACTCCACCACGACCTGGAACACACCCGGCTCGAAGGTCTGCGTGGTTCGACTGAAGGTAACCGGGCAACCTGCCTGCGCCTGCAGGCCGAGCGCCGCCAATTCCAGCGCATGTGCCATCGATACGGCGTCGTCCTTGCGATGCGGTTGCAAAGGGCTGATTTGCGGAAAACGATCGCGCAGGCGCTCGTCGACGCCAGGCAGTTTGCCGATCGCACATTCGTCGGGCGAGCACGTCACGATCGCCTCGATCGAGGTGTGATGGCTCCAGATATTTGCGCCCCGTAACGCGCGAATCCGTGTGACTTCCATAAGACTAGGTCCTGTAAATTCTAATAGTTGGGTTTCTTCAGTTTTGATTCGAACGTCATCAAGCCTGCACTGATCAATTCCGGCGTGACGCCGAGCGCCCACGCAGCAGCCACTGCCGCCAATACGCTCTCCGGCTGCGCCCGCTTGGTTGGCTTGAGCGAGGACAACGGAAGCAGGATCGTTTCCTCTGTTCCGGTGGCCAGCACGATGCTGTTATCGTGCAGGAATACCGCGCGTTCGCCGGCGTTGCGATGCGCAGCAAGCGCAGGGATCTGAGGCGATGTACCGTAGAAGATCACCTTGCCGTCGCACAGTTCGGCCAATTCGACGACCAAAGGATCGTCCGCGTTGAGTACGGCGCAGCCGTCGGGAAGCACCACGTCGATCTGGGTGCGCAGCACCTTCAGCATTTGATCGGGCTCGTCGATATAGAATTCGCCCAGTTCTTCATGGCCGCGCATGTCGGTCACCACACCGACGGCGCATTTGTCGTAGACCAGGCCCTCAGCCAATATCATGCGCGCGCCGTTTTCAAAAACCGCCGCCTCGACCGAACGGTTGATCAATAAACGCTGACCGGCCGTCCAGTTGGCGCAATTACCCTTTTCCACCTGCCTGTTATCGAGGAATAATCCTTCACTGCAAACCAGCCCCACATGTTTGCCGGTGGCCTGGATCAGCCAGGCAATAAGCCGCGTGATGAGATTGGTTCCAACCGAACCTGCAACACCGATGATGGGAATGCGGCCGTTTTGCTCGGGGCCGAACAGGTGTTCCATGATGGCCGGGCCGACTGCGCGCGGCACGCCGCCGGCGGGCTTCAAATGGGCCAGCAAACCGGGGCTGGCATTGACTTCAATGACCGCGCCGCGCTGCTCGTCAATCGGGCGCGATACATCTTCCAGCACCATGTCGACGCCGGCGATATCGAGGCCCACCACCCGCGCGGCCAGTGCCGCCTTGGCGGCGACGCTTGGGTGGACGCGATCAGTGACGTCGAACGCCACATTGCCATTGCGCTGGATCAGCACTTTCTGGCCGTCCGCCGGAATGGAATAGGCAGTCATTGCCTGGCGTTCCAGCTCCAGGATGATTTCTGCGCCGACTTCCGGCGCCAGCGCGTTGAGCGGCGAATCTTCCGTCGTGCCGCGGCGCGGATCGGTGTTGATTTGCGCATCGACCAATTCGATGATGTTCGATTTGCCGTCGCCCGTGACCCAGGCGGTCTCGCCGCTGGCGGCGGCGACCACGCGCTTGCCGACGACCAGCAGCCGGTGCTCATTGCCGGCAATGAATTTCTCCACCATGACGCCGCCGCCCTTGCGGTCGGCCAGATGGTAGGCGGCGATCACGTCTTCGCGTGTTCTCAGGTCAAGCGATACACCACGGCCATGGTTGCCGTCATAGGGTTTCACCACGACCGGCAAGCCGATATCCTCCGCCGCATCCCACGCATCTTCCGGGTCATCGACCATGCGCCCCTCGGGCACCGGGACACCGCAGGATTGCAGCATGGACTTGGTCAAGTCCTTGTCGCTGGCGATGCCTTCGGCAATGGCACTCGTTTCATCGGTTTCGGCCGTCCAGATCCGACGTTGGCGCGCGCCATAACCCAGTTGGACCAGATTGCCCTCAGTCAGCCGAATCGAAGGAATTCTCCGCTCAGTTGCCGCTTCGACAATATGGGAAGTGCTCGGTCCGAGGCAATACGAGTCGACCATGTCGGTAAGACCGACAATGCATTGCGCGACATCGAACGGCTTGTTCTCGATGGCCGCCATCAGCAAGTCGCGTGCCGCAGCAAGTGCTGCGCGTCCGACTTTTTCCTGGCGGGTGCGGAAAGCCATCTTGTAGACGCCGCGCACCGATGTGCTGCGTGTCTTGCCAAAGCCCGTGCGCATGCCTGCCAGATTCTGCAATTCAAGTGCAATATGTTCCAGGATGTGACCGGCCCACGTACCTTCATTGAGCCGCAATACGAAACCGCCGCGCTCGCCGACACCACAACGGTGTTCGATCAAGCCGGGAAGCCACGTCGTCAGGCGCTCGGTCAAGCCGGGAATCGTGTTCGATGGATGGTCTTCCAGCTCACCGATGTCGAGCCATGCCTCAATCACGGGGCGGTAAGTCCAAATGTTCGGCCCGCGCAAATGCATGACGCGCAGCACTTCGATCTCTTTCTTCTTGGTCATATTGTCAAGTTTTAAATTATTTGACCCGTCAGGCAGGTCTTCCTGGTGCGCACAACGAATAACATTCGACAAAGTTGTCGGCTTGCTCACCTTTGAGGGCTGAGGCGAAGGGGCGACCATTTATCGAGCACGGGCTGACCCGGCTCTTGCGGTATACTTCCGTCCGCGCCTTTGTTCTTTTAATACCTATCCCGTTAGCGTCAGACTTGGCACTTTCGAGAGAATACCGCAATTTGTAACTTTCGTGATTCGTTGCTCTGAGTCAAAATACTGCCTCTATTGACCGAGGTGACATTTTTACTAATCGGGCATGTGGTCATAATTTCAATTTTTTTACGTTCTACTCTAATCGCATTCCAAGATGACTCTACCCGCTCCCGCCTCCGACCCCGCGCATATCGATCTGCCAGATCTCTGGCGTGCTGAAGTCGAATCGCAGCTCGTCGCAGGAGAGAACGTTGTCACCGCCGTTGAGGTTGACCTGGATGCAAAATTACATTTTTCCCGGGGCTTGCTGGTTCTGACGGACAAGCGCATTCTTGCCCGTGCACCGGGCGAAACGGCGTGGCAGGCATGGACCGTGCGCGAACAATTGCATTTGAAGCATCATGACCATGCCGGCGTGGGCCACCTGGAATTGAGCGACGAGAGCGGCAGGCTTGCTGCCTGGCGGTTCACGCTGGGACACAATCTGCTCGCCATCCGCCTGCTCGATCAATACGTCCTGCAGCGCGAGAGCCAGGTCACCGGCAAACCCATCGAACGCGACGAACAAGACGTCTGCCCCAGTTGCAAGGCGCCGCTGGAACCGGACCAGGATGAATGCCCGGTGTGCAAGAAAGTCATCCACACGCCCCCTTCGACGTGGACCCTGTTTCGCCTGTGGCGCTTTGCCCGCCCCTACCGCAAACAATTGTCGCTCGGCCTGGTCCTGACATTGATCGGCACGGCAGCCAATATGGTGACGCCATATTTGACCAAACCGCTGATGGACACGGTTCTGATCCCCTATCAAAACGGCGAACACGTCGACCCCATGCTGGTGGTAACTTATCTCGGGCTGTTGTTCGGTTCGGCTACGCTGGCCTGGGGCTTGGGCTGGGCCAAGACGTA